>JBEVJJ010000132.1:0-5346 GCA_040510255.1 Nitrospiraceae bacterium | reverse complement strand
CGCTAGCGCAAGCTGAATGTCCGCTATGGGTCATGAACGGACATCACGCCCTTGAATTGCGATGTCCGCTTTACCCCCGAAAGCGGACATCGGGCGGCTGGGCTGGTATGTCCGCTTTGTGCCAACTGCGATCACTGTCAGCATGACACCGGCTGGTACGGCACGCTGCATTCCGCCAACGCATCGAAGCCGTGATCGAGAAATTCAACGACATGCGCGAAGACCTCGACCGGGGAGCGGAGGTTTATGGGCAAGCAGTGGTCGAAGCGGGGGCGCAGATCCTGGCGGTTGTCGACTCTACAGTCGGAACGGTGGGCGACCTGCAGGGCATCGCCGGCAAGGCTATGCCCGAGACCCCAGCCTCGACATGCCGTTGCTCGAGGATTAACCGATCCGGAAGCGAAAGCGGCGTGATGGGCAAACGTCGAGACGGAATCCACTCCCCTCAACTCGCCATGCCGAACTGTCGTGAGACAGGCGGTTTTGGCCGCAGCCAATCGCTGAGCTTCGACCACCGCCTCCGCCCCGACACATTGCGCACCGCGATGGCGACCGCCTTCTTCTGTCCGACCAGTACGACCAGCTTCTTGCCGCGCGTGACGCCGGTATAGAGCAGGTTCCGTTGCAGCATGGCGTAATGCTGGGTGAGCACCGGGATGATCACGGCGGGATATTCTGAACCCTGGCTTTTGTGGATGGTCGCAGCGTAGGCGGGCACCAGCATGTCGAGCTCGCCAAATCCGTATGTGACGGACCGGCCATCAAAGCTGGCGATGAGCTCGCCCGAATTGGAATCGACGTCGTCGATGGTGCCAATATCGCCGTTGTAGACCTCCTTGTCGTAGTCGTTCTCGATCTGCATGACCTTGTCGCCGGGGGCAAAGGTCCAGCCGAACCGCTCAACCTTGCGATCGCCGGCGGGATTGAGTGCGGCCTGCAGTTCGATGTTCAACGACCGTGCACCCACGCCACCGCGGTTCATCGGACAAAGCACCTGGATGTCGCGGATAGGATCGAGGCCGAACCGTTTGGGGATCCGTGTCTTTACGAGCTCGATAATGCGAGCGACGGTCGTCTCCGGATCCACGGCCTGCACGAAGTAGAAGTCGCTCTCGGCTTCGGGCGGATTGAGATCGGGGATCGAGCCCTGGTTGATGCGATGAGCGCTGGTGATGATGCGACTCTGGGCGGCCTGCCGGAACACTTCGGTTAGGCGCACCACCGGTACAGCGCCAGATGAGATGACATCGGCCAGCACCTGGCCGGGCCCGACCGAAGGAAGCTGGTCGATGTCGCCGACGATCAAGAGAGCGGCCCGGTCCGGCACTGCCTTCATGAGCGACTGCATCAGCATGACGTCGACCATGGAGGTTTCGTCAACCACCAACAATTCACAATCGAGCGGGTTGTCGTCGTTGCGTTTAAAGCCTCCACCTTTGGGGTCGACCTCTAGCAGCCGGTGGATAGTCTTGGCCTGGAAGCCGGTCGCCTCCGTCATGCGCTTGGCGGCACGGCCTGTCGGCGCACACAGTAGGATCTCAGTGCCCTTGGCGGCGAGGATGCGCAGAATGGCTTTGACGATGGTGGTTTTGCCGACACCGGGTCCGCCGGTCATCACAGTGACCTTGGACATCAGCGCAAGACGGACCGCTGCGACCTGGCTTTCGGCCAGCGCCAGACCGATGTGCTTCTCGACCCAGGGCAAAGCCTTGTCCGGATCGATCCAGGGCCACGGTATCGTGCCGTTTGTCAGCCGCGTCAGCCGTTCAGCGATAGTGCGTTCTGCCCGGTGTAGGCTGGCAAGGAATACACACGGCGTCTCACCGACCTGATCGGCGATCACGGCGCCCTCCTTTAGCTCGAGATCGAGCGCGGTGCGGATCAGTTGCTGCGGCACCTCGAGCAGCTTCTCGGCCAGCGGGATCAGTTCTTCCGTCGGCAGGCCGCAATGTCCTTCGTCCATGGCCTCGGTCAGCGCATAGGAAATTCCCGCGCGCACTCGGATCGTCGCTGTCTTTTCGATACCGAGCTTCATTGCAATGGCGTCTGCGGTCTTGAAGCCAATGCCGCGAATATCGCGCGCCAGCCGGTATGGGTTTTCGGTCATGACCTGGATGGCATCGGAACCATAGGTCTTGAAGATCCGCACCGCCCGCGCCGTGCCGACCCCGTGGCTGTGCAGGAAGACCATAATTTCCCGGACGGCCTTCTGCTCGGCCCAGGCAGCGAGAATGCTGGCAGCGCGAACTGGTCCGATGCCGTCGACCTCACGCAGCCGGTCCGGTGTCGCCTCAATGACGTCGAACACTTTGTCGCCAAAGGCGCGCACCAGCTTCTTGGCGTAAACAGGGCCAACGCCCCGGATCATTCCGGACGAGAGATACTTTTCGATGCCGTCGGCCGAATCGGGGAGCGAAGTGCGCAGAAACTTTGCTTTGAATTGCTGGCCATGGGTGCGGTCGTTGACCCATTGGCCCGAGGCGGTGATCCACTCACCCGCTGCGATGGTTGCTGAATGACCGACCACGGTCACGACATCGCGGTGGCCTCGTGCCTTGGCACGCAGCACACAGAAGCCATTGTCAGCATTGTGATATGTGACACGCTCGACCAAGCCGGCCAGTACTTCCTGGGCTGATGGTTCCGGCTGCGGCTTCATGGCGATCATCACATCATCGGTTCTGTAGCTGCGCGCGCCAATCCCAAGGCATATCGAATGCGCCCGCCCAGATATTAAGTGAAGAGCATTGCGACGACCTCGCGCGCGGGATGAATTGCCAAGTCGGCGCCTGTTCGAAAAAAGGAGTATAAACGAGACGTGCGGTGCCATTGGCAAGGCACGAAATAGCCGCTGTTGCTTCCCCCGTGCTTCCCCAGAACAAGAACGACAAAGCCGCCTTTCGGCGGCCTGTCAGAAGTAATTCAATAACCAGGAAAATCTGGAGCGGGCGAAGGGATTCGAACCCTCGACCCCGACCTTGGCAAGGTAGTGCATGGGAAATTTCGAGCAATCGCCGACCACCGCTCGACACCCGTAAGCCCTTAAATCTCTTGCCTGAATCAATCGCGCGCTCTTGACGGCGATTCCCGTCAATCCCATTTTCCTGCTTACCTACTGCTTACCTACTGCTTACCCGGCGCGGGGCGATGAAGCTTACCAAGAAGTCGATCGACGCAATCAAACCAATCGGCACGGACCGCATTCATTGGGATGATGAGTTGCGTGGTTTTGGCCTGCGCGTAAAGCAGAGCGGACTGAAGTCATTCCTAATCCAGTTTCGCAATCGACAAGGCCGTTCGCGGCGCCTTACGGTCGGTAACTATGGGCGCTTGACACCGGACGAGGCCCGACGCGAAGCGCGGCGCCTGCTTGGCGATGTCGAAAGAGGCATCGACCCAGCCGAGCAGCGACTTGAAAGAGAAACGTAATCACCGTTGCTGATCTGTGCGCTGAATATCTAGCAAAAGCCGAAGCAGGGCTCATCATCGGGCGAAAGGGCTTGCCCAAGAAGGCCACGTTCCATCCTCCAGTATGCAGCAAGAGAGGAAGTTCGATTCAAAGGAAGGGGTGGAGGCAGTGGAACGTGTGGAAGGGGGACGCCATCTTGCTTTCGCTCCTCGAGAACCCACTTCAGACTAATAAGGATATCGCGAAGGCCACCGGATACAGTCCGTCGCAGGTGTCGCGCATCCTTTGCTCACCCGACTTCCTGCGGTTGTATGACGCCGCTTTCGGCGAGGTTGCTCACGGGGCTCGGCACAAGTGGCTGGATCGTCTCATTTCCGCTATTGGCACAAAGCGGACATGGGCTGGTGCACTGCAAATGTCCGCTTTCAGGGGTAAAGCGACATCGCACGGACTTGCCCTGAACCAATATCGGCAATCGGATAGTCAGTGATGAGCCGAGACGCTCTTGACGTATTCTGATAGCAAATCGTCAGGCGCCAAACTACCGACATCGCCTAGCGCGAGCATGCCGACCATCCGCTTGCCTTTATTGATCACCGGTAGCCTGCGGACCTCAAGCGTCTCCATGTGTCGCACGGCCCTGGCGAGATCGTCGTCCTCCCGGCAGCAATGGATGCCTGGCGTCATCACGTCTCGTGCAGTCGTCCTGCTCACATCAAAGGTATCCTGCGCCAAACCTTTGCAAACGATGTCACGGTCGGTGACCATGCCGATCAATCGGTCATTTTCGCCAATCGGGATGGCGCCGATGTTGTGTGCGCACATCAATTTGGCGAGTTCGGTGATAGGGGTATCGGGGCCGACCCACTCGACGCCCTTGTGCATTGCTTCTTTGACTCTCATGCGGACCTCCTTGCTGGAGTTGGATGCACCTGAAATAAACAAACGTGCAGCCCCGCCGGAGCCCCAAGGCTTTTATCCCATCCAATCATGGCGTCTTCACGATCTTGGAGCCTAATGCCGAGGCAGCGGACATTTCCGGCGCTCCTCCTAATATTTGCGCAACTTTGCGAATGTCTGCTTCTTGAACGGCGCACGCTGTCCGTTTTTGGATCAAAGGGAACATCACGTGTCATTCAGTTGACTGTGAACCATTGGCGGTAAATCAGAACCGCTGGGAGCAAAAGGTCAGGCAATGGCCATTCAATCGCCAGACTATGGTCACAGCTTCACGAATACGTTCCGCATCTCCGGAAACAACACTGAGGTGTTTCATGACTGACAAAGCATCTATGCCTTTGTCTCTCGATCCTGAAACCGTCACCCTTTTGAGAGAAACCCTAGACGATGCGTGGTCCTGCCTTCGGCCAGAGCAGCAAGCCACGATGCAGAAGACCGCGCTTGCCGTACGTATCCTCAAATCCGCAGCTCAGGGCGAACGTGATCGCGAGCGTTTGCGTGACGCTGCGCTGGACCTAGCCGCCTAAGCGGACATCGCTCCCGCATCGCATAATGTCCGCTAACCAAAGCGGGCATTAGGGGCTAAAGGAACATTTCGTCCGCGGCGGCGTTTGGCGTGGTGAACGAAGGTGCGCTTTTTGCGCGCTGCATTGTCTAG
Source organism: Nitrospiraceae bacterium (assembly GCA_040510255.1). Lineage (GTDB taxonomy): Bacteria > Nitrospirota > Nitrospiria > Nitrospirales > Nitrospiraceae > DASSBQ01. The sequence continues at coordinate 319 of JBEVJJ010000132.1, read as the reverse complement.
CGACCTGCAAAAAGTGCGCGCCAAATTGCGGAGGCAAACATGCAGACGCACCCACAGACACAAGCCACATTTACGATGCCCGTTAAGCCGCATCGTTTTGTGGCCAGCGACCGGGTGGAAGGAACACTGGTGCGCCGCTCCGACGGGACCAAGATCGGTACCATCGAGCGGTTGATGATCGATAAGGTCAGCGGCAAGGTGGCCTACGCGGTGCTTGGTTTCGGCGGCTTCATGGGCGTCGGCGTGAAGCACATCCCGGTTCAATGGGATCGGATGAAATACGCCGTTGCGCTAGACGCCTATGAGATCAACCTGAGCG
>JBEVJJ010000131.1:0-12162 GCA_040510255.1 Nitrospiraceae bacterium | reverse complement strand
AAAGGAGGACGTGAAGGACATCTGACCGACCTAGAAGCGACGGCCAAGGCCGTCCGAGTCATGCAGCATGAATTTTCTTCAGACATGGCCCGAGCGATCGCCGGATATGTGTATGGAGACTCAGAACTGCCGGTGGCAAGCGGTACCCCATCGGGATGTCCGCGTGACGAGCCTGTTTTCAAGCCGTGAATGGTTTCGTAAAATACATAGAGAGGAGTCTGAATGAAGAAACCAGAGACAAAAACATCTTCGAATGGAGCAGGAAGTGCGTCAACGCGTAGACGGATGCCTAGCCGTCTGATGAAACGTCGTCTTCGCGAGCGTTTGGCCCACGACACCCAGTTGGTGAATCAGGGAACGATCGTGGACATTTTTCGCAAGCAAGGATACTACGAGGAGCTTGCCTTGGACGAATTGCAGGACCGTCTGTCGAAGTTGCAATCCCCGTTGGCCGAAACGTTATTGAAGGGGAGGGCATAGCATGCCGTATTACTACTTCGACTCGACGGCGTTCGTGAAGCGTTACAGCATGGAGCGAGGAACGAGGATCGTGAATAAGCTCATGGTGAAGCGAGGCAAGGTGGCGATCCTTCCCATGTGGACGGTGACGGATCTCTATTCGATTTTGTCTATTCGGGCTCAGCAGGGAGAGATCACTCGTGACGATTGTTACTCCGTCCTGTACAAATTTGAGATGGAGTCCGCGCAAGGACTCTTTCAATACATTGCCCCCACGATGGATACCTATTTGTCCACGAAGGAATTGATTTTGGACTACCCTGCATTGCGTGGACAACAACTCCTTCATTTGGCCATGGCTCTTGAGCTCAAGCCGCTCCGATTAACTGTCGTCAGTTCCGATCGACAACTGTTGGCAGCATGCCGTCCGGCCGGTTTGCACATCATCAATCCGGAGGACGATTAAGAACCGCTTGGATCAGGGGTGAGCACACTGAAAATCGGTGTGCATTGATGACAGGACTGTCACCCAATTCTCGGCAGCCTCGCGCAGGCCATTGGCACGCTGAGTGGTCCGAGGATCGGGCTGTTCGGACGGGAACGGCTCTCCGAATATCCGAAGTGATTGCTGTACTTCACTGTGCGCATGGTGAAGACTCGCGCACACCCCTGTCGAGGCTGGAAGTTGATCGCCTGCCCGTCTGAAGAGTGCTAACGCTCGATATCCGTGCTCCTGGGAGCGTAACAAGTGTTCCGCGCCTCGGAACATTCTTGCGCGGGCAGGATCTCCCTCTCGTTTGGCGAGGTGAACCGTCATGAGTGCGGCTCTTCCCATGCTCATTGCGGCCCCTTCGGGGTCATCGTTAGCCATGGCGTCTTCCGCCTTGATGCGCAGACGGTCCAATTCTGCTTCATCTCCCCTAACTTGGCCAAAGACGGATCCATAGGTGAGTCCAAAGATAAGGAGAAGTAAGAACGCAACAGTGTTATCCCGTGATCGGCCATATCGACACCATCGATCGACTATTGAAGATATTCCCATGTATCGATTTGTTTGATACTCCAGTTAACAGCCTCTTTGAGTTTCACCAATTTTGGATCGGCATCATTCTCGCGTACGTGATAGAGCGATTTCTGCAATGTAAAGAGGGGGTCATACGCGCGCCGGTCCGGAAGCTTGCCTAAGGCCCATGCGGCCTCGGTTTGAACCGACACGTCCCCGGTCTTCAAGCCATCGAGTAATGGATCAATAATCGAAAAATCTCCATGCAGGGCTCCAAAGACGCCTAGAGCTTTTGCCGCTGACGGCTTGAGCTCTGGTGGACCGGATTTCATCACATCAATCAGAGTCGGGATCGTGTCTTTTTGCCCGATGTTTCCCAACGCCAAGGCGGAGGCTTTAGCGGCTTCGATATCGGAACCTTTGAGCGCCTGCAGCAGCCGTGGAACCGATTCAGCTGAAAACAGATATCCGAACAGGTTGATCAATTTTACTCTTTGTGCTGATGGTGTGGCCGGATCATCGTACCGTTTGAAGAGTCGTTCCTCTTGACCCCATTCTGCCGTGATCAGCGCGGGAAAGTCATATTCCTTTAACCGTTCAGTAAGTGCGGCCATGGCGTAGGCGCCGGGGTCACCGGCGTTGGCGGTATGCGCGGCCTGCTCAGCGTCCATGAATTCCGTTCGGACCTCCTTACGCCAACCCATTTTCTTATTGTCCAACAGATATGACAACTGGCACGCTGGCCCCTTCCACACGCGGGAGGGAGAGTCAGGAAGGTCCGCATCACTCCCCATATTGGTGGTTCCTTCCCAGGTCTTGTGTTGTTCACATTTCACCCGAAAGACCACGTCGTATGGTTGCCCGGCATCGGTTGTGATGGCATAACCGAATTCTCGCATACGACTCGCCACGACATCACGCATGCCTGTGGAATCCATTGGACCCTTATCTGATATTGCAATGACCTCGATCAGCACGGTCTGAATCGCGTCCATCTTGGTTTTTTGTTCCGGCGTGAGTGCTTCACGGCGAGCCCAGCCCTCCATTGAGGCCGCTGCAATCAAGAGAACCAGACACATAACGTAGAATGGTCTCATCACTGCCTCCTATGAGAACATGCATCAAACGTGAAGAACTGTCTGATTACCACTCTACCCAACTCTTGTCGAGGTGGGCAAGCCGCAAGTTGAAGGGACGAAAGACGCCCAGTATAATGCCGCAACTGTTGCGTAGCCGAGAAAAGGGCTTGCAGGAAGTCTCTACGAACGCGATATGCTTACGGGGCCATTAACGCGTAAGGCCTCCCCAGATCCTCATGCTGACAGGAATTCAGACCGGCTGCCGGGAAAGCCGTTTATCCGTTGTTCGAGAAGGACCAACCATGGGAGGAATCAGGTGAAGGCTACTGAATCTGGCTTGAACGACTGAAGACTGAGCAAGAATTCATATGGAGGGAGTGTGACCCGTGCAATATTGGGTAAAGGTCGTCTTTGCCGACAATCAGGAGCTCATAGTAAAGGATGCGATCCGGCATACTATCAGTGATGATATGGAGGTGCTGGAAGTAGACTCGGCCAAGGAAGTGATCATCATTCCTTTGAAGCAGATCAAGTACATCGCCTGTGATGCCACCGTGTTCGCACAGAAATCAAAGACATGACTCTGTAGGCTTCCGCTGGTCGCCATTCTGGTCTCCTACTGGACAAGCTGCATATCTAGTAGCGCAGTGCTGTCGACACGCCGGTGGACACGCCCTTTGCACGTGACACCATCTGCTGGCGAGTGATGCCTGTAGCGCCTTCTCCAAGATACCTAATTCACCATGGTGCCCGAAGTCATTGCGCCCTTTGGGGCTCTCAGGGCCGAGATGGTCGGACGGTATGAAGGGCTGCTGAAGCTTGCGGTTGGCTGGGGGGTTAAATAGCGTTGGTTGCGGGGGGAAGGATGGGAACCTTCGACCTTTGGACCAAGTCGGGCCGAATCACGGGAACAGGATAGCTTTGCATAGATTCCCCCGCCTGTACAGGCGGGGGAATCTATGAGGTTCTACGGACCGCAGTCCCGCCAACGCGGCGACCGGCGCGCTCGGGTCAAGCGGCTTCATCGAGTGGTTGTTTCTGATGTTCTGATAAGGCTGGCCCAGGGGTCGGTTGCTGTGGCTGTTGATCGATATGATTAACACCCAACTTCTGGTACATCCGGACTAAAGACATGCCAAACAGCATGGACGCGATAAAGGTTTCGTCTGTCATTACCATGGGGTTGCCTCTCCTCCTACGCGGGTCATATATGAAGTGTAGCAGGTGGGGGGAAATGTGCTGAGGAGTTGGACGTATGAAGTTCGACCACGGCGCGGCTTCGGCATTCCGATAAACTTCGGCCCGAAAACCTAGTCCTCTTCATACATCCATTTCGCGTCAGCAGGGACCTTCCCAATGAGGCTTCGTTGCCTCCTTTCTCGCGATGGGGAGTATGCGATTAATCTCTGTCATAACTGCTCCAACAACAAAATCGTCTCCCTACAAGCTCAGTTACTGGGACTGAGGGTCATACAACCGAAACGATCCTAGATACCCCGTTGGCCCACATTGGCCAATGTTCATATCCTTCTGTTATGGTCAGGGTACTGCTCCCCATAGAGCTTTCGCGATATTGGCAGCAATCGTGTTGTCTCGCATTATGAGACCATTGTCGACTTGTTGTTCCGTCTGGATCGCGCACTGACACTGTAGCAGCACTGCCGCTGAAATTCGCGTAAGAGGAGCAATTTCACATATGCGTCATGAGGCGAAAATATTTTTCGTTCTTTTTGAAGGCATCGTTGCACGCGTGGCAAGCAGGGACCGTTATCAAGGGAGGCCGCGGCCGAGGGAAGAGACACTTGGGTGGCACATGATCCCTCGTTAGGCCGTTGCGATGTAAGGACAGAGGGCGCTCTGATTATTGGTGATGGAGCACTCTCTAGATTTGACGCGAGGCGGATACGTTGTGTGGTTGAATGCGTGGCTGCGGGCCTGCTCCGGCACCCTTATGGAGACGGGTGCGAAGCAATGCCGCAATCTACACATATTTCCGACCAGACTTGACCACATGAAGGAAAACTTGCTGGCGTCGACGCTGAACCAGATCGGCGGTACAGCCTTCAGCGTTACGAGCGGATTATGCGGCTTTGCGGAGGTCTCGTTGATTCTGTTGTTGCGGAACCGGCTGGTGAATTGGCTGGTGGGCTGATTGGTCCATCAGGTTGACCACGATCTTTAGAACCGTCCATACGATCGGGATGCTGAACAGTATTGATACGAGAAAGGTCTCTTCTGCCATCAACATCGGTGACTCCCTTATCTGGCCATCACATGAAGTGTAGCAGCAGGGACATGCTGGGCATAACTCGCATATATATCAATATGTTGCGTATGTTCTTTCGTGCACATGGGATCCCGTGCGTGGTCGCGGCGAGTTCAGCCTAGTAGCTAAGAATCGAAGTTATCGACAGGTGCGAGTGGAGTGGAGGAATTCTGTCTTCCAAGAAAGCCGTGATCGGCTGTACAACAGCCCGGAACATGGTCGGGAAATTTTGGTCTGACATTCCCTGGAGTTGTTTCAATAAATCCGCTCTCATTTACGAGATTCCACCGGATCCCACTCATGATCTCGTTCAACTGCGTACGTGAGCCGATCGAAGATGTCCGGGATCGCGCCTGTTACCCGGCTCCAGTTGGAGATCATCGGAACGCCGAGAGGATCATCGATGAATGTCTCCGTGGCGAGTTTCATGCCTTTCAAAAATACTTCGACTGCGGAGCGTTCCTCATGCCGGTCGAATTTGAGGCTGTTGATCGCTGCGTCGTTTTCGTAGCGATTGATAGCGTCCTGGGCCGTCTGTAGGTAAGCAGCCCGCAATGCCTTCAAGCCTGCCTCAGACAGGACCATACCCTCGCTTGCCAGGTTTCGGAATAAGGACTTGGTAATATCCACGCACATTTTCAGCAGCCCCTGGTCCGCATTGTCGGGAGAAAGGACTTGGTGCTTATGTTCATAGGCATCCGCAATATCGGCCTGACAGATACGCCGCAAGGCACAGTTCCGGTAGACCTCGGACAACACGCCCACTTCCAATCCCCAGTCACCGGGAATCCGATTGATCCATGCCAGATCGCGAACCATGGCCACCTCCCCAGCGAGAGGATATCGAAAACTATCCAAGAACGTGAGCAGGGCATGATTTCCGAACACCTGCTGCAGGCTCCGAATCAGGGGCGTGAGATAAAGGCGGGTTACCCGTCCGTGCAATCGGTCAGTGACCCGGCTGTAATAACCTTTGCAGAACTCGTAGGCCAGATTGGGATGCACGATCGGATAGCAGAGCCTTGCCAGATACTCCCGGTTGTAACTCAGGATGTCGCAGTCGTGCAATGCGATCACATTGCTCTGCCCGCGCGCCAGCACATACCCGAACGCCATCCAGCAGCCACGGCCTTTTCCCTGCAGACCTGTGTCGATCTCGCTGGCGGAGAGTAATTTGAGGATGTCCTGAATTCCGGCGCCTTCATTCCACACGATGCGGACACGTTGTGGCAAGATGGAAAAAAATTGTTTCGCAAGCCGAAACTCCAATGCTGAAGCACGGTCTAACGACACCACAATTTCATTTACATAGCGGATATCCTTGAGGACATGAATAATATTCTTTAACGCGGGATTCTCCAGTTCTGAGTACAACGAAGGAAGAACCAGCGCGATGGGATTGTTGGAGGCATGCCGCTCCAATTCCTTCTCTAATCGGTCAAGATTCGAGGCGCCGAGTCGGTGCAGAACAGTCACAACACCGTTCTGATGAAAATCGGACATGTGCCCTCCATGAGGATGAACGAATCGAGTTACTCGCGGGTGTGATGACAGCAGGAAGAAAGTGAACGAATCGTCTTTTGCACAATATCGCGGTCAGGGATTCCGGTTTATTGTGCCGGAGGCATGATCCTACTGGTTGCGACCGCTTTCACAATAGTGGCTCGCTTGACGGACTCCAGAAACTGATCCGGCGGTTCTGGCTTGGGAAGTTTTACTTCGACGGGGTACCATCCGGAATTGATCGGGCCTTTTTTGGTGCCCTTGATTTCATGAAACAGGTCCTCGATGCTCTTTTCCGATGTTCCATCCATAAAAGACACCCAGAACAAGAAGGCTTGTGGATCGGCCTCTCGCAATGCTTCGGCTACTTGCATTTGGGACGGAGGATCCTTGGACTGCTCGTTTCTGGCAACGGCGATGGACTTCTGCTGGCCGGCGACCTTAGCCAGCTCCACGGCGGTCGACGTCAAGCGTGCATGAAGTTCACGGTTCTTGCTCTCCAATAGGGCCACTTGCTTGATCAGCGTCTCGTTGACCGACTTCACGGACTGCAATTCTTGTTTTACCTGGATCCGATCCTCCTCTTCTTTTGTCAGGGCCACTTGCACATCGTTTTCGACTTCCTGCGCCATACTATCTTTGACGGATCGGAGGTCTTCCTGAGTCGTCACGACCTGGGCGGCTATCTTCGATTGCGCTTGGGATACATTGTCGAAAAGATGACTCAACTGCGCCAGTTGCTGCTGTTCGAACTGTGCTTCCTTCAGCGCAGTCTGCTGGACCTCGGAGAGCTGAGCGACCTGCTGTTGTAGGCGTTCGACCTGATTGTGCGTCGCTTCCTGAGCCGCCAGTCGTTGCTCGAGCACAGACGAGCGACTCTCCGATCCAAACCAGTCAGGAACACGATCAACGAGCAATGCCGCAACGCTGATGACCAGGAGAATTTGAGCATAGGCGAAAGTTTTCCCGACGAGCGGTTGTCGACCAAGGAGGTATGCACCTGAGAAAGGTTTCATGCCTGCCCGAGCCCCAAGACGGCTCCACCACGGACGGTTGTTCTCGAAGCGCATCCTGACGGAACCGCCGTCGATTCGATTGTAAATATGAATATCGACCCATCCACGCTTGATCGGGACGCGTAGATTCTTGAGCCCGGCTTCCGACGCGCACAAACCACCGACGAGAACACCGGCCTCATTTCGCAACTCAACCGTGTGAATACTCCGGTCTCTACTGGAGAACGAATAGTTCGAGTTGGTCTTCATGCAATCAACGGAACCCACGCACTCGTGGTTAACAAAGATTTGCAGAGAACGCGGCCGACCTTCCTCGGTCCGGCGGGGCTGCTCTTCGAGAGAGTTAAGAAGTTGATCGCGAAAGTCGTTGAGTTCTTGCTGTTCCATGAGTTCTTCCTCCTCGCTCACTCCCGAAGAGCGCCATCACGCCTCCCTTCCTGAGCGGCTGGATATGGAGGTTTACGCGAGGTTTTTCCGTATTGGTGAGTTCATCCTGGCGTCGATCGGCTACTTCCAAAAAGCAGGCATGACAAAACGCCAGATGCCAGACACGATAGTCATAGCCGAAGTCATCGTTGAATAGTTGACCCCACTTTTGTCCGGTCAAACAGGGGTAATGCTCTGGTTCACTCTTCCGATAGTGGGTTTGCAGCAATCGAAGCATTCGATCGACTTCGATGTTGAGCCGCTCCGGATGCTCACGCTGTTGTTCCTCCAGGTCCTTCAGATCGTGATCGCTGATGCCTGTTTCGAGCATTGTGCGCTGCCAGCCTGATTGCCGCCACCGTTCGAAATTCTTATAAACCCGCTGGCTTTCCGCCTGACCGAACCCAAGGAGTCGAACCACATTCGCTTGTCCCAGCCCATAGATATGATAGAACAGAGCCATCAAAGCATCCCGACTCACCACGGCTCGAGAGGCCAACCCATCCAGAAATCGGCCGACCGGGGTCAGGAGTTCCTTGTGATAACACAGGGGGTCAGGCTGACTGAATGATTTGGCAATCAGACTATCGAGTAGGAAGAACGGCCGACAGGGAACTTCTGTTCTCCCGCATATTAAGAAACGCTCAACTAGCTCGTAGCCCCAGCGAAGCGCGAGCTTCTCATGAGTGATGTCGTCTGTCCATTGGCCCGTGTCTCGAAGAAAACGTTTTGTTTGAGCCGTTGCTCGATCCAGAAACTCAGGTAACGACCTGAGAACCAGCTCGTCAAACTCGTTCTCACTCGATACGACGCTGTTGAGTTTTACGGAGAGGGTGTGATGGTCCCTCATCCTGCCTACCCTCTGTGCAGTACTGAGACCCATGTTGTCTGTTCGTCCGGAGAAAAGCATTCGATAATTGACCCCTATTAAGACCACATTTGTCCATCAGGGTCAATGCCTGTTCACCCACCCCTTGAAGTGTCAGCTTGCCGCACCTGAGAAAAAATCGAATCTGGTGTGTTGGCGGTGGCATGAACACGATAGTTCAGGAAATGAAACCGAGGCTCGTAACGAGCTGGCGAGAAGCCTAGGGGCGGTCTGTGGACAAACGTCTGGCCAACCGTCGGGCGAGGCGGCTCATCGCAGGCGACCGGTCAGCAGGGTCCAAAAGGACATTCAATACGTGAGGTTGACTCGGGTCCGCGAGGGCTTTCGCCAGCGCTTGAACAAAATCGCCGTGAGTCGCAACCCGGGTCCCTAGACCACCGCCCAATAGATCGCAGATCCGTTCGTACCGCCATTCATGAATATCATTAAAGGGGCCTTCCAAAATCTCCCGTTCGGTCGAGTATCCATGGTTGTTTAGGACGATCACGACCGGAGCTTGCCCGTAGCGAACTGAGGTGGCAAGTTCAGAACCAGTCATTTGAAAGGCGCCATCGCCGACCAAAACAATCGGGCGGAGGGAGGGATCGGCAAATCCCGCACCGACTGCCGCCGGCACAGCAAATCCCATTGAGGTGTAATAGGCGGGCGATAGGAACTCAAAACGCCGATGGACACGGAGATCGACCGACGCAAATAATGACTCGCCCACATCCGCAATGACCAGAGTTTTTTCATCCAGGACGCCGTCCAAGTGACGAAATACTCCCTGTAGTGTCACCGATGCCTGGAGGGGCGGCATCGGACCATCACATTTCTCGAAAACGGGCATTCGGCGGGCTTCAAAGCAGGGAAGCGGCGCGCTCGCAAGCGCCTTCACAAAATCCTCAAAGCGAATCGTATCGTAGCGATGGTGCTTGATGGCAATGCGGTCTGCTGTGGCGTGAATGGTATGGCCGTCGGAAAACAACGAGGACCGAGCATCCATGTCTTCCACATCCGACAGAATCGATCCCAAAATGACGAGACAATCGGTTTGATTGACAAACTCTTTCACCTCATCGCGCGCGACCAGCCCGCTATAGACACCCACATACAAAGGATGATCCTCGCGGATGATGGATTTGCCGAGCAGGGTAGAGGCGATCGGAACGTTCAACCGTTCAACAAGCGTCGCCAGTTCGTCGTGCAATCCGAACCGACCCATCTCAGCACCAGCCAGGATGACCGGTCGTTTGGCTGACTCCAACATGGAACGCACTTCCGCAACTGCTTCAGCCAATGCCGCCGGGTCGGTGGCCTCATCCTCGCTTCCGGCCGCTCGTGTAGAAGTGGCCAGTGGAACGTGGACCATATCACGGGGAATCTCCAAATAGATTGGGCGACGATATCGCAGAAGGGCGGCAAACGCTCGCTCCATTTCCCGTTCTGCGGTGAGAGGGTCATCAAGACTCACTGCCGCGACGGTCATCTTTTCGAAGACTTCTCGCTGCGTAGAAAAGTCTCGCACCATATGATGGAGGTAGGGATTGCGCAGCCGTTCGGATAGGCCAGGAGAGCCGGTTAACAAGACGACCGGAGAGCGCTCGGCGTAGGCGCAGGCGATGGCGTTGACCGTGTTCAGCCCACCTACGCAGTAGGTTACGCACAAGGCGCCAATGCCGTTGATACGGGCATACGCATCGGCGGCGAATCCTGCACAATCCTCTCTGGTGGTGCCGATATGTCGGATTGGTGAGGATTCCAGTAGTTTGTATATGCTGAGGACATAGTCGCCGGGAATCCCAAAGATGTGCCGCACTCCAAGCGCGTGCAGTCGGTTTAGAACCGCTGTGCCGATAGTGTGTGCGGCGGTCATATGAAGATGTCGTCCTGAGTGAATTAGCTTTTGTTGGGGCTGCCCCGTGTTCAGAGATGCCTATGCGGTCAGGAAACCACAGCCTTCAGGGAAGGTCAAGTATCCACACGTATCTGCATGAAGCGCATCCCAGGGTAATGTTCACTTGCCTCTCGTGTCATCGCAGGACTGTTTCGAGGAATTCACGCTTGACGTGATTGCCATTCTACTGGAATAAGTACGGAATGTCCCCGTCGTCGCCATCTTCGAGCGGTCGCGTCCGACTTTCCTCGCGCCACCGTGATCCCAGGCAAACCGGTCATCCCTGGATTTATGCGGGACAGATCGAAGAAACATGGGGAAATCCACAGGCGGGAGACGTGGTTGATGTGTATTTGGCAAACAAGCAGTTCTGCGGGCGGGGATTCTACAACTCGTATTCAAAAATCCATGTACGGCTCCTGACGGTTCGCGACGACGTCATTGACGCTGAGTTCTTTCGGATACGGATTCAGTCCGCTGCACGGTTACGTCAACGAATGGCGCTCTCCTCCAACGCCTACCGGTTGGTGCATGGTGAAAGCGATTTGCTTCCCGGCCTAATTGTCGATCGCTATGGCGACGTGGCAGTGATGCAGACGCTTAGTTATGGGATGGACCAACGCAAGGAACTTCTGGCTGATCTGGTGATGGATGAGACCGGAGTCAAGACAGTATACCTTCGAAACGACGCGAAGAGTCGTTCGCTGGAAGGCTTGCCGCTCGAGCGTGGACCTCTGCGTGGAGAGGGTAGCACTATGGTGGATATCTTCGAAGACGATGCTCAATTCTCCGTCGATATTGCAGAGGGACAAAAAACCGGCTGGTTTTGCGATCAACGGGACAATCGCGCGGCTGCGTCCACGTTGGCGAAGAATACCGACGTCCTCGAAGTCTTTTGTCACACAGGGGCATTTGGGGTGCATGCAGCGCTGCGAGGAGCGGGGTCGATCGAAGGGATCGATGTCAGTGAACCGGCGTTGGCCCTCGCTCGTCGGCATGCGATCAAGAATAATATTGATCAGATCTGCCGATATCGCCAGGCCGACGCATTTCAGGAGCTCAGGGTATTAGACCGCTCCGGACATCGGTACGGCATGGTGATACTCGATCCTCCGGCCTTTGCCAGGAGCCGTCATGCCGTTCAACATGCGCTCGCCGGCTATAAAGAACTGAATCTTCAAGCACTCAAACTTTTGGAGCCTGAAGGGGTTCTTGTTACATGTTCCTGTTCATACCACGTTACGGAAACAGATTTCGTCAAGATGATCCAGTCTGCCGGACGGGATGCTCGCCGGCAGATTCGCATTATCGAACAACGGTCTCAAGGGCCGGATCATCCGGTCCTGGTCTCCATGCCGGAAACCCGCTACTTGAAGTGCTGTATTCTTCAGGTCATCTGATGCATGCAGTCTTATCCCTTCCCTGCTTCCCAACGTTGTCGCCAATGACCAAGGCTGAGAGTGGATGGTAAGGGGCCTGAGACCAAGGTGCGATTCGTCTTCCGAGGGTAGGGTTCGACTCCAGAGAAACAGCAGTCTGCAAATCGAGAGGGCATTCCAGATGAATTCGCCACCGTCTGACCCAGTCGTTCCGGCTTCCATCAACCTACCTGAAATCACACCCAAAGCGATCGTCCTGGCGGTGG
>JBEVJJ010000130.1:0-4979 GCA_040510255.1 Nitrospiraceae bacterium | reverse complement strand
GCCGAGGCCCCGACCACCAGCAGTTGCCCGCCAACCCCAAGACCGTCAACGAGCGCTGACATGCTCTTGCTGTCCGGAGCGGTCGCAAGGATGACTGACGCGCCGCCAAGGCTCGTGAGTTCCTTCGCGGCGTGGACGGCCTCTGTATCGAGGTAGCGGACGGCCCCGAGTTTCAGCGCGAGGGGCTCCTTGTCTGGGCCTCGACCGACGGCCACCGTGTGAAAGCCCATCTTACTCGCGAACTGGATGCCCAGGTGGCCGAGTCCGCCCAGACCTTGCACGGCGACCAGGTCTCCTGCTTGTGCTCCGCTGTGACGCAAGCTATTGAATGTCGTGACGCCCGCACATAGAAGGGGGGCCGCTTCTACCGGCGACAGCGCGTCCGGAATGGCCGCCACAGCTTCGTTCCTGGCGATCATGTACTGAGCATATCCGCCGTCTTCCTGGAACCCGGTCACGTGGAAGTTTCGACACCCCATGAAATCGCCACGCCGACAAGGAGCGCAGTGGCCACAATGTCCCCCGTGCCACCCCACGCCCACCCGCTGGCCTTTCGTCCACGCCGTCACACTCGCGCCGGCTTCGTCGACCACTCCGGCCACCTCGTGGCCCGTGATACGGGGGTATTGTAGCCCGGGCCACTGTCCCTCTTTCACAAACACGTCACTATGACAGACCCCACAGGCTTGCACTCTGATGCGGATCTGGTTGGCCCCTGGTGCGGGGATCTCTCGCATGACCACTTCGAATGGCGCGCCCGGTGAGCGAATCTGAACCGCGGTCATCTGCGGCATGTCGGCCTCCTTCGGGGTTGGTGGTCAATACTGTCACACATAATCGTATGAGTGGGACGAAGTGATTTGGTGGTGAATCAGCCCCCTCCACGTCGGACTGGAACGTATAGGCTTTTACGAGGACCAGACCGCTGTTCTTGGCGGCGTCTGGCGAGGGAGCCGCTCCTTCTCCGGCATGACTGGTGCTGAACCATGCGGCGCCGAGCAAGCCCATCAACACGACCGACACTCATAACCCAGATCTTCATACACATGCCAACCTCCATAAGAATGTTGTTATGTGTCTTGGCACGCAAATATACTGCGCGAGCCCTTCCATGTGGAATCACCATAGGCCTAAACCAAAATCTGATCTCGCAGCCCGCCATAGATGAATGTCCGAACCACCTCCTTCTTGTAGAGATCGAAGGGGAACCCGAGTTCGATCCGGCTTGCCTCATCGAGTATCCTTAAATGCTCCGCTGTAAACGCCAGCAGCTTGTTCCGGTTGGCCTTGGGCACGTCGAGGGAGACATAGGCCATGAGATCGAAAAAGTAGAAGACCGCGATGACGGCGAAAAACAGCGTCGCGACCATGAACTTACCTCTAGTCGAGGCTCGGGGCTGCGCATCCGGCATAAGAACCTGTGCCTGAGGGGACATTGCAACGCTCCTTGAAATTTCATACAGTGACTCACCACGATGAAGGATCATTCAGACCGCCACATCCCTTTTGTCCGCATCGAGCTTCGAGCCCATTACATAGTGAGGCGCATTCTGCTGGTGGGCTGCAGTCTCGTCTCGGCCTATTTCATCGCATACCTGACATCACTGATCCAGCGGCTGACGTTCTGGATTCGTGGCCCCCATGCGCAAAAAAAAAGACTGTTCCCTGGGGCGATTGCGCCTAACCTGCCACCCGTGCCTGGCCTGCCTGATGAGACCTTTTTTCTATTTCCGAAAATGTTGGCGCTGTTTGAACGTGCGTCCACCCCAGCTGTCAGCCACTGTCCCGGCGGGTACAGGTCCACAACAAGCCTGGAGCCTGGGGGGGCTCGGTCACGGTCTCGGCACGGTTTTCGTCACGATTATAGAAGTGTCCTAATCCTCTTCACCACACAGCTGCAACGCACGTCAGGCGGGGAGGTCGGTCATGGCAAACATCATCGCGTTCCCTTTGCTGGTCCTGCTATTAGCCAGCGGTACCGTCTATGCCCAAGGTCATTGCCTGGAATGCTATAAGGCGGCGGATGAAGAGGTGGCACGGTGTCTTGCCGACGCCATCAGTGAGGAAGACAAGATTGCATGCCTGGACAATCAGCAGGATCAATCGAAAGTTTGCGACCACGAGTGTAAAGCCGAGAGAGAGCTAATGGACAATCCCAAGGAGGTCAGTCCGAAGAATGAGTAAACCCACTTTCGCGGTCGCGGCACTCGGCAAACAGACCTTAGCTAATACGTGTTTGTGTGGTTGGCCGCGAGCGTTTGAAGTTTGGTCCCGGTTTCGTTCCATGGGGGAAACTGAGCGCACGCCGTACCATGTAGGGGCGTCACTTCATAAACCGCTTGTGCTTTCGCAAGAGCCCAGGGGAATGCATATCTTCGGAGAAACAGTGCATTATCCTGCAGATGCGCGATCTTTCGCAATTTGAGGATTGCTTCGAGCCGCCGCCCGCCACGTACCCGCTGGGTCAAATCCAAGAGCCGGGCGCAGGCCGACTCAAATCGGTAGAGCCCTCCGCAGAGTGCCGTATCGATGAATGCAGCGATCTTCGCGGGAGTCTGTCTGTGCCATCCGTCGCAATACTGTTGAAGCCATCGCAGATAACCTTCCATCGACTTCGGCGTAAGAAACCTATCGCCTTTCCACAGCAACTCGGAGGCGGCTCGATTCTGCATGCCGAACATTTCGCGAGGCACGCCTGCCTCCTCCAACAAACGGTTTGGAATACCCAGCGGGAAAATCCCACGGGCTCATGTCGGGTAAGGTGCTCATCCGATTGACATCTCGGACATGGCGAATCCCCCAAAACGGCACGGGACAGTGGATAAAACCGGCATGCAAGCGATATTCAGTCAGCGACAGTCCGGATTGATCTCTTCCCGAACAATATCCTCACTTACATCCAGTGAATGTTTCTTCCACATTTTGCCGCCCGTAAATCCCGTAAACAGGACCGTGCCAGCCAGATGCTGGTCCGCGCTCCGGAAATACACATCCTCTCCTTTACTGTCCGAGGCAAGGAACAGAGCCTCCGGAAAGAGGTAATTCCGCCAGTCGTCCCGCGGCAGCACCACTGGGGTCATGCCGAGCCTAGGGATCCTCTTTTGACATATGGCCCACTCCACCAAGATGTGGTTCACTACGCCACGATGGATGTGCAAACGTGCCAGTGGTGTGAACACACGGAGCAGGCATCGGCAACGCAGGAGTGGCAGTCTTATGTCATCACCACTGTGACATGGGCGCTCATGATCGTCCTGCTGGCAGCCTGCTGGTGGTCACACCACTAACGCAGGATCGTTGAGTTCTACGCGACCTTTCCTTTCTGCCATTCCACGGGATAGTTCACGGATGAGCATTGATAAAGTAAGGAACGGGACCAAGGTAGAGCCGTTGGGGTGGTACGCGCAGTCCAAGCCTGCTTCCCCTCAGCAGATCGCGGCTACTGTCGAACTGAGGAGACGCGCCGTCCGGATAAATCAGATTAGGTTTTGGGCAGGCTTCACTGTGGTGGCGATGGCCCTGCTGCTTGGCACGGTAGCGTTGATGCGGTATCTGTGGTGAGAGTCTTTATCGAGACCGCTTGGAAGGGGCTCCGCATATTTCCGCCTGCCTGCTACCCTCCATGTGTGACCGCATAGGAAGGGTACCGAATGGTGATGGCCGAGGAAACGTTTCTCGCGTTCATCCTGTTTAGCATCCCGGTGATTTGGGTGGTTCTTAAGATGTATGTCAATCATCTCGACCAACAGCCACAACAACCGACCTGTGAGCCTGCCCCATCCCCCCATCAGCAGCCACTTGACGATCAAGCTGCATAGTCAGAGCGTGCGCATTCTGTTCCGACATCACAATCGTGTGCCAGTAAGCGGCAAATGGCTCTACTAGGAGCCCAGCAAGCGTGATAGGGTCTTCTTCGTGATCCAGGTCACGACCTCTATCCATAAGTCCGGCGATCCAGCCAACGACACCTGGAGAATTCACATCTGTGCCGTCGATTTTGGTACACAAGCAGCCGTATTCAGGTTCTCTCCCGCCGCCTCATATCCCTCTGCTGAAGCCGCCCTGGCGGCGAGCCGCATTGAGGCCCTAGAGAAAATTCGGGCTCTGGGACACATCGACGCCGAGAATGAAATCGTCTGGAAGCACCACGTCATTTCGTAGCTCCAGTCTCGTCTTTATGGAGACGTGGTCACGCGACCTGATGGAAAGTGTCCCACAGTTGCTCAAAGTAAAGTAGCGATATCAGGACACCCTCCATATACGATCCGTCAAGCGGGCTAAGGAAGGAGAAGTTCTGACTGGGGAGGATCGGGAGGATCCGCCCGGTCTCAGTTGAGTAAATTCATTTGACGGGAAGCATCGGGATACCTCACGACACGCTTTCTGTAGGAATCGAGGTTTGCTATACGAATCATGCAAGCCGGTCGATTTCATCCAGGTGACCTGCTCACCTAACGGCCAGTCAGTGCCCTTCCTCGGTCTGTCGTCGAAAATCCTCCTGCGTGAGCGCCAAATGCACATCCCGCTCACCTGCGGAACAGTATCGGATACCCTCATGTTCGTGGGAGCAAGGCGGTCCCATCATCGCAGACACTTGAACGAACATTCGCAGGAGATTCACACCTCATCGTTCCACGAACCCGGTCGCAGGCTTTGAGCCGTCATCGTCCTCACTCCCTTAAGTGAAGGCCTTGTTCCAATCGCCCTAGCTCTCGATTTAAAGGACTACCGCTCCTGGTTCAGAAGGCCTCTCGCTGTCCCAGTTTATCCGTCGTTCATATTTAGGACGGCAGGGTCGAGATGGCCACCACGGTGACGAGTTGCGCGATAAAAAATAGGATGTGGACATGTTCCGTGTCGTATTCCATACAGACTTCATCGGCAAGCATGAACGCCCCCAAAAGACTCAGACTGAGCGTAAAGGCCGCAGTTGTCCCCGCTCGGTCGATCGCTCCTGATCGAATAGCACCCATCATGGC
>JBEVJJ010000129.1:0-28930 GCA_040510255.1 Nitrospiraceae bacterium | reverse complement strand
CACGGCTATGGGACGGGTCGCCTGAAGGCGGCACTGCGCGACTATCTCGCGCGGTCGCCCTACGTCTCTCACTTCCGCCCGGGCGAGCGAGGTGAAGGAGGGGACGGAGTGACAATTGCGACCTTGCGGTAGGCGGTGAACGGATCGCGTCACGAAGTTGCCGACGCCATGTTGCCTCTCCCTCCTCTATGACGCTGCAGAAACCTCCTCTCCCGATTCCGAAACCGAGCATCGACCGATCACACAGCACTTATCTCACCTGACCCTCCTCCTGGTTGTTTTCCCACGTGCCAATTCCGGCCGGTTCGGCTATCCCGGAGGTCAGGCGTCATCACCGCACCTGATCCGCCGTCTCTTACCGTGGTGGTTGTTTTGACGCAGTACTGGTTTGAATCAACCACGCGGAGACCATGACAAATTGTCCGACCATAATGAGTTCAAAGTGTTCCGACACGGGCATGGCGGCATTAGGCTTGCTCTATTCATGTGATGGAATCGACCCCTTACCTTGATCATGTGTACCGGCCATCTCTTTTCAAGGCCATACTTTCAAAGCCATACGATGGTGAAGCGATAACCACGGGGAGGGTGTCATGAAACGCTCGTATGATGCGGCGGATCTCATGGTGGCCATTGGTTTCGTGGCAACCATTGCCGGTTGTTGTGTGTTCTATCTGGCGTCATACGGGATAATCGGGCAACCGGCCTGGGTATCAACGGCGTCTGTTCAACCTCAATCGGCACGGCAATGGGTGGAACCGGTTCTAGGCGAGGCTATTGTCGGTGGTGCCTTGCTCGACCTGTCGGCCCGAAAGGAGATTGCGTCTGCCGTGACACAGCTGAACCGGGTCACGATGCTGCAATATGACGTCGATCAAACGCCATTTGGGTATCTTGAAGCGGTAAAGGTCTGGGCTGACAAGAAGACATCGGGCAACGCCGCGAGAGCGGAAATGGTGAAGGGGCGGGCCATCGTCAATCACACAAGAAGCGGGACCCGTCATGGGTGGCTCTCGGCCGATCACGACGTGAACGAATATAACGACAGAATAATCCGTCAGGCGGAGGGAGCGGGAGGCCGAATCCTGAATGACTTTCTCGCCGGCTGGCAGTCGAATCTTGGTCAGTCCATCGTCGAAGCGAGTCTCGCGCACATGAGTATGGTGAACAAGATTCAGGAAGAGAGCGGTGAGGCGATCGTGCGCGTGGCCACGGCCCAGACTTCCTACGAAGAGGCTGGTGCCGCCCTTCAGGCTCAAATGGGCGCCTCGATCGTGGCCTCGGCGCATGCAGCAATGGAGACCGACGTACCCGGTCCGTTGGCCGCAGCAGGCATGACTCCAGGCGAAGCCGCAATTGCCGGCGAGCTTAAAACCTGGCCTGAAATCTCTTTCTCCCATGTGATTCTCGCCTCGGCTGGGCTTATGGGGTTTCTCATCGGCAGCTTCTTCATTGCCGGTCGGACCGAAAGGCCGGAGGCTGTGTCCAGAGCCAGATTCGAGTCGGTCGAGCAACGCGTATACAGGCGGACCGCGTAGGTGTTCCTGATGGCCTCTCTCGATTCGATACCGGCAGTACGACGGAGATGCGGATGGTGATATCAAGCATGCAGGGGTTATTTATGTCATGGGGATATTGGGGAATCGTGGCGGGGCTTCTGTCGATGGTCGCCGTGTTTCTCGTCTGCATGGAAATCATCTACGCCCAAGCGAAAAAAGGGCTTGGCGAAATGAACGCACATGCCGATGGACCGAAGACGGCTTCCCAGACGGTCAGCCGACATGCGGCCTGACCAGATTCGTCAAGCGGCTCTGGAGCACAAGGAGAGAGTGTTGGTATGGTAGGGGTCTTGGGGCTTTTCACACTCGGTGCGCTCATATGGGTCATCGCCGGGATGATGGCGACGGAAAGTGAAGCGGAACGTCGGCGCCTTTCCCAATCGGCCGCACTTCCGTCCACCAGCGAGGACGCCACTTCTCAGGCTGGTCGGAGACGGGCCGCCTGACGTTCGCTGCTTCGAGTCGCGATCCTACTGGAGAGCACGAGCGCGTAACGAAACAATGGCACCCGCCAGTGCAGAACAGTCCAGCTACGGAGCGGCAAAGACGAAAAGGCCGGAGGCTGAAGAAAGACTGACCGACAGGCCGCGAGGCGTCCGGAATCGAGCGGTCAGTTCGAATCGAGAGCAAGACGGAGTTCCACCAGCCGAGAGAGAATTTTCAGGCGGACCGGTTGCTCGGCAAGGGGACCGGCAATGATCGTGACTCCAAGAAATTGAGAGGGTCCCATCTCATGCTCCCCAATGGTTGTTCCCCTCTCTTCCCCTTCATTCAGTTCCGGTACCGACACCACGACCGGCAGGCCGGGCTCGATGAGATCGCGGGCGCTGAGAAAACCTCGAAGATGAGCTCGATCCGTTTCGGCTAAGCCGGGTAGAACAACGATGGCGCCGACGGATCCTGGCACACACTGTTCCCAGACGGACCAGAATCGCCGCTCTCCGCGAACAGCGGCCAGATGCAGGGCAGTCCGAGCCGATAGCCGAACTCTTCCAATCTCCGGACGGTAAGAGAGGTGGGCCTCATGCGACCCCAACGCCGCCCATCTGGAGGGGGAGAGGTCCGTGACCAGGGCTTGAATCAGATCGCTCATGGCGGTTGCGGCCGTTCCGACGACAAGCATGCGAAGGATGCAGGGTCTTGTAGATTGGAACCTGGATCCGGAAGACTGCTGGGCAATCGATTCCAATTTGGCCAAGAGACGTCCGATCGGAGAGTCGTCGGTGGCAGGTTCGACGTGGGGTGGCGACTCCGGTGAGTGATCTGCGAGCCGGTGCTCATGTTCCTTGAGTAGTTGGAGGTCTTCGAACAGCAGATGCGCCATGCTGGCCGTGATGGGCGCCTTATCCGGCACGGCATCGGGTACAAACACAAAGCGGCCCGTTTTCCAACCCAACAAACGAAACAGGGGTTCTTCCCGTACCGGTGAACGAATGTCGGCTTCGACGATGACACCATCCTTGAGATACAGCGTTCCCGTGCGGTCACCATGACTCAGGACAAGCGCTCCTGTCTTTTGCTCCAGTTCCAACGCCTGGATGAAATCGAGCAGGTCGATGTCGTCGATCCGGCCGTTCATTCCGATGCGCTCAAATGAAAGACTCCTCGCCCGCTCGATGCGCTCCATTGCCGTTTCCACACTCTGCATGACCCGCTCCAGCGAACAGGGCTTGGTCAGATAGTCGTCTGCTCCGATACGTCGGCCCTTCAGCCGCTCCGTTTCTTGGTCCCGCGCCGTCAGGAAAATAAAGGGAATCGTCCGGGTTGATGCGCTGCGGCGAAGATGTTGGCAGAGTTCGTAGCCATCCATCCCCGGCATGGTGATATCGGCAATGATCAGGTCCGGCCTGTGGGTTTCAATTCTCTGAATCGCCTCCTGGCCATTCGATGCCGTCTCGACCTCACATTGGCGCCTGCTAAGGTACAGCGAGAGGACACGCAGCCACTTCGGCTCATCATCTGCAACCAGAATTTTCGGTTTGACCGGGTGGTGGATATCCGGGAGCATCATGGTCACCGGCGTAGTAGAGGAGCCAGTGTGTCCCAGCGACAGAAACGGGAACCGGGGCAACAAGCAGGAGCCGGTTTCTGCGGGCTAGGTCCGTATTGACGGCTGCCCCACGCCGTGAACGACATCATCAGTGATGATGACGGACTTGACGCCTTGCAATGCAGGAACCTCGTACATCAAGTCCAGCATGACTTCTTCCAAAATAGCTCGTAGTGCGCGGGCCCCTGTCCTGAGCGACCGAGCCCGGTGCGCGACCGCTTTGATTGCCGGTTCTGTAAATTGAAGCTCGATGTGTTCCAGTTCAAACAAGGCCTGGTATTGCTTCACTAATGAATTCCTCGGCTCCGTCAGCACGCGCACGAGCGCATCGTCGTCCAGATCGTTCAGGGTGGTGAGGACGGGGAATCGCCCGACAAACTCCGGGATGAGGCCATATTTCAGCAGGTCATCCGGTTGGAGGAGTTCCAACAACCCGTCGGGGTTGGCGTTGTGACGCGGGGCAACATCGGCGCCAAAACCAAGTCGTTTATGTGTCGTCCGCTGGCCGATGATCTGGTCCAATCCGACGAACGCGCCACCGCAAATAAACAGGATGTTGGAAGTATCCACCCGAAGATAGTCCTGCTCGGGATGTTTTCGACCGCCTTTCGGGGGCACATTACAAATCGTGCCTTCCACCAGTTTGAGCAGCGCCTGCTGCACCCCTTCGCCGGATACATCGCGCGTGAGCGAGGCGCTCTCTGATTTCCGGCTGATCTTGTCGATTTCGTCGATGTAAATAATGCCCGTCTCGGCGCGCTTGAGATCGTACTCGCACGATTGCAGGAGCTTGAGCACGACATTTTCGACGTCTTCCCCGACGTACCCGGCTTCTGTCAACGTGGTGGCGTCGGCGATGGCGAACGGGACATGAAGAATCCTGGCGAGCGTTTGGGAGAGCAGGGTTTTGCCGGTTCCGGTCGGCCCGATCATCAGAATATTGTTCTTCTGAATCTCAATCCCCTTGAGCCGATCCCGGCTGAAAATACGCTTGTAATGATTGTGGACGGCGACCGACAGAACTTTCTTGGCTTGATCCTGTCCAATGACATACTCATCAAGCACTCGCTTGATCTCGGTGGGTTTGGGGAGCAGGAACGCGGCGCCATCGGTCTTCGAAGCCAACTCCGCCTGCTCATCCAGAAGGAATGTCGAGCAGAGCTTTACACATTCATTGCAGATCAGCAGGGTGGAAGGGGCCTGACAGGAGCCGCATTGATGGCTGGAGGGACTCTGAATCAAACTCTTGATGGTGTCTTGCCGCTTGCCGCAGAATGAACACTGCCGATCCTGCTTATTCTTGGATTGGCGGCTTTCCCAGAACATGCTCACGCACCTGCTAATGGGACTGAGGACAATTCTAGCCTCGTCGCAATTTGGGCACAAGTCCCCTCGACCGGGTCGAGCGGTCAGGAGGCAATCGGAAATCGCAACACAAAGACACTGCCTTCCCCTTCTTCGCTGGCGACCTCAAGAGACCCTCCATTGTCTTCGACCAGTCGTTTCACATTGGTGAGACCGAGGCCGGTCCCATACTCCTTCGTGGTGAAGAATGGTTCAAAAATATGAGACAGATTGTCGGCGGAGATACCCGATCCTGTATCCCTTACCTCGATGTCGATGAATCCACTTTGGCCGGCAGCTGTTGTCAGCCTAATCTGTCCGCCATCCGCTACGGCCTCCCGGGCGTTGATCAGAAGATTGACAAGCGCTTCCTTTACCTGTTCTGGATCAACGTGAATGGGCGGCAGATTCCTTCCAAAGACCGTTTGCACGTGAAGATGGTCCAGGTTGCCCTGTGCCTTCCATTGTTCGAACGCTGAGCGTGCGACGTCATCAGCCGCAATTGTTTGGAAATCCGGAGGTTTTTGCCGTGCATACCGAAGAAAATCATTGATGCGGTGTGCTAATTTATCCACTTCTTCGATGATATACCGTGCCACTTCCTCTTTCACCGGTTGCTGCTGGTCCTTTTCGAGAACCAACTGGGCCGAGCTTCGAATCACGCCGAGCGGATTGCGGAGATCGTGGGCCAGAGCCGCCAACAATTGCCCGACGGACGCGAGCTTCTCGCGGCGAACCAGTTCGGTTTGCTGGAGTTTGATGGTCTGGAGGTTATCTTCGAGCGTCCAGCGCATGGCCGTGAAACTTCTGGCGAGGTCCTCAATCTCATCTCCGGTGCGATACTCGGCTTGGGGCAGCATGACCGGCGGCATCGCCGAATCAGGCATGTTATGGTTGAGCTCCTGTCGGATCGTCTCCGCCTCTCGCTGCAATGAGGTGAGAGGACGCACGATCCGGGAGCCGACGGCGAATCCCAGAGTCGCCAGCGTGACGACGAGTGCCAGTCCAAGCATGCCCACCGTAAGCAGCAAGGAATAAATCGGCGCGTACGTTTCCTCGGGAGCCTGGCGTACAAAGGCATACCACCGGTCGCTGTTCAAGCTGGACGGAGTAAGCGCATGGGTAAACCTGACCGGGGCCGCTCCGACGATCGCGTCTTTTCCTCCATGCGCGTCGTCTTCAGCCACGAGCCAGATGGGATGGGTGACAGCGAGCTTGGTCAACAGCTGTTGAGGGATCAAGTGCGAAGTCGGCGGGAGTACGGGGCAGATGAGCGGGGTGCCCTGCGTATCCAGCAACATCCCGTGGCCGGTATCGCCGATGTGAATCGGAAGAATGGTATTGGTCAGCACGTCACGCTGGATGACGAGGCCAACCGCGCCGACAGCAGCCCTCCGGGTCTCGTCTCGAATGGGGACGGAGACCTCGAACACATAATCGTTGAGTTGTGGATCGAGGAGGAGGGAACTGACATACACGCTGTTGGGCGCGGAATTCATGGCTTCCTTCCACCATGTCTGATCCGTGTGTAGATAGTGCGCGCGAGGATCGGTCGACACGACCAGTGCGCCTTGCTGATCGGCGACCGTCACGCGGACGGTATACCCGGCCTGCTGTGCCCATTCCGTCAGATATCGTTTGGTCAGGACGAGGGAGGAGTCGTCGTCCTGATTTGCACGGAGTGTCCAATTGGCTTCGCCTTCCGACAAGAGGCGGCGGATACTCGACTCGTTTCGGTCACGATAGCGCGCGTTTGAAGCCGCGACCCGCTGCTTGATGTGAACTGGCACGAGGGCCAGCCTGACGGCGCGATCGATTTCATTGTCGACCGCGGAAGCAAGACGGATGGCGGTAGACCGGGCGATTTCCTGAAACCCTTCGCCGATCGCTTCTTTCAACGCCGCGGTGCTATATAAATAGGTGGCAATAAGAGCGGCGATTCCGGGAACGATACCGACGACGAGGAGGGAGAAGAAGAATTTTTTCTGGAGGCCGCCCGCCCCGTGTGGCTGTTGCATCGACTCAGTGGCTTCACTTGAGATTGTACTTGGCCATGCGGTAGCGCAGAGTGTTTCGCGTGACTTTCAGCAGGCGGCTCGCCTCCGAGACATTGCCGCCGGCTTGTTGCAGGGCTTCCAACAACATAGTCTTTTCGATTTCCTCTACAGAGAGCCCGAGTGAGAGCAATGAGCGGTTTCCGGAGTGTTGCGTGTCGAACTCACTCTCGGTACCCTTCAAGGTGCCGGGAAGATGTTCCGGTGTGATCTCGCCCTCCTTGCAGGTAATCGTCATCCACTCGACGGCGTTATGGAGTTCCCGGACGTTGCCCGGCCAGCGATAACGTTGCAGCAGCGCGAGTGCGTCGGACCTGATGCCGTGTAACCGCTTGCCCCGTTCTCGCCGGGCAGTGTCGAGAAACGAATTGAGTATCGGTTCGATGTCTTCCGGTCGTTCCCGCAGGGAAGGAACTCTGAGTTGGTAGACGTTGAGCCGATAATATAAATCCAGCCGAAAACGCTCTTTCTTGATGAGTTCCGGGAGTTCCTGATTGGTTGCCGCAATCACCCTGATGTCGACCTTCGTTCCCCGCACGCCCCCCAGCGGTTCTACAATATGGTGTTCGAGAACGCGAAGCAGCTTGGCTTGAGCCGTCAGGCTCATCTCTCCAATTTCATCCAAAAACAATGTTCCTCGGTCCGCCAGTTGAAATCGTCCCGGCTTGCCTTTCTTGGCATCGGTGAAGGCGCCTCTTTCATATCCGAACAATTCAGACTCGAGAAGATTTTCCGGAATACCTGCGCAGTTCAGGGCAACGAGCGGGCCCTGGGCGCGCGGACTGGCAAGATGGATGGCACGCGCCAGCAAATCCTTTCCGGTTCCGCTCTCGCCGGTCACGAGGACGGTAGCATCGGTCTGGGCGACCTCCAGCGCGAGACGTTTGACCAGATCCATCTGCTTCGACACGCTGACGATACGATCGAATCCGAATTGTTCCTGAAGACCTGCTCGAAGCACCCGATTGTCTTGCGCAAGACGACGTACCTGTAGCGCCCGGCTGATGATGATCTTGAGCTCATCGTTGTCCACCGGTTTGGCAATGTAATCATAGGCCCCCTTTTGCATCGCCTCCACGGCGGACTTCACCGTTCCATATCCGGTGACAATCAACACGGGCACCTCCGGCATATGCTGTTTCGCCGCCGCGAGCACGTCCATGCCGGATATGTTCCCGAGCTGAAGATCGGTCACGATGAGGTCGAACGACGCTTGCTCCTGGATCAAACGGATGGCATCGGTTCCGGAATTGGCGAGGACGAGCTCGTAGCCGGCCGGCTTGAGCACAAGCTCAAGGAGGCGCCGCATCCGTTCTTCATCTTCGACGATTAGGAGGGTTGGAACCTGCATCGTGGGACTCCGGTCGGGAGACTGACTTCGCAAGTGATTCCCTAGCGTATCACTATCAGAAGGGCAGGGAGAAGGGTCAACACCTGGTGTCTTCCACAGTCGCCTGGGGGGGTCTGTCACTTCGGACGGGTGTTGATCTGCGCCAGCGAAACATTTCGTTGAAAGCCGCTGAATTTGGAACGTCGCACCGGACTCTGCCGGAACGCTGAGGCGAACTCGGCCGCGGTGAAGGCTCCCAGTCTGTCCAGTTTGGGAGACAAGGTCATATCCTGCGGTTGAAACGCGGCTTCACGGCTCTCCTGAGCGTTGACATTATAGGGACACACGTCGAGACAATCGTCACAGCCAAAGATCCTATTGCCAAGGCTTCTGGCTAGGTCATCGGGTATCGAGCCGTCATCCCTGAGCTCGATGGTGAGGTAGGAGATGCAGCGACTGGCATCGACGACATAGGGCTCGGTAATTGCCCCGGTCGGGCATGCCTGTATGCAGAGAGAACAGCTGCCACAGAGATCAGTTCCCGGTTCGTCCTTTGAAAGCTCGAGCGTAGTCAGGACCTCTCCCAGCAACAGCCACGAGCCGAACTGCGGCGAGACGAGGTTGGAGTGCTTTCCGATCCACCCAAGACCGCTTCGTTCCGCCCAGGCCTTTTCCATGATCGGGCCGGTATCGACATAAGAGCGTGTCACCGCGTGGGGGGCGATGGCTCGAATACACCCTTCCAGCTGTTGTAATCGTTGTCCGACAATCTCATGATAGTCTCGTCCCCATGCATAGCGAGCGATCCGCCCCTCTCCGATGCGTTCAGTTGCCCGATGATTCGTGTAGTAGTTGATTCCAACAGAAATGATCGAGCGGCACCCTGGTAGAACCAGTGATGGATTCGCGCGGCGATCGGGGCCGCGTGCCATCCAACTCATGGTGGCGTGAAATCCCCGTCCCAGCCACTGTTGCAGTTTGGCCAAAATCCGGGATAGAAACTCGTCGGGTACAATGGCCGCTTCACAGGGACGGACTTGAAGCACCGAACTGATGCCTACGGCATCGAATCCCACCGCGAGGGCCTGTTGTTTGATCTCTTGAGTCAGCGAACGGGACACGATCATCCCTGAGAGCAGTCGAAGCGAACGATAAATTGAGCGGAGCAACGGATTGAGTCGCAACGACCGCACGCGCCGGTGATCTTCGTTTTCCAGTCCGATGTTTTGGGATCAAACCGGCAGAAGGTTTTGCCGGCCTTCGACACGGTGGTCCAAGGTTTGGTTGTTCCGGGGAAGTTCACCACGACACATCCTTTCGGAAACGGGACCTCGCAGCGCTGCGTTGGTTCGCCCTGAGCCATACCAAAACTGCAAGACTGTTCGGTGGTGGCCCCAAAGTCATTCGCTGGCTGTGCGTTGACGATGTCGCCTACGAGGAAGGAAACACTTCCCAGCACGACGCTCCACATCCTGAATCCAATCATCTGACGGCTCTCCTTTTCTTAGGCGGGCATCCTACCACAGCAGAGAGGATGAGGCGACGCCGGCACACATCACACTGACAGACGTGCATTCTGTCTTACTCGTTCTTCAAGGCCAGGCGCCTGTTCAGGGTAAGACTGTCCAGGATGGGGCGGATTGTCGCGACACGTCTTCTTTTGATGAAGGCGCATCACGCATTCCGCAGGGATCTATTCACGATGTCTACCGAGCGGAATGGCCTTTAGGGGATGACCCGCTCGAAATGTTCCGTAAGCTCTTGAGCGTTCAAAAGGGGGCGAACCGTTCTAATTCGCAGACGCTGCTGGGCGTAGAGGTCCCGTCGAGCACAGGATTCCACTGGCACAGTAGTTGCTTTAGTAACATATCCGGTCCGCTAGTGGTCTGAAACCCACTGAGCAGGTGGGATCGCTTGAATGTCCTTCGGCAGCGCAGGTACAAACTAGATGATGCAGGCTAAAGTACTCATCGTCGATGATGAAGTCGTCGTGGCCGAGGATATTCGACGGCAATTACGCTCATTGGGATATACCGTTGTAGGGGTGGCGTCGTCAGGAGCAGATGCGATTCGTATAGCCGGCGAGCACAGGCCGGATCTGATTCTTATGGACATCAAGCTCAAGGGCGCGATGGATGGAATTGAGGCTGCGCGATCCATTCAAGCGATGTTCGACATTCCGGTGATCTACCTCACTGCGTTCTCCGATGAAGAAACCCTGGAACGAGCCCGTCATACCTTGCCTTTGGCATATTTGATCAAGCCCTTCGTCAGCAGTGATTTGCGAGCTGCGGTGGAGCTCGCTCTGTTCCGGCATCGCGTGGCTAGAGCGTCGGAGCAGCGAGGGCGATGGTTGGATTCGGTCGTCCAATCCATGGGGGATGCAGTCATAACGGTGGACTATTCGGGAAACGTGACCATGCTGAATCCTGCCGCCGAGGTGTTGACGGGATGGACGCAGTCCGATGCGATCGGGCGGCCCATCGACGAGGTGATGATCTTGCTGGATGTCGTGACACGCCGCCCTGTGATCAATCCTGCGCTCCAAGCCATGCAAACAGGCTACGCAGCGACCATCAGCCATCAGAACAATCTCTTGATGGGACGCCAGGGCAAGGAATTACCGATCAGCGACAGTGCGGCGCTCATTTTCGATGCCCAGGGGATGCCGTCAGGCGTCGTCGTCGTGTTCCGACAAATCACCGCCAGTTCCTCATAAGTCCTCACTACCACCTGTTGAAGGCGCTCGCGTCGCGCAAACCTCTCAGGTATCATAGCATCCACCGGTTGATGTACCAGAAAGACTCGTCAGAAGCGCGGGGTATGACAGTGCCCAGCCTTCGCTCTCGTTGACGACATCCTCTGGACCCCACAGAAAGGAGCGGGCGATGCTCGCGACACGTATCCGGCAGAAAGAAGGCACGTTCTATTTCGTGGCCTACAAGGCCGCGGCGCTTCTGGAAAGGATCCGCTTCACGAGCCGCTATTATTTTGAAGGAGAGGAAATTCCGGCAGCTGCTGTCTCCGAACACGACGAAGTCGCCAAGTTCATTGCGGGAATTGAGCGGAGCGAGAAGGGATTTCAGCGTGTCCTGAACCGACAAAAGATCAAACAGATCGTGAATTTCTTTGAAACCGTCGTCTCCCAGCCGATGGTGCCGGGCACAATTCTGCTGTTTACCGATGAGACCTTGCGCTTTCAGAAACTCGGCGACTCCGAATCGCTTGGCCACCTGAGCGAACCGAAGGGATCGTATCTGATCATCGACGGCCAACATCGCTTGGCCGGCCTTCGTTTCTTTCGCGATCAGCATCCGGATCAGATCCATCAGGTCGAGGTTCCCTGTCTCCTGTTCGATGGCCGGAGCGCGGATTTCGCGACGGAAATGTTCGTCATCATCAATTCCACCCATACCCGCATCAATCGGTCGCATTTGGTGGATTTGTATGAAAAGGTGTCGTGGGAAAGTCCGGAGAAGAAATTTACCGCCAAGGTTGTCAATCTGCTGTATGCCGAAGCCGATTCGCCGTTGCAATACAAGATCAACCGCCTAGGTGGCCGTAGTAAACAGGAGAAATGGATTCTGCAGTCTGAGCTCTTTAATGAGCTCCTGAAGGTGGTTACGGCGCACAAGCGTTGGATGGAGTCGCACCTGGGAATGAAGGCCGATCGCTGCTACGCCCTGGTACGGGATTATCTGAAAGGCGTGAAAGATGTCATGGGCGACATCTGGGGCAATAACGATCGGTATATGTTTACGAGAGACGTGACGTTGAAAGCACTCATGCGGGTGTTGGACGATCTCATTGTGGACCGGAAATTGATGGCCGATTGGGAGGAACTCCGTTCGCCGAAGCCGTTTGCCGAACTGCTCAAGGCGTGGACGGCGTTGGGAAAGGAATTTCGAGCAGACGGATTCTATGAACGGTTTCCGGCCAAAGGACAACTGGAGCGGGTGCGTCGCGTGCACCAACGATTGCTCGATGCAGTAACAGGATAGGAGCGATCGAGGTGCGATGGCATCTCCTCATGGTGTTGATGCTGGCAGGAGGGATGTTCCCCCCGGCCGTTCTCGCCGTGAGCGATTCGGAACCTCTTCCACCGACCCGTGCTCTGAAGGTCATTTCAGATCCCGCCGGTGGTGTCCATGCCACAGCCACCATTGTTTTCCCCGCGCCTCTTCCAACCGTGCAGTCCATTCTGACGGATTACCGGAAGTGGCCGGAGTTGTTCGAAGTGCGCATGCGTTTGGCCGGATTGGAAGAGCATGCCGGCGGAGTCATGACGGATCTCTACATCGAGCATTCGCTCATGCCGGGTGAACGACGATTGTTATGTGATTCACATACTCTGCCGACCGGCGGCTTGGTGACGGATCTGAAAGCGGGAGATTTTAGACGGTACCATCGCGAGTGGAAACTCTTCCCCATGGAGGACTCCCGCCGTACGCGCGCGGAATTCGAATTGATCGTCGAGATCGATACGATCGTTCCTGACTGGGTTATCGCCATGGCGATGCGAAGGGAGCTGGAAGCGCATTTTAGGATCATCACTGAACGGGCGAATGACCGGGTGAGGCAGGGAAAGTAAATTCCGAGCGTTCCGCCTTGTCGAGGCCTTGCTTCACGAGCCGGCCGGTGTCGAACGAGCGTTCGATCTTTTGAATGGTGTCCAACCTGGTCTTTGTACTGGGGTGGGCGGGCACGAATAGTTTGCAGCAATCCTGATCAGGCTCGATCGATGTCTCAAAGGTGCCGATGTCCTGGGCTTGGGCAGTAATCTCGACCTTATCCATCCCGATCAACGGACGAAGGATGGGCAATTCCGTCGCCTTTTCGACGACCGACAAATTCTCCGGTGTCTGTGAGGCGACCTGCCCGAGGCTGTCTCCGGTCGCCAGGGCCCAACAGTTCTCTCGGCGGGCCAACTCTTCGGCAATCCGCACCATAAGCCGGCGATAGAGAATGACGCGGAAGGCGGCGGGAGCCTCGGCGACGATCTCTCGCTGGATCTCGCCGAACGGTACGATGTAGAGCGGAGAGTGATACTGATATCTCGTGAGCACTTGCACCAGGTCCCGGACCTTGTCCTCGGATGCGCGGCTGACCAAGGGGCGTCCTGAAAAATGAATAAAGCTCACCCGACATCCCCGTTTCATCATGCGATAGGCAGCGACAGGAGAATCGATCCCTCCCGAAAGGAGAGTTGCGATGGTGCCGCTGACTCCCACCGGCATACCGCCGGGGCCGGCTTCTTTTCCGGTCGAGAGGTGGGCTTCTGATGAGAGAAGCTCAATGTGCAGCGTCAGCTGGGGGTGGCGTAGATCGACTCTTTTTCCGGTCGTATCGCACACATGCTGTCCTATCGCACGTTCCACCTCCATTGACGTGAGCGCGAGACGTTTGTCCGCGCGCCGGGCATTGACGCGAAATGATTCGTACACTCGCTCTCCGGCCTGCCGCACGGCCATCTCCTTGATGGGCTGCAGATCCGGATGTAACAGACTCAGCGGCACGGATTCCGTCACAAGGAAATTGGCAATACCGAAGACGCGCGAAAGCCGCTCGCGGACGATGTGATCGGGCAAATCCTCGGGCAGCCGTACCCGCATCCGTCCCTGTAACGCATCGACCCGCTTGACGTGTAGGTCTTTCAATGCTTGTCGAATGTTTCGAAGGAGTTGGTGCTCAAAGAAATTTCGATTCCGTCCTTTGAGGGCAAGTTCGTGATAGTGGATGATCGCGTAGCGCACCTTCAGTGTTCCTCGCGGTTCGTGAAGCGCAAGACATCCTCACCGGGCCGTGTCAGGATTATCGCGAGATCACTTCACGTGCGACGCGTCACGTTTCGAGGGATTCGAGATACCGTTCGGCATCCATGGCTGCCATGCAACCGGATCCTGCGGCCGTCACGGCCTGGCGATAGGTGAAGTCTTGCACATCCCCGGCCGCAAACACGCCGGGGACGCTGGTGGCGGTGCCTCTTCTTGTCAGAATGTAGCCGGCGTCATTCATCTCGAGTTGGTCCTTGAAGAGGGTAGTATTGGGTTCATGACCGATCGCGACGAACACCCCATGGGTGGGGAAGTCGGTGAGTTGTCCCGTCACGACGTTTCTCAAACGAACACCGGACACCACATCGTCGCCCAAGATATCCTCGACGACGGAGTTCCACGCAAAGGTAATTCTCTCATTCTTCATCGCTCGAGCCTGCATGATCTTGGACGCCCGCAGCTTGTCGCGACGATGGACCACCGTGACCTTGGTGGCGAATTTCGTGAGAAAATTGGCTTCTTCGATGGCGCTATCGCCTCCGCCTACTACCACGAGTTCCCGTTTTCTAAAGAAGTAGCCATCGCAGGTCGCGCAGGTCGAAACGCCATGCCCCAACAGGCGCTGCTCGTTAGGTACCCCCAAGCGCAGGGGTGAAGCTCCCGTTGCAATGATCAGAACCTTGGTTTCGAAGGATCGTTCGCCGTCGATCGTGACGACAAAGGGCCGTGCCGCAAGATCGACGGCGGTGACCTCACCGGTGACAAACTCAGTCCCGAACTGTTCTGCCTGAGCTCGCATCTCCTTCATCAACTCAGGTCCCATGATCGCCTTGGAAAAGCCGGGATAATTTTCCACCTCAGTCGTCGCGGTCAATTGGCCGCCGGCCTGCCAGCCTTCAACGAGGAACGGCGCCAAATTGGCCCGTGCCGCATAGATGGCAGCGGTTAATCCAGCCGGGCCGGACCCGATAATGACGATATCGCGCATGCTAGGAATCTAACACAAGGTCCCAGACCTTCTCCACACAGGCGGTAGCCTTGTGCTGTTGAGCCCTGAGGCCGCTATTTTCGCTTGCCCAGGGTTTCCTGAAGCACGTTCCTCCACTCCTCTCGAGCGACGGCCGGCATGGTGGTGATTTGAATGTGGCCCATGGAGGCATTGAGCACCGCCGCTTTCATGGCGGTCCGGTTGTCCGGAAATTCCCAAATGGCGATGACATCGTACTCGCCCAAGCAGTAATAGGCTTGGATCAATTTTCCGCCCAAGGCCTGGGCGTTCTTTTTGACCATGTCTGCTCGCTCGACCCCCTTCTCCTTCATCGTGGTGAGTCCGTGGTGGGTGAATTTCACGAGGCTGATATAGGTCGGCATGGGTACCTCCTTGGTTGGGAAAGTGGGCAACGTTCCGGTGAATGAGAGGCATTGTAGGATTGGAGGAGCGAAGTGGCAAGAGATCTATGAGGCCGTCCGTCGTAACAGATCATAGACCCGGGAAACTTGGCGCAGGAGTCTGGCGCGAGGCGTCGTGCCGAGCAAGACAAAATCCGCCATTTTGACTTTTCTCGCCAGGGACATCTGGCTTCTGATCCGGCGAAGCGCTTCGGATCGTGAAAGGCCGGTCCTTTGCCGGACCCGGATGATCTGTGTGTCCCGATCCGCAGTGACGACGATGATCGTATCGACCCGTTTGTCGACTCCGGCCTCGAAGAGAAGGGGAACTTCATAGATGATGACGGCGCGCGGATGCTTGGCTGCGATGTTTCTCGTCAGCCGGCGTTGCAGCGATGAAACCCTGGGATGGATGATGCGTTCGAGCTGGCGAAGTTTCTCCGGGGATTTGAAGACGATGTCGGCCAGTAGTCGCCGATCGAGAGATCCGTCCTCGCGCAGAATGGTTGTGCCGAACGTGCGAACGATGTCCCTCCATGCCGGTTTTCTAGGTTCCACGACCTGTCGCGCCAATTGATCGGCATCCAGAATCTTGGCACCGCACCGTTTGAACAGGGCTGCGACCGTACTCTTGCCTGTGGCCACTCCTCCAGTGAGTCCGACGAGGATCATCGGCGCGGAAGATAACATGAGACAATGCACCCCGCAACGGGCGTCGATTGACAACCCGATATGTCGACCTGTAAGAGCATGGTGATGTCCTCTCTCAGGATCGGCCTCGGTGTCGTGATGATGGTGTTCGCCGCCCCGTGGGCTCTTGCCGGCGAGGAATCGACTGCTGTTGGCCCGCGGACGCTGGTCGTGGCTCTAGATGGGTCCGGTCAATATCGTTCAATTCAAAGCGCGATCGACGATGCAAAAAAAGGCGATACCATCAGGATCCAACCCGGATCATATCGGGAAGACGTCAAGATTCATAACAAGGAACAACTCAAGCTGATCGGGGCCGGGGTCGATCAGGTGACCCTTCTGGGGAGCGATGTCGTCGGGGTCCTGTACGTCGGCAAACTTCCATATGGAGCGGCCGATATAGAAATCAGCGGCATGACAATCAACGAGCGTGGCGGCCATGCACTCGGCATATTCCTGGGGCGGCGCATTCTGCTTCGGCAAATCAAGGTGAACGGCATGGTGTTCGGTCAGCAGGTTGAGGACGTGAGAATTGAAGACAGTGTCCTCGGAGGAAGCGAAACGACCGGCGTGCAATTCGTCGATTCGCGTGCCGAGCTGGTGGGAAACTTTATTCACGACAACGACCATGGCATCAACATTGTGGGCAGATCCGAGGTGCGGCTCGAACGGAATGTCATCACTCGCAGCTTGTTCGAGGCTGTCGTAGTGACAGACCGATCGAAAGCTGATTTGGTCAGGAATACTATTGTAAAAAACGGTGGCGGCGTGGCTTTACTGGGTACATGCGAGGTTCAAGCACGGGGCAACATCGTGAGCCTGAACAAGATCGGATTTCTTATTTCCCCCTCCTGCCATGTGACGCTTGACTACAACGCCCTGTCCAATACTGACACCAATTATGCGCGCCCCGGCGTTCCTCCTGAGCCTGCGCCCGAGCTCAAAGCTGACTCAGATTTGACGGTGGATGCGGGCTTTATTGACACAAGCCGAGACGACTACCGCCTTCGATCCGATACAACGCTGGTCAGGATCGGTGGATTTGCCTTTCTTGGTGCGCTCCCTCCCGTGGCTGAATCGAACTGACGTCCAGCCAGGAAATTTCCAGTATATTCATTGGTTAGAGAAGTATTTCTAATTGGATCAAAAGCCTGTGCTATGCTTCAATGTAGAGAAGCGATCGCTGGATTCATCTTGGCTCAAGAATTGCTTCGAGAAGACCTCAGAGGGGATTACAGTGGCGAGTTATCGACCCAACGTGGATAGACGGAACACCGACGGTATTCCCTCCTTGGAGGAAGTCGAGTCGGGCAAACTTTTGGGCGCTATTCTACCAATGTCCGAACAGGCACAGACTCAATTGCGCGACAGCATAGAAGTCATCGATTACCTGATGAATCAAGAAAGTGTCGTCTGGAGTTAGTCCCTTCTCCCAAAGGTCCCTCCTTCTTATCCTATCGTAAGCATCGGATTCATCGCACCATATCCAGCAGTCCCATCTCGTCATCTTCTATTCCTGCCCGCCAACTGACTGGCCAGGATTTGATGGGATTTGCTCACAAACGTGGCCCCGCTAGTCGGTATCCTTTTGCAGAAGAGACGCCGAACGTGGGACACGAGAGGTATGCACGTCCTTAAAGGCTCACTGACTACAATCGACGTTGAATCTGTACCTATCAAGGAGCATGCTGGATACGCAGGCAAGGAGTAGTGATAACCCCATCTCGAGAGGTCGCAATGAGCATGGGCTCTGGACCGAGCCATCCGCCGGTAGATCAGCCCCTCTTGGCAGAGGTGGTGCGTCTCGACGAAGACGCCCAGCGTCAGAAACATTGGAAGCGCTGGGGACCGTACCTCAGCGAACGCGCTTGGGGCACGGTACGAGAAGACTACAGCGCCAGCGGGTCCCCGTGGAAATTTTTTCCGCACGACCATGCCCGCTCGAAGGCCTATCGATGGAATGAGGAGGGCCTGGCAGGTATCTGTGATCGGCATCAGTATGTGTGTTTCGCCCTAGGGCTCTGGAACGGCCGCGATCCCATCCTGAAGGAACGAATGTTCGGCTTGACGGGGCTTGAGGGCAACCATGGGGAAGATGTCAAGGAATACTATTTCTATTTGGATTCAACCCCGACTCATTCCTATATGAAATATTTGTACAAGTACCCTCAAGCGGCGTTTCCCTATGCGCTGCTGGTGGAGGAAAACCGCAGGCGGGGACGCGGACAGGCTGAATGTGAATTGATCGATACGGGAGTCTTTGATGAAGACCGCTATTTCGACGTCTTTGTCGAATATGCCAAAGCTTCACCGGAGGATCTGACGATCCGAATACATGTCATCAATCGAGGGCCGGATCCCGCAGAATTAACCGTCCTTCCGACTCTATGGTTTCGAAATACATGGTCGTGGGGGCTCGACGTCCGGCGGCCCCGTCTCAGGTTGGGACTACCGGTGACCGGCCTGAGCGTCGTGGAGTTCAATCACGAGTTTTATGGCTACCGGCGTCTTCTGTGCGAAGGTGCTCCCAATATCTTGTTTGCCGAGAACGAAACGAACACGCGGCGTCTCTACGGTGATCCGGAGGGAAGCCGGTACGTGAAAGACAGCATCAATGATTATGTCGTACTTGGGGACAAGGAGGCTGTGAATCCTAATCGTATTGGATCGAAGGCTGCGGCACATTACATTCTCAATGTTCCTTCCGGTGGGAGCGAGACCATTCGGTTGCGTCTGACCGACCAACGGGATGCCGCGCTGACTGTTCAAGAATCCGAAACGGTGTTCAAGCGACGGCTGCGGGAAGCCAATGAATTCTATGAAAGCCTGGCGCCGGTGGAACTCTCCGAGGACGCACGGAGCGTGCAACGTCAGGCCTTTGCCGGTCTCCTATGGACCAAGCAGTTCTATCACTACGACGTGGACCGGTGGCTCAAAGGTGATCCAGCCGGCCCTGAGCCTCCTCGCGAACGGTCAACGGGCAGAAATGCCGAGTGGACCCATCTCTACAACGCCGATGTCATCTCCATGCCGGACACATGGGAATATCCCTGGTACGCAGCTTGGGATCTAGCGTTTCATTGTGTCCCTCTCGCTCTAGTGGATTCCACATTTGCGAAGGATCAACTTGTCCTGATGCTTCGTGAATGGTATCTGCATCCCAACGGGCAGGTTCCCGCCTATGAATGGGCATTTGGCGACGTGAATCCTCCGGTCCATGCGTGGGCTGCCTGGCGCGTCTACAAAATTGAAAAAAAGCGGAAGGGGAGAGGGGACCGGGTCTTTCTCGAACGAGTTTTTCACAAACTGCTGTTGAATTTTACCTGGTGGGTCAATCGGAAGGATACCGAGGGAAAGAACATTTTCCAAGGTGGATTTCTCGGATTAGACAACATCGGGGTGTTCGATCGCAGCAGGCCGCTCCCGACGGGGGGCTATATCGAACAGTCCGATGCGACCAGTTGGATGGGGATGTATTGTCTCAACATGCTCATGATCGCGCTGGAACTGGCCAGGGACAACCGAGCCTATGAGGATGTTGCCAGCAAGTTTTTCGAGCATTTCGTCTATATTTGCCGTGCGATGAACAATATCGGCGGAGAAAAGGTCGAATTGTGGGATCAGGAAGATGGTTTTTTTTACGACGTGCTACATCTGCCGGGTCGGCGCACCTGCCATATGAAGGTGCGATCGATGGTCGGGTTGATTCCGCTGTTTGCGGTGGAAACGCTGGACTCTGAACTCATCGACAAGCTGCCGCGCTTCAAGCATCGCATGCAATGGTTCATCGAGAACCGGCCTGACTTCAGTAGTCATATCGAGACCCTGACGGAAGACGGCGGCGTCCGTCGTTTTCTCTCCTTGGTCCACCGCCATCGGCTGACGAAAGTTCTGCGATATATGTTGGATGAAGGCGAGTTTTTGTCCCCCTACGGGGTGCGGGCCTTGTCCCGGTACCATAAAGATCATCCCTATATCCTGTCGGTCATGGGAATGGAGCATCGGGTCGATTATGAGCCGGCGGAGTCCACGACGGGGCTGTTCGGGGGTAATTCTAACTGGAGGGGACCCGTGTGGTTTCCCGTGAATTTTCTCATCATCGAATCGTTGCAGAAGTTTCATTACTACCTTGGGGACAGTTACAAGGTAGAATATCCGACCGGGTCGGGCGCCAAACATACCTTGGCGGAGGTGGCGGCCGAGTTGTCGCGCCGGTTGACGAAGACCTTCCTCCGTGATGCCGACGGACGCCGGCCGGTATACGGAGGGAATAAGAAATTTCAGCATGATCCTCACTGGAAAGACCTGCTGCTCTTCTACGAGTATTTTCATGGCGACAATGGGGCGGGGCTGGGAGCGAATCATCAGACTGGATGGACGGCTCTTGTGGCGAAATTGATTCAGCAAAGTGGGGAGTAAAGTGCCTGCCCATCTTGACAGCTGAGGATGGTTTGCTGTAGACAGCAAGATTTGCACACCATTGTTATCACATGAAAATCGTTCTAATTCTACTGAGCCTCGTGCTTGCCGGTTGTCAGGTATTTTCCAAGCCGGACACACACGTCTCCTCGACTCCTTCCGTGATGTCCCTCTGGGATTTGTACCGTGACTGCCAAAGGAGCGGCGGTGTGGAAGACGCAGTCTTGGCTGCGCAACGGCTCCGGCAGTCGGCGGATACACATGTGGTACCGACCGCCGATTTACCAGGCGGGCTTGATCGGTTGGTAAGGAAACAGCCTGTTCGGACTACCGTCGATCCCAGGGCGATGGCCGCTTCATGCACCTTACAAGCAGCTCGTGCGAGCCTAGACGCCGGACGGCATAAAGTGGCCGAGCAGCTCCTCCGCACCCTCGTGCGCAGCTATCCGGAAACGGAATACGTATTTTACGTGGAACAGGCCAAACTCTGGATGAAAGAGATTCCACCAGCCTCCGATTTCGAATCCAACCTCCACTCGATTTCCAGTCTGTAGTTCAATTCCTCTTTGTTCAGGTTTGTTGCGTGGCTGTTCTCACGGATAGCCCGGTAAGACTCACCCAGCGCCGTTCTGGCAAGTCTTTGGCTCCTTTGCCTGCAGAGGCGCGATGGGTACGTCGATCCATGCTGTCCCTTGTTGCCGTTCCAGCTTGGCGAGAAATATGAGACCGAGGCCTTTCCGCCCGCCAGGCACCTCGGACGCCGATATCCACACCATGCCGCAGCCCTTCTGGGTAAACTCAATCTTGCCCATATGCCAACCGGGTATTAGCTCAGAGGATTGCACGCGGACCGTCGTGCCGTAGGGCAGCGGTGGCTCTTTCGCAGCCAGAGCCAGTGAGACACCAAGTACAAAAAAACAGATACCAACCAGACCGCCAATCGCGCGCATGGTTCACCTCGCTGAGTATGGACGACAATGGACGACATCATCTACAAGTTGTCGCATTGTGGCAAGGAAAAGTTGATCGGTTCTGACTAGACGATTGCTTCGGGTAGGTCGAGATGTGAGATGGACAATACGTCCATTGTCTTGGGCGTGATGATGGTCCCACCAATTTTTGAGAGGAAAGACCGCCGTGCGAGGTGATTCTCTCGCGCCACGCGCCCTCCCGCGTGTCCGTATTGACAGGCGTCCTGCTACTCCGTACTCTTCTCACAGCGTCATCATGGGCCTTCTTGACTCATTCAACTTTGGAAGGAGAGAGCATGAGTATTTGTACTGAATGGATCCAATTTCATCAACGGCACAAATGGGTCCTCTTGACGGCGTTGACGGTATTGCTGGCTGGCCGGACGTATGCCGCTGATGAACTTCCCAAGGAGTCTGTCCTCCCCGTATCTTTGGCGGCGAAAGCTGTTCAAGCGGCGGTGGATTTCTGTAAAAAGGATGGCTATCGCGTCAGCGCCTCGGTCGTTGATCGGGCAGGCGTGCTACGAGCGATGCTGCGTTTTGATGGGGCCGGACCACATACGACCGAAAGCAGTCGGAAGAAGGCATTTACCTCGGCTACCTTGAAGCGTCCCACCAGCGATCTGGCCGACATGATCGCGAAAAACCCGGCACTCCAAGGACTTCGGGATATGGACCAGAATATTCTGATGCTCGGTGGCGGACTTCCGATCGAAATAAACGCCGAAATCGTCGGGGCAATTGGTGTCGGGGGTGCTCCAGGCGGGCATCTGGACGATGCGTGCGCGCAGGCTGGGCTGGATGTAATCGGAGCAGCGTCAAAGATCCCAACTGCCAAGTGAGCACCCGGGATCTTATCGGGTCCGTGATGGTATGTTCGATGCTGGTGGGTGCATGCAATAGTGATGCGCCCGAGCCTGCCACGATGGAATCTCCCTCCCTGGGATTGCGTGTTACGGTGGTGCGTACCGCAACCGAGCCGTTTCGTGCTCGGTACAATTTGAAGCTGCGAGTGGAACGGAGTGATGGCTGTGTGGCGTCAAGCGAGTTGTTTCCTGATACCGGCATGGCCAGCCGGAGAAATGTGTATCTGACACGATCGGGAGCGCTATCGGTCATCGGACAGTTCGATGCCCGGGTGTTGCCGAAAGGGACCTGCACCATCCACTTGGTGGAATTCCAGCACCTTGAGAAAGAACAGACGTTCCTTGGAGCTTTTGACACCGATGGACGGCGACAGTGGCGATTCATTCCTCCCGAGTCGCGTCCCGAACAGGCTTTTGACAAGCGCTAAATCCTATTCGTATCGTCGGCTGACCGCAGCTGATGAACCAGTCATATGGCGCATGCTGTACGAAGCGGCTCGCATGGCCGAAGATGGGCATATCTCCTATGAGCCAGCGACAGGAGATCCGTATCTTGCCCGATATGCGCAAGGGTGGGGGCGGCCCGGAGATATCGGCGTAGGCGCGTTCGACATCACCACCGGCTTGCCTGTAGGAGCCGCCTGGGTTCGGGTCCTCGTCGGTCAGGATCACGGGACGGGAGGTCTTGATGGTGACAAACCCGAACTCGCTGTGGGTGTCGTACCTGAACATCGTGGAAAAGGAGTAGGTACGCAACTACTGCATCGCGTCCTGGAAGGAGCGCGCGAGCATTTTTCGGAGATCCTATTGACGGTACGCAAAGGTAGCGATGCCGTTCGACTATACGAGCGCGTCGGTTTTCGCGTATGGTCGAAGCATGTGGTGGTCAATCGAGTGGGAGGTCGGTCCGTTACAATGTTATTACGATTCTAAGTGGAGACAGGACCGGAAATGGCTTTCGTGATGGGATTGGCCCTGTCCACTTGATTCTTGGCGGTACGGAGCAGAAACACTTCGGGGGTTCGATTAGCCACACACCATGACAAGAGGCGTCAATTCTTATGACAAGAGAAATTGGGTGAGGGGATGCGGTCAAACGAGCGGACCGGTCCATTGCCGGTATGGAGGGTCAATTGAAAGCCTCTAGGTTGCGAGCACCCCTTGGTTGTTCTCCCTCTCTTATAGAATAATCTCGGCGAGGCCATAAATGGGCCAAGACTTGCCGTCGTAATGCAGATCACCTGTGACGATTCCCATGGAAAAGCCTCCGATCAGCCAATTAGTGACGCTCTTTCGATAGGAGAGCGCCAGCATCATTGTGCCTTGTCCCGCACTTCCGGTCCATGTCACCCGCCATAGCTTCGGGTACCGGTAAAATCCCGGCGCGAAATCGGTCTCGATCACTTCAAACCGGAGGTCCTGAAGCGTTTCCGGGATCTCTCTGAAGACAGCGAAGCCGGCGAGCTTGCTGATGAGGTGCGCGAGGCGGTCGCTCTGATGGCTATGCACATAGATATCATGATTGGGGTCGGCCGATAGGTACAGCCCATGGTAGTCTTTCCACATGCCCCAATAGGTGCGGCTTAGCCGATTGAAGTTCGGCATCATGAGGTATTCGTGAATGACCCTACCGGCGATGGTCCGGCCCAGCCATGTCAACACCGCGGGTGCCGACCCCATCCATGTGACGGATCCTGCATGGGCTGATTGTGTGTGTAGCGGGATTCCAGAAATCTTCAGAGTCAGATCGTTCTTAGCGCTGACGATTGTCAGGCCTGATTTCGCTGTCCCCTCAAAGTGAAAAAAGGCCGAATCAGGGATGCCTGCCAATTCACGCGTGGGGTTCGGATAGGGCCCGATACCATCGACCGCTACCCATCCTTGCCGCTCGTCGTGCAGCACCACGAAGTGTTCTGCCTGGTATTTCGAGCCGTCGCGGCCTCGGCTGGCATCTAGGGCAAAGGCGACACGACCTTGGCTATCCGAACCAATGAAGGAGAAATAATCAGACACGTAGATCAGCGTGGAGGTGACAATTGGATCGGATGAAGTCACCGGCTCGACGGCCGGTGCGGCGGCACAGAAAAGAAACGAGAGACTGATAAGGATCAGAGCAGGTCGCGCACTTCTAAGTGCCGCGTGGGCACGAGCACCGGCGAAGGCTCCTTGATGGCGGGGGTCTGGTATCGGCAAGACAAATTAAAGCGTAGCCGGAAAAGAAGGGTTTGTCAATCCAGGCTCGATCGGTGTGTCAACCCAATTTAGAAATGTCCTCTTCGTACCAACGTAGAAATGTCCGGGTTTATATTCGGGCCGCCACCACATGTCGTTCGGGCAGCAACCGTTTGCGCCACGGGTGATCCGCTGTCGGCTTGGCCGGACGCTGGGAGACCTTGGCCGGGGGAGGCATGCGCATCGGACGAGCATCGATGACCTGATAGGCGAGCCGCCGGCCGCGGTGCGTCATGCGCAAGGTTCCATCCAGTCGTTCTTCCACCTGAACATGCGTGGCCCGGAGCGGGTCCTGGATTTGATAGAGGTGCCCGTTGTGCGCCACCGTCCAATCGCGGCGCAAGACCCGTGTCGTCTTGCAACACAGGATGCGGTCCAGCTCCTGAGCCGAGGGGCGCGGCCGATGTAGATCGACCGTCTGGGCCGGCAGCACGGCAAACCGCTGGTTGTAGTGCGGCACATAGGCCTCCACGAATCGATTCGCTTCCTCCAGGGTCGAGACCCCCGCCAGCCGGAGCTCCTGGACCAGCCGATCCTGGAAGGTGGCAAACAGCCGCTCCACCCGGCCCTTGGCCTGCGGCGAATGGGCGTGGATCACCTTGACTCCCAACTCCGTGAGGCTCCGCTCAAACTGACTGTGCGGCGTGCGGCCATCCAACTGCTCGTCCACCGTCGGTTCAGCCGGCGACTTGTAGGTCGTATGCTTGTCCGTGTAGACGGCCAGCGGAATCCCATACCGCTGCACGTAGCGCTGGAAACTGTCCAGCGCCGGCCCCGTCCCTTCATACTCGTAGAACCGAGCAAAGACTCGACTGCTCGCATCATCAATCATGGCCATCAAGACACCGCGGGGGCCGCGCCCCTCCAACCAGTCATGGTGCGAGCCATCCAGCTGGACCAACTCGCCCACGTGGGGTTTGCGCGCGCGCCATGTTCGATGCGGCCGCTTCCGCCGCCGGAAATGGTCCACGCCCGTGTCCCGCAACCACCGGCGCAACGTCTCCGTACTGACGACGAGCCCATGCCGCTCGGCCAACTTCTCCGCCGCTAACGTCGGCCCAAAATCCCCATACCGCTGCGCGTACAGCTTCAGCACCTTCGTCTTCACCTTCGCCGGGATCTGCCGGTTTGATGGTTTCCCTCGCCCGCGATGCGCGAGCCCCGCCTCTCCTTCATCCCGCACCCGCCTCAGGAGTCGCCGAATCTGCCGCGTCGTCAGCTCCAACAGCCTCCCCGCTTTCACCTGTGAGATGTGCTGCTCCATGGCCTGGCGGATCACATGCACCCGCCTCAGCTCCTTTCCTCTCATCATGACCCTGTCCTCTCCGACCATCCCGCCCTCCTTGTGAGGGCCGGTAGTCTATCCGTAAAGAGGACATTTCTATCTGGGCAAACGCGGACATTATCATGTTGGGATTACATCCAGGCTCGATCGGTGGCGGCTGAATGTGTATGCTGAATGGCGGCAACGCTTCGCGCCCAACGACCAGAAAGCCGTACCATGTCCTCGGTATCCAGCCACTTTTACGTAAACGAGGTGCCTCGTGGCCGTTGGCTGGTGGGGCATTTGTGGGACTTTAGGCAACGACCGCTTGACACCATGACTTCGTGGCGAGGTCGGTACGGTGATCTGGTGCGGTTTCAATTCGGCACGACGTCTTGCTACCTTCTCAGCCACCCAGATCTCGCGGAAGAGGTTCTCCTCCACAATTCCGAAGACTTTGGAAAAATCTACGATGCCGACAAGCCGACCGGATTGGGCCTCGTGCTGGGCAACGGTCTGCTTACCAGCGAAGGACCAGTCTGGAAAAAGAACCGCCGGCTTATTCAGCCGGTGTTCCAACGACAGCATGTGGCGGAGATGGCATATGAGATGGCAACAGCGGGCGAGCGGCTCCTCGATCGATGGGGGAAGCTTGACCTAAGACAGCCGGTGGAGATTGCAGGCGAGATGATGAAGCTCACGCTGGATGTCATCACACGGACGATGTTCAGCACGAGTTTCCTTCATGAAGCCGACCACCTCGCTCCTGCGCTCACAACACTGATCCGCTACGCCTTCCAGTCGTTTCACAATCCCTTGCGTGTGCCGTTGTGGGTGCCGACCCCGGCCAATCGCGCCTTTCGAGAAGCGAAAGCTTCCGTGGATGGGCTAATCTATGGATTGATTCGGGAACGCCGGCAGAGCGCCATGCGACGCAATGATCTGCTGGACCGGCTCCTTCATGCCGTCGACCAAGACACAGGCGTCGGACTGACAGACGAGCAACTCCGCGATGAATTGCTTACCATTGCCGCGGCCGGCTATGAAACCACCGCGAATGCCCTGAGTTGGACCTGGTATCTGCTGGCGAGGCACTCGACCGTGCGGGAACGGTTCCATCAAGAATTGTCCAATGTCCTCGGGAACCGTACGCCGGATCTCGACTCCCTCCCGCGTCTGCCCTATACAAGAGCGGTCTTTGAAGAAGCGCTGAGGCTCTATCCCCCGGCTCCCGCGCTTCAGCGGAAAGCTTTTGTGGATACCAGTGTGGCCGGCTGTCCGGTCAAAGCAGGATCGCTGACCATTATCAGCCTGTGGAATATCCAGCGGTATCCGGCAATGTGGGTCGAGCCCAATGCGTTTCTCCCGGAGCGCTTTATCGACGACGCATCGACGGTACGCCCGCGGCTCGCCTACATGCCGTTCGGTGCAGGCCAGCGGACCTGCATCGGCAATCATTTCGCAATGATGGAAGGGTCCTTGTTGCTGGCCCTCATCGGGCAGCGGTATCAGCTCGATTTGGCGG
Organism: Nitrospiraceae bacterium; assembly: GCA_040510255.1. GTDB lineage: Bacteria > Nitrospirota > Nitrospiria > Nitrospirales > Nitrospiraceae > DASSBQ01. The sequence goes on along the minus strand of JBEVJJ010000129.1, from coordinate 1,463 downwards.
TTGAGCAGGTCGTGGAGCCGGATGTGGCTGTGACAGTGAAGCCGAAGAACGGGTTGAAGATGATGGTCCGGAAACGGAAAGATTGATTGTACGCTACTGGATGGAAAAGTTGTGCTGCTGGCTTGATTGGTTGCTTGGGAGTGAAGCCTATACGCACAGCGAGAGGTGGGCAGATTTAGGTGATGCGTCCCTTAAATGTCAGTTCCGCTACGGCGGATTTATCCAGCTCCCCCTTGCCAAGTTGCACGAGTCGTCGAAACTGCTCATACGTGGCCTTAGCGAGAGGTAAATGCAGATCGGCACGTTCGGCGAGGGCAAGGGCGATGCCTGAATCCTTGGCGGCGTGTGTGGCGGAAAAGTAGCAATCGTGCGATCGGTTTTGCATGTCTTCCCCATCCGTTTCCAACACTCGTGAGTTGGCCCCTGTCCGTGCAAAAATTTCGCGCACCATTGTGAGATCGAGGCCCAGCGCTGCAGCGAAGCCGAGACCTTCAGCCAGTGCAGCCGTATTTGAGTTCATCACCATGTTCACCAAGGCTTTGACCTTGGCCGCTTCACCGGCTCCTCCGACGTAACGCAGGTCGGCGCTGAGCGATAACAGCAAGGGTTTTGCCCGTTCGAAGGCTGCAGGTCGCCCCCCGCAGATGAGATACAGCGTGCCTTGTCGCGCTTGTGGCAGACTGCTTGCCATGCAGGCCTCCAAACTGACTCCTCCGGCCGCCTCGACCATTGACTGCACTTCGATATGGATGACGGGCGAGAGCGTCGCACAGTTGATAAACAACCGGTCTTTCGCATGGTGTAACAGGCTCTCCGGGCTAGTGTCCGAATAGATCTGACGCATGGCGGCATCGTCGGAGACCACGGTCAGAACAGTGTTGGCGAGTCCGGCGACTCGCACTGGTGTCGGAGCGGCTTCACAACCGATCTCTTCGGCAAGTGCTTCCGATCTGGCCTGATCGATATCATAGATGGCGACGATGGAATATTCCTGATCCTTGAGTCGACGCGTCATATTTGCACCCATCCGGCCAACGCCTACGACACCGACTCGGAATTCAGACTGTGACATCATTGAGCACCTTTTCAAAGTATTCGTGGTTGTCCTGCCGTCATACGTATCTCTTCATTCCTGTCATGCTGGTTTGTGGGGGGCGCTGATGATAGGTCCTTGGGTAGTCAAGGAGGCGAACCGCGCTCGTATGACGCTTGTCCCACGTGCGCCTTTTCTCTTGACCATGTTCCCTACAATAGTTTGAAAAGTGTAACATAACGACCCTGTGACATGAACCAACCGATCATCGGATTCCATCAAGATGAAGAGGGACACTGGGTTGCGGATTTGCAATGTGGTCATGGTCAACACGTGCGGCACCACCCGCCGATGACCTCGCGGCCATGGGTATTAACCGAGGAAGGGCGACGGCAACGGCTAGGGACTGTGCTGAACTGTAAGAAATGTG
>JBEVJJ010000128.1:0-14384 GCA_040510255.1 Nitrospiraceae bacterium | reverse complement strand
CTCGCTTGCCACGTGGAAATCGCATGGCCGCTCGTTCTACAGCGGCATCATCCGCGACATTACCGCACGGCGGCGATCCGAAGAAGCGCTCGACCGGCTACGCAGGCAGCATGCCTTGATCTTGACCCAGGCGGGGGAAGGCATTTACGGAATGGACCGCCTCGGCTATTCGACCTTTGTGAATACAGCCGCCTCGACATTGCTCGGCTATAACATCGATGAGCTGCTCGGGCAGCCCATGCACGGGATCGTGCATCACACGCGGGCAGACGGGAAGCCCTATCCTCTCGAGGATTGTCCGATCCATACCTCCATTCGCGATGGTCGAGTGCACCGTGTCACCAACGAAGTGTTCTGGAGGAAAGACGGCACCAGTTTTCCCGTGGAGTACATCGGCACGCCAATCAGAGAGGGCGATAGCCTCGCGGGTGCAGTCGTGGTCTTTCGCGACGTGTCGGATCGCGCCCGTGCCGAAGCGGCCCTGGAATATACGGAGCAGCGGTTTCGTTCCCTGGTCGCCAATATTCCGGGAGCCGTGTACCGGTGTGCGTGTGATGCCGACTGGACGATGCAGTTTCTCAGCGAGGCCATTCTGAACATCTGCGGCTATCCCGCCTCTGATTTTATCGACAATCTAGTCCGATCCTACGCGAGCGTGATTCATCCGGAAGACCGCTTGATGGTGCAAGAGGTGATCGGCAAGGCAGTCATTGCCAAACGGCCATACGAGCTCGAGTACCGCGTCGTGGGTCCAACGGGCGAGGCTCGTTGGGTGTATGAGGCGGGGCAGGGCATCTTTTCCGAGGATGGTCGCCTTCGTTGGCTGGACGGGGTCATCTTCGACATCACAGGACGGAAACTCGCCGACGAGATACTCCAGCAGAGTGAAACCAGGCATCGCGTCCTGTTCGACGAAAATCCCTCCATGTATTTTATGGTGGATGCCCAGGGAACCGTCCTGTCCGTCAACCGATTTGGTTCCGAACGGTTGGGCTACCAGAAGGACGAATTGATCGGCCAGAACGTGGTGGACATCTTTCACCCGCCGGACCGGGAAGCGGTCCGCTCGAATCTGAATACGTGTCTTGCGCAACCAGGGATCCCGATGAGCTGGGAACTCCGCAAGGTGCGTAAAGACGGTACCGTGATTTGGGTACGAGAGACCGCCCAGGCGGTCCGCAATGACAAGGAGATGCCTGTTGTTCTGATCGCCTGTGAAGACATTACCGTCGTCAAGGAGGCGGAGCGGGCCTTACGGGAGAGCGAAGAGTTCAAGAACCAGATTCTGAAGAGCAGTGCCGACTGTATCAAAGTCCTGGATCGCGAAGGACGCATCAAATATATGAACGAGGCCGGCCAGACCCTCCTGGAGATCCGCGATCTGGCGACGCTCATGAATAGGTACTGGCTATCGTTCTGGGAGGGTGACGATCGCCGAGCTGCCTCTGCAGCCCTGTCGGCGGCCACCGCCGGTGACATCGGAAAGTTTGTCGGATACTGCGCCACCTCTACCGGTCAACCGAAATGGTGGGATGTGCAGGTCACCCTGATAATCGGCTCCAGTGATCCTTCGCGACATCTTCTGGTCATCTCGCGCGATATCACGGAGTACCGACGAGTCCAGGACGCGTTGCGTGCGAGCGAAGAGCGACTGGAACGTGTGATCCACGGGTCCAACGACGGCTTTTGGGATGGTTGGGTTCTGGCCGACGAGCCTTGGCACTCTCCGCGCACGCCGGTCTGGTGGTCCCCGCGTGTCAGGGAGATGCTCGGCTATCGAGAGAACGAGTTCGACAACGTGTTGGAGAGTTGGACCTCTTCCTTGCATCCCGACGACAAAGACCGCGTCTTTGTGGCATTGCGAGCCCATATCGAGCAGAGGGTACCGTACGACATCGAGTACCGGTTGTTCACGAAAACCGGAGAGTCTCTCTGGTTTCATGCTCGCGGCCAGGCCACATGGGACGAACAGGGCCGGGTCGTCAGAATGGCCGGCTCACTGCAGTGTGTCGCTGATCGTCAGCGTGCAGAAGATGCGCTGCGCCGTAACGAGCAGCTCCTGAACTCTATCATCAACAATTCGAGAGCAGTTATTTACGCAAAGGATCTCCAGGGCAAGTATCTCCTCATCAATTCAAGGTTTGAAGCGCTGTTTCATCTCACCCTCGAAGGAGTGAAGAACAAGACACCTCACGACATCTTCCCGAAAGAAACCGCCGATCGCCTCCGTGCCAATGATATCCGCGTCCAGACCAGCGCCCGCCCGCTAGAGACCGAGGAGTGTGTTCCCCATGCGGATGGGATGCATACCTATCTGTCTATCAAGGTTCCGTTGTTCGATCAAACTGGGCAGGTCTACGGCACCTGCGGCGTTTCCACAGATATCACCGAGCGCAAAAGGACGGAGGAGCAGCTTCGTCTGAGCGAGGAGCGATTGCGGATGGCCCTCGCTGCGTCCCGCGTCGGTATTTGGGACTGGGACATTCGGAGCGGGCGCATGTACTGGTCGGCAGGAGTGGAAGCGCTCTGCGGTCTCGCTTCTGGATCATTCCCCGGAGCCTATGCCGACTACCTTGAACTCATTCATGTCGAGGACCGGGGAACAGTGTTGAACACCATTCAACAGGCACTCGTCGACCAGGCAGGCGTGGAGATGAGTCATCGGATCGTCTGGCCCGATGGATCGTTACATTGGGTGACCTGGAAGGGCCGTATCCATCGAGATGGCGAGGGCCATCCCATCCGTGTGCTCGGAACGGTTCACGACGAGACGGGGCTGCCATTTTCGTAGGTCCACGACGCGAAGAATAATGAGGTGCGCGACACGACGGATAAGGAGTGTCACGTTTGCGCACGGGCGCGAGACGGTGAGCGCCCAGTGTCTTAAGCTTGTGCGCCCCAGCGAGTCGGTGAGCTGGCAGTGTCCCAAGTCGCCTCAAGGTTGTAAGCGTGAGCGCCCAATGTCTTCTGAAGCGGGCCCTGTCCGGTGAGTCGGCCCTGTCCCGAAACCCATGGTCTCCCGAGAGCCGGGAATGACCCCGGGAGCGCGAAGAGGAATGCAGGCGAGCAGAAACATCGTGAAGATTTCACGCGTGCCAGTCGTGTAGAGCAAGGACCAGCTGTGAGGCATCGCGCTTCCAGGAACGTGTCGAGCCGGCAAGATCGCCGGCTGCTTCGTGGCGTCTGGATGCTGCCGATCGTCGGCCTGCTTGCGCTGATCTGGCCGTCGACCCTCCCGGCAACCGAAGTCGTGATCCTCAAGTCGTCGGACATCGCGGCCTACAATCAAGCCATCAGCGGAATCAAAGCTGCCCTCCCCCCCCATATGGCACTGGCCGAATATGATCTGCAGGGAGATCTGGAGAAAGGTCGCAAGTTTGCCCGGAAAATCCGCGCTTCCGATCCGGCTCTCGTGCTGGCTATCGGTCTCAAAGCGGCGAAAGCTGCTCAACTCGAGATTGTAGACCTACCCGTCGTGTATTCCATGGTGCTCGATCCGACCAAGCATGGCCTGACCACCCCCAACATGACCGGAGTCTTGATCGAGATCCCATTGGAACGTCAATTGTCCACCATCCACTCGGTCCTTCCGAAGGTCAGACGTATCGGCGCGCTCTACGATCCGGAGAAGACGGCAGCGACGATCGCGGAGGCACAGCGATTGACCAAACGAGATGGCCTCGAACTCATCGTGAACCCTGTATCCCACGAAAGGGAAGTTCCGGCCGCTCTTCGCAACCTATTGGGGCCTATCGGCGCATTATGGCTGGTGCCGGATTCCACGGTGCTTACCGACGAGTCGCTCCGGTTCATCCTCAATGTGGCGCTGGAGCAACGTGTCCCGGTCATTGGCTTTTCACGGGAGTTTGCCCGCAGCGGCGCCCTGTTGTGCCTGTCGGTGAATTACAGCGACATCGGCCGCCAAGCCGGGCAACTCGCCCGCAAAATTCTAGACGGGCGGCTCACTCTGCCGATGAAGCCGGTGCCTCCTGATCGGATCGACCTGAGCCTGAATCTGAAAACAGCCCGGTTTCTGGGCATCGATATCCCGAAGGATCTGGAGAATCGAGCGGACGAACTCTACTGAACATGGTACACCCCTATGGACGATAATGCTCCATTGATCTGGCCAGGCCGCTTCATCAGCCTGCGGACCAAGTTTGTCGTCTTCTTCAGCCTCATTATCATTCTGACCTGTTCGGCCCTGAGCTGGTATTTCATTCAGAACAAGCGCATCACAATGGGGGAGCGGCTCAGAGATCTCGGATCGGTCCTGGTTAAGAACCTGGCGCACAACGTCCGCTACGGCATCATCATCGAGGAACGGACCATTCTGGACCAGTTCATTACCGGTGTGATGGAAGTCGATGAGGTCGTCTATGTGATGATCTCCGGGGCAGATGGGCAAATTCTGGCGGCACGCAGCAAGGGCAAACTGGAAGGAGAATTGGGCCTGACACGTTCGTCCGAGCATCCCTTCTATCCCCGCCCGGAAATTTCAGAGACTGTCGCGAAGGATGCCCGGACTGAACCTCTGATTACCCATCTGCGCATCAGCGGCACTGGATCCGTTCCCATACCCCTTCAGGACATCACCTTCGGCCCGTCCCCGTCGGAAGAGTCGTACTACGACTTTGCCTTGGCTGTGCTCAAGCGAGTCCATGCGCCAATGGAATCTCTCGCCTTGCAGGCGGAGGAGACTCAACGGTCCAATGCAAAGGATTCGCCGGCCGTCTTTGGAGTGGTCCAATTAGGGGTGACTGAGTTTAACCTTCAACGCGAATTGGGGCGCATTCTGCGTAATTTTCTGATGCTCACCTTGGGCATCATCATTGCCGGTATCATGGCCACGGGATTCCTCGCGCGCAAGGTGATCACGCCCCTGCGGAATCTCGCCGCGGGGGCAAGGAAAGTCGGTGAAGGAGATCTGACGACCGTGGTCCTACCCACCACGCGTGACGAAGTCGGACAACTGACCGCTCTCTTCAATCTCATGACGAAATCGATTCAGGAGCGGAATCAGGCCATCTCGGCCAACCTCGATATCATCCGTCGTCAGGTCACGCAATTGACGACCCTGAATCAAACCAGCGCCGCCATCACCTCCACGCTCGACCGTGATCGCCTCTTGAGCCTTGTGCTGCAACTCTTGATGGATAATCTCGGCTTCGTGAGGATGGCCCTCGTCCTCTACGACGCGGACCGCGGCGTTGCGTATTCAGGCCAGCTTGCGGGTGTCTCTCCGGAGATCGAACAGGCGGCCCGGCAACTCGTCATTCCGGTCCACGACGATGACAGTACCTATGCTCAATTGCTCATTCAAGGAAAGCCGCTGTTGGTGCGGGACCTCTCTCTGGTCGCTCATCGGCTGCATCCGGCGGAGCTCAAGCTGTTGCGGCAGGTTGGTGTGCAGTCATTCGTCAGCGTGCCGCTCCGGAGCCAGCAGCGCGCGCTCGGCTATCTCTCCGGTGATCGAGGCGCTCACCTTTGCACGCACGAAGACCTGGACCTCCTCATGACAGTGGCCAGCCACGTGGCAGTCGCGATCGACAATGCCAGAGCCTACAATGAATTGGAACTGCTCACGCAACACCTCGAAGTGAGAGTCGGCGAACGGACGCAGGAACTCCAGGGGCTGAATGAACGTCTACAGGACCACGACCGCCGCCGGTCCAAGTTCGTGTCGGTCGCGTCCCATGAGTTGCGGACTCCCATGACCTCCATCAAGGGGTTTGTCGAGAACATGTTGGACGGGTTAACCGGTCAACTGTCGGATCGCCAGGCCCACTATCTCCAGCGAGTGAAGCACAATATCGAGCGGTTGACGCGGATCATCAATCAACTGCTCGATTGGTCCCGCATCGACGTCGGCCGGATTGAGCTCCAGCCGGAGCCATTGCCGGTCTACGACTTCGTCAAGGATATCGTCGAAAGTGTGCAGACCCTGGCAGCTGAAAAATCCATCACGCTCCAAGTCCTGCCCTTCGAGGGGCTGCCGCCCGTTTATGCCGACCGAGACAAGCTCGAGCAGATTCTCTGGAATCTCGTCGGCAATGCGATCAAGTTCACCCCTCATGGGGGCACAGTCTCGGTGGAATTTCATATGCGTGAGGATAGCTTCGTAGAGATCCGGGTCATCGATACCGGTTGCGGTATCGCGCCGCACGAAATTTCGAAAGTGTTCAACGAATTCTCGAAGATCGAATCCTCCCTCCCTTCATCCCAAGGTGCGCAACTCGGACTCTTCATTACCAAGAGCCTGGTCCGGTTGCACGGCGGAGAGATCTGGGCCGAAAGCAGGTTTGGCTCGGGTAGCCGTTTTTGTTTCACCCTTCCGGTCAGTCTTCAGCAAGTGGGCCGCCGATCGTAATCACAAATTCCGGGGTGTATCTCATTGGATAATTCCAGTATTATTTTGGATACGTGTTCCCCTTTTCTCCAGCTCCCTAAGCCCCGTTCTCAAATTGGTCTTTTCCATAATAACAATGTCTTCCAATGCGTCCATTTCGCTTCCTGATTGTATCTCTCCTGGCACGGCCGTTGCGCTCTGTTCGACTGAACCAGTCGGCTTTCTGGAGGAGATTCATATTGGCAACGCCCATCCTCATCATTGACGACGATCCGGACATTCGTGAGTCTCTCGGCGATATGTTGGTTCATGAAGGGTACGACGTCCAGAGCGTACCCGACGGCACCGAAGCGCTGCAACGCGTGAGACGCGAACGCTATAGCGCCGCCGTCCTCGATGTTCAACTGCCTGATCTCAATGGCCTGTCAGTGATGAAGGTCATGATGGAATTAGACCCCAGTTTGCCGATTATCGTCCTCACGGGTCATGCCAGCCAGGAGAACACCGTAGGGTCCCTCGTCAAGGGCGCATTCGCCTACCTCACCAAACCCTATAATACCCAGGAACTGAAAGCCGTCCTTCGCCGTGCCGTGAACGTCAAGGGCCTGGTCATCCGCGCCGAGCACGTCGAACAGGCCTTGCTCGCAAGTGAACAGCGGTTCCGCACGCTGGTCGAATCCGCGATGGATGCCATCGTGTTGGCGGACCATAGCGGACATATCATCTGGTGGAATGCGTCGGCAGAGCGATTGTTTGCCTACCCGAAGAACGAAGCGCTGGGGCAGTCGTTCACTATGTTGCTGCCGGAGCGATATCGGCGGGTCCACGAAGCGAGCGTCGCCGCCTTGGCGGGGGGCAGCCAGCCATCTTCGACCGGAACAACCGTCGAATCGGTGGGGTTGACGAAGCACGGAACCGAGTTCCCACTCGATCTGTCAATAGCCTGTTGGACCACCAAGGAAGGAACGTTCTTCAGCGCGATCATTCGTGACATCACGGCGCGGAAGCAGGCCGAGCAGGACGTGGCGCGGCTCAGCCATCACAATCGTCTCATCTTGACAAGCGCCGGGGAGGGAATCTTCGGGTTGGATCTCGACGGTCGTGTGACCTTCGTCAATCCCAGAGCGGTGGTCATGCTCGGCTGGGAGGATCGAGAACTGCTCGGCCGGCCGATGCATACGATTCTGTATAGCGCAGCCGCGAGCGACTCCGTGCCTACCAGGGAAGCCACCCAGCTGTACTCGGCGATCAGAGATGGAGCCACCCATCGGGTTCAGAATGAAAAGTTCTCGCGCAAGGATGGGACCACCTTCCCTGCAGAATACGTGACCAGCGCGATTCGTGAGGACGACACACTCGTAGGCGCTGTGGTGGTGTTCAAGGACATTTCGGAACGACACCGCATGGACAGCCTCCAGCAGACACAATTGGCCGTCAGTCACATTCTGACTGAATCACGCACCCTGCATGACGCCGTCCCCCACCTTCTCAAAGCCACATGCGAATTGTGGCAATGGGATCTGGCGATTTACTGGCGAGTAGACGAACTGAACCAGGTTCTCCGTTGTCAGACGGCCTGGCATGGACCCTGCGCACCGGAAGAAGAGTTTGTTGCGATCTGTCGGAACGCCACCTTTCCACCCGGTGTCGATCTCCCGGGTCGCACGTGGGCGACGCGAGGACCGGTTTGGGTATGGGATGCTGCGGGGGACCCCGCATTCACGAGGAGTCCCACGGCCGCCCGCATCGGACTCCATAGCGCCGCGGCCTTTCCCATTCGAAGCGGAGAACAGATCCATGGCGTCATCGAACTGCTCAGCCGCAAGAAGCGCAGGCCGGATACCCGGCTTGTTCACACCTTGACCGACATCGGGATGAAGATCGGACAGTTTATCGATCGGGAGACAGCAGACCAGTCATTGCGTCTCGCGCATGAGGAAACCGGACGTATACTAGCCAGCCTGCCCGGCGCCATTCTGCTCTGCGGACCGCAGTATGTCGTGGAATATGAAAACGAGCTCGCTCATACCTTCCTGAGTACGAACGGACAGACATCCATCGGGAAGTCTCTCTTCGACTGTCTGCCCGTCCCAGATCCGGTTAGGCATCGACTCATGTCTGAATTCAACGACGTGCAAACCTCCGGCAAGAACCGCTCGTTGGATCAGGAATTCGAAGATGGGAAGCGCGTCTTTCGCTACCGATTCTTTCCGGTGTCCATGCAGCACGACCCCCACTACCGGGTCGGCATGGTGCTGTGGGACATCACGGATGAGAAACAACTTCAAGATCAGTTGATTCAAACGGAAAAGCTCGCGAGTCTCGGCACCATGGTGTCCGGGATGGCACATGAGATCAACAATCCCGCCCAGGCTATTCTGAGCATGGCCGAGCTTATTCAGGAGGAGCAGAATCCCGATCAGATCCGTCAGTTTGCGGCCGATATCGTGGAATATGCCCGCCATGTATCCGTTGTCGTGCGCGATTTCGCCAGCTATGCCCGTTCTGCCGGACGAGACGGCCAATCCGACATCGATGTGACAGTGCGATTGATGGAAGCCGTCAAGATGGTCCGTCGCGGACCGCATTTCGGCTATGTCGATGTCACTACTGATTTCGTCGGCCCGACCATCATTCGAGCGCGCAAAGCGGAACTGGATCAGATCTTTGTGAATCTCATCAGCAATGCTGTCCAAGCGATGAACGGCAAAGGCCATCTCATCCTGTCAACGGTCGGCGAAGGGAATTATCTGAAAATCACGATTCGTGACACCGGATGCGGCATTCCCAAGTCGGTCCTCGGCAAAATTTTTGATCCATTTTTCACCACGAAAGATCCGGGAAAAGGAACCGGCCTCGGATTGAGTATCGTGTATAGAATCGTGACCAAATACGAGGGAACCATTTGGGTCGAGAGCGAGGAAGGACAGGGGACTGCCTTTCACATCCGCTTTCCCCAGGCATCACTCTAGCGAAGGAGAACCCGATGATATCTGAAGCGCGTTATCCGGCGGTGAAAAACCAGGGTCGGGTTTTGATCGTCGATGACGAGCCGTCTATTCGCAAAACCCTCCGCATTTGCCTTTCGCAAGCCGGCTACGATGTGATTGAAGCCGGCGATGGCCAGGAAGCCATCACGGCGCTGGACAGCGGCGACAACGCGCTCATGGTCGATGCGATTATTTGCGATATCCGCATGCCGAGGATCGATGGGACGGATGCGATCCGGCACTTCCGGGCACAGTATCCTTCCATCCCGATCATCGTCTTGACCGGATTTCCAGATGTCGAGCTGGCGATTGCCATGATGAAGGAGGGGGTGAAGGATTACTTGCTGAAACCGGTCATGAAGGAGAATCTCTTGAGTGTCCTCAAGAGCGCCGTGGAGAGTCACCTGTTCAATGACAAATTCGTGGTGTGACCGACGGCACAGGATCAGCCCTTCGGCGTCGGATGGGGGGCGCGCTTGAAGACCGCGCGTAATCCGAAATAGGCAAATGAGTCTTTCAAATTCGAATAGAGGCGCTTGTAACGTCCCATCTCCGGATTCGTCACATACTCCATGGTGAGGGCGATTCGCTCTTCCTGCTCGCCCAAGGGAGTCACGGCATGCCAGAGCTTATCGCCGTTGAAAATCACCATGTCGCCAGGAGCCGTGGCAAGTTCGAGATGAACCGGCTGCTTGCCCGGCACGTCCTTGAACAGATCGCACACCAATCGACAATGCCGTGACCGGTCGAGCAATCCCATGAGAATCGTATAGCGAGCGCCTTTGTAGTACGACGTATCGTAATGATAGCCGATATGGTCTCCCGGTTCCGTGTAGTAATACAAGGCGCAGGAATGGGGATCATTGTCAGGGCACAACAGCAGTTGGACATTAGTGAGACGATTGAGAAAGTTTCGGAAGGACGATGATCGATAGAGATCCATGAACTGAGGCGCCTTTTCCAGCACCGTGTAATAGCTGACACTCCCTCCCTTCTTGTGACCGGGAATGTATTTTCGGTTCAGATCGGCCTTCAGCGTCTGCGCCCGTGAGACGAAGACCGTCTCCACGAGATCGCGGGGAAGAAACTCCTTGATGTAAAGAAATTCGTTCTGATCCCAGTACTCCTTCTGGAGTCGCTCAACATCCAGCGCCGCAACCGCTCGGTCGACGGCCTCACCCACACTGAGGGTCGATGGAGTTACCATGAACGATTCCTCTCCATAAGAGCGCCCTTCGTGAAGCGTCGCTCGTATCTCGTGAAGATTAGTCGGCAACTAGGACGAATCACGTCCGAGACAAAGAGACGGCCGCCTCACCACTCGGCGGCGTCCACAAACGTGACGCTCATTATTCTTCGCGTCGTGGACCTTCACGCTTTCCATCTCACCCGCCCGCCCCGCGCATCTTTCTCACCCGCCACATCCCCCGGTTGCCTCGCAACCGATTGCCCGAGACGTGCGCATTCCCCGGGTCATGCGTCACGGCCGGCTCACCACCGGCGCTTTGACGACTTCCACATCCGCCGGGACGTGGAAGTCGAAAATGTCATCCTTCAAGCCGCTGTTCGGCTTCAACTCTCCGAACTCGAACGTTGCGATGTTCCCGCTGACCTCGTGCAATGAAATGACCTTCAAGAAGAAGGTCTTCGGCTGCACCTCGATGACGAGTCGTTGAATGGCGCGGTCCGGTTCATGCCGCCCCTGCTTGGGCAACAACGTAATTCGTCGAATGCCACCGGCACCACGTTCCTGCCCGGTGGGCTCGACGTCGAATTCTTCTTGGATCTTTGCCACACCCTGAAGGAGCTGCAATGGGGCTTGCGACGCCGCCATCTGCGTCAACTTTCCGACCAGCACTTGTTTATGCTCGGGCACATACATTCTCACATCGTCATTGTTGACATAGATCTCCTGCACGGAGGGCTCGACATAATCCCACCGCAAGCGACCCGGCTTCTTGATATAGACCCGTCCTGACGACACCACGGGCGTCGTGAACCCCTCGATGTTCGTCTTCTGGGTAAAGTCCGCCTGGAGGTCTTTGGTCTTTTCGTACCGGGCCTGGATTTTCTTGACGATCTCCTGCACCTCCTGAAGGGTCTTTTGGTCCTCCACTTCTTGCGCCGACGATCTCCCGTGCGAGGACACCAGGGCGCACAGCGCGAGCAGTCCACAACTCATGATCAGAGCGGAGAGCCGGGTGCATCCTCGTCTCTCAAAGTCTCTTGCCATTAGCTTTCCTCCTCTCCCACCGGCCCCCGACGTCCCAGCACCTCCCGCCGACCATCCCGGCCTGCTGCACCCACGATTCCCTCGGCCTCCATTTGTTCGATCATTCTAGCCGCGCGCGGATATCCCACTCGCAACCGGCGCTGAATAAGCGATGCGGAGGCCTGCCCCGTGGAGAGCACAAGGTCCTTGGCCTGCTCATACACCTCGTCCCGAGCCTGTTCTTCCTCCGCCTCTTCCTGTTTGAGCGATTGCAGTTCCTGGGAATAGGACGGTGACGACTGTTTCTTCACCGCTTCGACCACGCGCCGGACGTCATCATCCGACACGAACGATCCGTGCAACCGCATCAAACGGCCCGTTCCGGATGCGAGATACAGCAGATCCCCGCGCCCCAGCAACGCCTCCGCTCCATTCGCATCGAGAATCGTGCGAGAATCCGTCTTCGACGATACCTGAAATGCGATCCGCGCCGGAAAATTGGCTTTAATGAGACCCGTCAAGACATCGACGGATGGTCGTTGTGTGGCGAGAATCAAATGGATGCCCGACGCCCTGGCCATTTGGGCAAGTCGCGCAATCTTGTCTTCGACATCTTTCGGCGCGACCATCATCAGATCGGCCAACTCGTCGATCATGACGACAATGTACGGTAACGGCTCAGGCGGAGTCGGCGGCGCCGATGGCCCCGGCAGATTCACGGGGCCGCCTTCGCTCGTTTCTCCTGCCGACAAGCGATCCTCTTCGGATAGAAACTGAATAGGCAATTCCGGCTGTTGCGGTCTCTCGCCTTTTGACCCGTCTCCGAGCACTCCTTGCGAGTGGGCAACTTTTCGATTGTACGCATCGATATTCCGCACGCCCGCCTCGGCGAGCAACTTGTACCGGCGCTCCATTTCCTGAACCACCCATCCCAACCCACGCGCGGCCGATTTTGGATCGGTAATGACGGGACGGAGGAGATGGGGAATCCCCTCGTACGACTGGAACTCCAGCATCTTCGGATCAATGAGTAGGAGTTTGACTTCATCCGGCCTGGCGTTGAACAGCAGACTGAGCAGCATAGTATTGAGGCTGACACTTTTCCCGGCGCCGGTCGCACCAGCCACCAACAGATGGGGCATGGTCTTGAGATCCGTACTCACCGGCGCTCCGAAAATGTCCTTTCCCAATCCCAACGTCAGTTTCGACCGCGCCCGAACGAATGCGTCGCTCGTCACGATTTCCTTAAACGAAACGGTCTCCCGATAGGGATTCGGCACTTCGATGCCGACCACAGACTTGCCGGGCAGCGGCGCGACGATTCGCAGACTAGTGGCCTTGAGCGCGAGGGCCAGATCATCCGCAAGATTAACAATACGCGCGACTTTGGTGCCTGGCGCAGGCTCATATTCATACATGGTGACGACGGGACCCGGACGCACCTCCGTCACCCGTCCGTCGACCGCGAAACTTTTCAAGGCCTTCGTAAGGATTTCAGACTGCGCCTTCAATTCCTCCTCCGTGAGACGGGACAGCGGCCCGGAGGGATCATCCAGGAGTTCGCTTGGGTCCGGCAACACATAGCCCGTCGCCGCCACCGGCCGTGCCGTCACCACTTCCGATTCCGCCGGTTCGACCGGAGGAGTCGGACGGCTCTCCACCCTGATCGACGGCTGGATCCTGGGGAGATCAGGGGCAGACACCACGGGCTCCTGCTCCACTGCCACTGCCGCTTCCTCTTCCATGTCCGGCGATTCGATATCGGGTTGAGCGGGAGTCCGAGAGCGCGTGACCTTTGCCGGCCTAGCCCGGGTTTGTTTGGAATGGGCTGAACCCGAGACAGGCCACGTCGGCATGAGGGTGTTCATCCGCTCACGTATTGACGCCCACCATTCAGGGAATCGTTGCATCAGGACGCCGACAGAAACCGGCAGGGTAAAGAGTAGTGCCACGATCAAGCCCGCAAGAATTATAATGTGCGCCCCTGTGTTCGCAAAATAGAAGCGCAGGCTCTCGGCCAGGAATTGACCGATCACGCCTCCCGCCACCCCACGGTTGACCATTCCGCTCGAAATCGTCGGCACCGCAGTGAATTCGAGATGAAGAAACCCGCTCAAGAATACGACTGCCGCCAGGGAACTCCCGGCATTGCGCAATCGCACCGTCAGCGGGGTCTGCGTGAAACATCTGACCCCCAGGAGGCCGAGCAGGATGGGGAATAGATAGGCAGCTCCCCCTATGAGAAAGAAAAAACCGGCCGCAAATAGGGCTCCCACGGATCCGATCATATTTTTGGCAGGGACGGTCACTGTGGGACCGGAGGTCGTCAGAGACTTCGCATCTCCGGGAACGAAGGACACGAGACTCAGGAGGATCAATAGGCTGGCCGTGATCAGGAGGACCCCGATCACCTCACGTTGCACAGGGGAAGGTCGAGAAGGAGCACTCCGGGCGTCACCCCGCTTCGCCGTGGTGGTTACACCCATATCGTCGCATGCTAGCACAGGAAAAGAGTCATTTCAAACGGCACAGAGTTGCCTGATCGTAGCGACGACCTACTTGCGTAAGGAACCGCAGCAAATACCGTCACCATCCGCCGGGGCATAACGGAGGCGGCTGACGAACGGCGGGCACTCCGGCGTCGCCATAATGCGATAAGCCGCAATGTCCGCATGAATCGTTTCATCCATTGGACGCGGGCTCCTACAAGGCTGCGCCGAAACGTCGCAATGCCGTCGTCCGCTCGCTCGTTGTGCCAGTGGACTGCACTCACGCTATGGCAAGCGCCTCTGCGCCCGTTCCTGCCAGCTCACCGTCTCGCTGTCGCGCACAA
>JBEVJJ010000127.1:0-10994 GCA_040510255.1 Nitrospiraceae bacterium | reverse complement strand
CACCAGGGTCTTCCTCTTAGCCAGTGCACAGAGAGATAAGGGGGTACTAAAGTGCAAGGTTGGCGAATGGTTAGCACATCAATAATAGGCCGGTGGTAAGCATCCGAAAGGACAAAGGGAATTTAAGGTTGGTGCCGAACGGAGACATCGAACCCGCGGGCTCATCATTGAGGGAGAGACATGCACTTGCTCATAGGCCAGAGTGCGCTGGAGCGGAGCTTCGCGGCCCAACCTCTCTGGGGCGGGAACTCTTGTGTCCGGGAATCCTTCCTCCGCTCCTATAAGAACCCTCAGGCAGGAGGTGTGTAGGAAGTGCCACTTCCCCCCCGTTATGTCCATGGCCTTCGCCACACCTGCGCGACCCTGGCGCTTAAGGAAGGGGTTCCGGTGAAAGTGGTCTCCGAGCGACTAGGGCACAAACGGATTGAGATTACTCTGAGAATCACAAGGGGAGACGATTGTTCCCCACGCCCCCAGAAATAATCGCCAGTTGGCAGCATCAGGTTCTTCATCTTCATCTCCTAATTGGGAATTTATTTATATGGATGGTGGCGATGAAGAGCGGGCGGCGGGCCATAGTCTACTATCGCTATGTGGCGCAACGCGATGGAATTGAGGACGATTATGTTAGCAAACGGTTAGCAAATACAAACCGCAGGGGGGATGTGCTTCATATTTCAAGGGAGAAGAAGAGTTGGTGCCGAAGGCGGGACTTGAACCCGCACGGCTTGCGCCACCCGCCCCTCATACGTGCTTGTCTGCCATTCCACCACTTCGGCACATTGTAGCTGCCCGACATCACTCTCCGTAGCGCGACACCCTGAAGGGGCCTCGCCGTGACCCCACTATCGGCATTCCGAGGGGAAATGCCTAGAGTGCGACAAGGGTTCTTTGTTGATCGCTTCGATATTCCGGCAAACGGACTCGCCAAGAGCGCGCAGGCGTACCTCAGAGCGCTGCATTATAGAAGTGGCCCAAAACGCTTGTCAATCAACTGGTTGTCCGGTAGAATCGGCTCCGTCAATTTTTCTCTTGCGGATCCGCTCTGCGCGGACCGGCTAGAGACTTATATCAATATCGGAGAGAGCGTCTCGGTCATGAAGCTATCGTCGCCCATCTGCACGCACTCCGGCACGGCGGCATTTTTTGATTTTGATAATACCCTCCTGCCCGGAGAGGCGAGCGAGATCAGGTTTTTTCGCTTTCTGTGGCGACGGGGTGTAGTGGGCTGGCATGAAATCAGGAAAAGTCTCATCTACTTAGCCCGTCACGTGCCCACAGTGTCGCTCCACCCGCTTCGCGAGCGAAAGCCTTATCTGCAGGGCAAGCGGCCCTGCGATATCGAACCATTGGCGGCTGAATTTTGTCGCGATGAACTGTATCCGAGTCTTTCACGCGAGGGACTAGCAAGGGTGGAAGAACACCGTCGCGCCGGTCATCATATTGTGCTCGTAACCGGATCCCTCGATTTCTTAGTTGCGCCGCTCGCCCGCCGGCTTGAGGTTCAGACTCTACTGGCCGCGACCCCGGAATGTCTCGACAACCGCTATACAGGTCATCTTGTCCCACCTCTTCCCTATGGAGCCGGAAAGCGAACATTGATTTCGGCGTTGGCCCATCGACAGGGCGTTGTGCTCCCCAGCTCCTATGCGTATGGAGACAGTCCGGGCGACGTGGAAGTACTCCAGATGGTCGGCTATCCCCGCGTGGTCAACCCGATCCGGGGCATGGCCCGAATTGCCCGCCGCCATAAGTGGCCCGTCGTACGATGGAAATAAGGAGCATGGCATCCATTGAGCGAGTGGCGATGGTTCATCGCTGACACCAGAACCAATGAGACCGCATGACGACTTCGTCAATTCTTCGCGTCACCGAAATATTCCATAGCATACAGGGTGAATCCACCTACGCGGGGCGGCCCTGTGTTTTTGTCCGGTTGACTGGTTGTCCGCTCCGGTGCACGTGGTGTGATACAGCATATGCGTTTTATGGCGGTTCCGAGATGACGATTCATGAGGTGATCACCAAAGTGCGGGCGTACGGCTGTGGTTTGGTGGAGGTGACGGGCGGCGAGCCGTTGCATCAGCCGGCCACACTCACGCTGGTGAAGCAGCTCTGCGCGGAACAATTTGAAGTCCTGATTGAGACCAGTGGAGCAATCGATATCGCTCCCGTGGATGACCGTGCTCATGTCATTCTGGATGTGAAATGCCCGGGCAGCGGCATGACGGATCGGATGCTCTGGCCGAATCTGAAACTCGTGACCCGGAAAGACGAGGTCAAATTTGTGATCAAGGATCGCGCGGACTATGACTGGGCATGCGACATCGTGCGGCAGTACGACCTTGCTGCGCGATGCTCAGTTCTGTTCAGCCCCGTGTTCGGCGAACTGGACCCTCGTCAGTTGGCGGAATGGGTTCTTGCCGACCGGGTGAACGTACGATTTCAACTGCAAATGCATAAACTCATCTGGTCGCCGGATATGCACGGGGTCTGATGCTCGTTTAGACGAGATCCGGTATTCACATCATCAAGTAGGTAGTCCAAGGCCGATTCAATTCCCGCCCGGCGAGGTGGTGCGCCGGCAGTGTTTCCAGGCGAGAATCATCAGCAAAAAGGAGCAGACATGAACGTGATGCAGGTAGAGGCCCGACAGGGACGAGCAGACCAAGAAGTCACCGATCTTCTCGTCCTCTTGCTGAGCCAGGGTGACACCATCTTCAAACAGGAAGCCGCGTCGATCAATACTCTCCTGGGCGGGCACCTGCAGACCTTATTGGAGCAACGCGAGTTCGAAGGCAAGTTGAATGAAACCTTGCTGATGCATACGCACGGGAAAACTTCTGCCAAACGTGTCCTCCTAGTCGGGTTGGGCATGAAGAAGGAAATGGGGCTGGATGCGGTTCGGCAGGCATTGGGGTCCGCCGTCAAACGGGTGCGACAGGCGAAAATCACGTCCTTTGCTGCGGCCATGCCCGCTGCAATGCCTCGTGGCGCCACTGCCTTGGAGGTTTCCCAGGCGATGGCAGAAGGCGCCATTCTAGGGAACTATCAATTCAACGAATACCGCACGGACAATGGGTCAAAGACGCCTGATATAGAACGGCTGACGCTGTATGGAGCAGATAGGCAGCAACTTCGACAGATCATCGAAGGTGTCCGCCGGGGTACTGCCACGGGTGACGCGACGACCCTTGTCCGCGACCTCTGCAATCATCCTTCCAATGTGATGACTCCGTCGCGTATCGCGCTCGAAGCCAAAACTGTCGCTAAGGAAACCGGCGTCACCTTGACCGTGCTCGAACGAAAAAATATGGAGCAGCTTGGAATGGGCGCGCTCTTAGGGGTTGCTCAAGGCAGTCAGGAGCCGCCGAAGTTCATTATTCTGGAATACAAGGGAGAGAAGGCCAAGAAGGCAGAACAACCGGTCGTTCTTGTGGGGAAGACGATTACGTTCGATACAGGAGGCATCTCCCTCAAGCCGTCGGAAAATATGGAACAGATGAAGGCGGATATGACCGGCGGGGCCGAAGTCCTGGCCACGGTGCGAGCGGCTGCTCGGCTCAAGTTGCCGATGTATCTGATCGGGATTCTCCCTGCCGCGGAAAACATGCCGGGAGGCAGGGCCATCAAGCCCGGGGATATTCTCAAGACCCTTTCTGGGAAAACGATCGAAGTCCAGAATACCGACGCGGAAGGGCGGCTCATTCTCTCCGATGGCTTGGCCTATGCGACCCGGTACAAACCGGCCGCGTTGATTGACATTGCCACGCTGACGGGGGCCTGCGTCGTCGCACTCGGCCAGTTCGCCATCGGCATGTTCGGCAACGACGATCGTCTCAAGGAACAGATACGAAAGGCAGGGTTGCGGGCGGGTGAGCGGGTTTGGGAAATGCCGCTCTGGGAGGAGTATTTCGAACAACTCAAGAGTGACGTGGCCGACATGCGCAATATCGGTGGGCGGGGCGGAGGTATGATCACGGCGGCATTGTTCCTCAGCAAGTTTGTGGGGGAGTGTCCCTGGGTGCACCTCGACATAGCCAGCACGGATTGGAGCGACCGCGAACGAGCCTACATTTCCAAGGGGCCAACCGGTATCGGGACCAGGCTCCTCATTCAATATCTCATCAACCGGACCATGCGCTGACATCACAAGTTGCTGAACGATTGGTGTCGTGAGTACATTGCCTAGTTGAATGTCCGCATGGCGAGACATGTCCTCGCAGGATGTTCAGAATGGTCCCCATTCTCACCCTCCCAGCCCTGGCGGACGGGGCAACGGCATTCCGCGATACGGATGCAGCCGGATCCGCGACGCGAAGAGAACTGATGGCTCGGCGGCTGAAAGAGAGACTGTTTCCCCGGAATAGACGGGAATGTCTGACCGGACGAGTAGAGGCACGACATGGCGGCTGTTGCGTCATGCAATCAGCGAATCGATGAATCAGGATAGGAACTGACATGACGTTACGCGAGAAGCTCGGGCAGCTCTTCATGGTGGGATTTCTTGGATCCTCAGTGTCCACGGAATTGGCGGCGTTTGTCAGGGAGTACAAGCCGGGAGGCGTGATTGTCTTTAGCCGCAATCTGGAATCAGTCGGGCAAATGGTCGAGTTGACCAATGGTCTTCAAAAACTGTCCCCCCATTCACCCCTGCTCATCGCGATCGATCAGGAAGGCGGGCGGGTCTCCCGAGTGCCGAAAGATTTCACAATCTTTCCACCGTCTCAGAGCGTGGGCCAGTGCAATTCCTATGAACTGGCATATGCGGCTGCAGCGGTGACTGCCGTTGAATTGCGATCCGTCGGAATCAACATGAACATGGCTCCCGTGTTGGACGTGAACAGCAACCCGTATAACCCCATCATCGGAGATCGTGCGTTCGGAACGACTCCCGACCTCGTCTGTGAGATGGCACGGGCCACCATGGCCGGGCTGCGAGACAATCGGGTGGTAGCCTGCGGCAAGCATTTTCCAGGGCACGGTGATACGGCGACGGATTCTCACAAGGAACTGCCCGTTGTGACCGCACCGCTCCACCGCCTGGAGGACATTGAGATCCCACCCTTCGACCATGCCATCCGTCATGGCGTCCCGTCTCTCATGACGGCACACGTCCGGTATGAAGCGCTCGATAGCGAGCGGCCCGCCACCCTGTCTCCGGCAATCCTGCGCACCCTCCTGCGGGAGCAACTTGGCTTCAACGGCGTCGTGTTGACGGACGACCTCGAGATGCATGCGATCGTCGATCATTATGGAATTGGAGATGCAGCTGTGCGCGCGGTTCTCGCCGGGTGCGATGTGTTGCTCATTTGTAAGGATCACGAACGGGAAGTCACCGCGATCAAGGCCGTGGAAGCTGCGGTGAAAGACGGTTCCATTTCCCAGGCGCGACTGGACCTCTCCCTGGAACGGATTGCCCGGCTCAAAGCGCGATTTATCACACCCTATAAGCCGGGGACGATTTCTGACGCCAGGTTGATCGTCGGGTGTCGTACGCATCGGCTGCTGTTGCGGACACTCTTAAGAACCCACGAACGCATGCGTCCGTTTTCCATGTTGGCCTGATTGGTGTTCCACATCCTCATTGGCCCGCGATGTGACGGAAGGCTCTGGACTTTTCCCCGCGCGATCTGATTAGCTGGCCCCCTTTGTATCAAGGAGCGACTGACGGTACATGGGTTTGAAGAAAGGAGATATTCTCGACGAGCGCAAGCACCATCCCGAATCCTGCGGGTTGGTGATCAAGGTGATGGGAGGTGGAGATGGATTCGAAAAGGTCCTCTGCTGTCAGCATGAACTGACTGAAGCGGATAAGGTGTCGCAGATGGGTGCCTCCCATGGCAGAAGGAAAGGCGCATTGCCACCCGCTGTCATTCTCGATGAAAAGAAACTGTACCCTGATTCCTGTGGTCTTCGCGTCATGATCATGGACGGAGGAGCGGGCTTCAAAGAGATCCGTTGCTGTGGACATTCCCTGTCGATGTCTTCCATTCGCGATTTGCAATACGGTGGCATGCGGGGGGCCGGACCGGAACACGATGGCCAAAGCGGCCAGGTATGACCCCTGGAAGAAGAGAAAGGTTCGGTGAGTTCAATGCTTGTTCAGCGCAGTCAGACGATGAAGCGATGGCTCGGCTATATGGACGGCTTGGACCGTTTGGGGTACATCACCGCCGGATTCAGTCTCCTGGTACTCGGCATGTTGATCTTTGCCCACGCGTGGTACATTTTCTTGGCCAAGCAGGGTCAAATCGGATTTTTGCCGGCAGGACTGAAACTCCTCAATGATTTGTTATTGGTCATTATTCTCCTTGAGTTGTTTCGCACCGTCGTGCGGTTTCTCCAAACCGAAGTGCTGGAATTGGAGCCCTACCTTGCCGTCGGCATCATCGCCTGTACCAGGCGAGTCCTCACGGCCAGCGCCGAATTGTCGCACCTTCCCGAGGTAACGACGCAGCAGTTTTATCAATACTTGATGGATGTCGGACTGAATGTCACCGTGATCATGGTGCTGATTGTTGCCGTCTTTCTCCTCCGCAAACGCCCTGGGCCGGTTCCTGTCGTCTCTCCCTAGTATTCGTGATTTCTATCGTCTCCTATGTGAATTTGGACTTGGGCCAAGTGTCTCCATCACGTTCGATGGCAAGCTGCACTGAGTGTTGATTCCTCCGCTTCTCGCTGAACTCTCTGCGGATAACTCGCCATGCCTATGCAGGAACACAAGGCATCGTTGATCTTTTCCCTCTCTCTTGCCTGTGCATAACCTCTTGTGGCATCATGCCCTTTTTTCACGAGGGTCCATGGCCAACTTGTTGGAATACGTCGGGTGCGTTCATATTTACCTGGGACCATACCGAGGGAATCCGATTGCGCTGTACCTCAATCGATCCGATCACGGATGCCGGATCGGTCCAAAAGCCTATCCCTGGAATGATGTCGTGGGGATCGGTGAAACGCCGAACAAGGCTGCGGCAGATTTTGAGGAAAAGTGGAAGGGTAAGGGCCTGACGGCGGATCTCTACTCGGGGCCCTCCTGGGAAGGAGGGATCAAGCCTGAAAAGCCTGCGCCGCCCAAGCCGGCTGTTCCGCCCAAGCCGGCGGCAGTCGCACCTGCATCGGCTCAAACCGCCGTACCTGCTTCGCCGTCCCAGCCTTCCGCCTCCCCCGCAGCACGGGCGGCAGCCGCTGCCTCTCCTCAAACGTCTGCGCCTGCTCAGCCAGGGACGAGGCCTGCTTCGCCTCCCGGTGCTCAGAAAACACCGGTATCAGCAACGACGGGACCTGCCGCATCTCCCCCAAAAACCGGGCCCCCTCGGTCCGGTACTGAACCAACCTCGCCGCCATCTCCCGGTGCGGAGAAAACACCACCTTCCGACGGTCCTGTTTCGCCGCCCGGCACCACTAAATCTTCTTGATCTACTATCTGAATGGGGAGACGTGGGGAGAGCGCTGTTTCCGTCTCAAGCGGATGACCCGGAAGTCTCGCGTGATGGCGCCGAAAGCCGGCTGTGGCGGTGTCCATAAAACATATAGACGATGATCCCGATGATGGTCCAGACGACGAAACGGATCCAGGTCAATGTCGGCAGGAATGTCATCAGGGCGAGGCAGGCCAACATTCCCAGGATCGGAATGATCGGCATGAGAGGAACGCGGAACGGCCGTGGATAGTCGGGTTTGCTGTAGCGGAGGACGACAACGCCGACACAAACCAGGACAAAGGCAAAGAGCGTCCCGATGTTGGTCATGTCGGCGGCGTCGCCGATCGGAATACAGGCCGCGAGAATTGCAACGGCGATGCCGGTCAGATAGGTGGCGTGATGTGGGGTGCGATACCTTGGATGCACAACTGAGAGCCATGGCCCCAGAAGTCCATCGCGGGACATCGCAAAGAACACACGAATCTGGCCCATCATCATCACGACGAGCACGCTGGTGATGCCGGCGACCGCCCCTGTGGCCACGATGGCTGCCCCCCATCGATAGCCGACAACGTTGAGCGCCTCCGCAACCGGGGCATGAATATCGATCTTGGTGTAGGGAACCAGTCCCGTCAAGACGGCGGCGACGGCGATGTAGAGTAGTGTACAGAGGCTGAGTGATGCAATGATTCCGATCGGCAGATCCTTCTGTGGGTTACGGGCTTCCTCAGCGGTGGTGGAAACGGCATCGAAGCCGACGTACGCAAAGAACACGATCGCCGCCGCCGCACCGACTCCGTCAAATCCATAGGGCATGAAAGGCGTCCAGTTGGCCGTATCCACCGACCCCATGCCGACAACGAGGAAAAACAGAATCACCCCCAGTTTGACCAGGACGATTGCACAGGTTGCGCGCGCGCTTTCCTTGACACCGATCACGAGAATAATGGTGACAAGGAGAACGATGATCGCGGCAGGCAAATTCGCGATACCCCCATCTGTACCCGGCGCATGCGTCGCCCAATAGGGCAGTTCGATACCGCACAGCTTGAGGATGTTGTTGAAATACCCTGACCAGCCGATCGCAACGGCCACACAGGCCACTCCATATTCAAGGATGAGGTTCCACCCCGTGAGCCAGGCGAGGAACTCCCCAAGCGTGGCATAGGAATAAGTGTAGGCGCTTCCCGCCACCGGAATCATGGCGGCGAACTCCGCGTAGCACAATGCGGCCAAAGCGCAGGTCAAGCCGGAAAGGACGAACGATAGTGTAATGCCCGGCCCGGCGCCGGGTCGATGCGCATCCCCGACAATAGCGGTTCCGATCAAGACGAAAATGCCGGTTCCGATGATCGCCCCGATTCCGAGACCGGTGAGATCCCAGGCGGTCAACGTTCTCTTCAGCCGGTGTTCGGGTTTTTCGGAATCAGCCAGAATGCGTTCAATGGATTTGGTGCGAAAAAGAGAACCAACCACTCATGTTCCTTTCGCCTGGATCATCGCGTTGGCACCCTGCGTGGGGTTGGGATGTAAGTGAGTACGATATAAGTGAATATGGAGTGCTGAAGGAAGTATAGCAGGTCATGCGTGAGAGCGCGGACGGTGGCCTGCTGCCTTGATCAAGGCTTCAAACAATCGTCGGTGGATGGGATATCGGTCAAAGAGAAACTCCGGATGCCATTGTATGCCGAGAAAGAATCGATGGCGTGGAGATTCGATCGCCTCAATGATTCCATCCGGGGCAGCCGCACTGGCCACGAGGGACGGTGCGACGGTCTTGACTGATTGGTGATGCGAGCTATTGACCTCGATATGGATTTGCCTGATGACCCGGCGAAGGAGGCTGGCCGGTGTAATCGAGACGGCATGGGACATCCGGGTAGCTGGCGGGACCTGGCGGTGAGGCAGAGGGTCTTGCGTTTGGGTTCCAATGTCTTGAAAGAGGGTGCCCCCGAACGCCACATTCATGGCTTGCATCCCCCCGCAAATTCCCAGGGTGGGCAGACCGGACCGCATCGCGACTTTGATGATATCCAGTTCAAAGTCCGACCGTCGACGCGACATGACTTGGAAGGGATAGCGTTGGCGTTCTCCATACAGGGACGGGGCGAGGTCTGGGCCGCTGCCGGTGAGAAGGAGGCCGTCGAGATCGGCCAACAACCGACGCCTGGCCCTTCGGTCGGCTACAAGGGGAAGAATAAGGGGCAGACCACCCAGTTCTTCGATCGCTCTGATATATCGCGCGCGCAGGAAATACGTCGGTTCCTTGCCGCCCATATCTTCGCGGTCGCCGGCGTTGAAATCCGGTGTGACCCCTATGACGGGTCGCATGTTATCGGATGGGTTCCAGTGGCACCGGCACAGGCTCCGGGGAAGATGAATCGAGCGAATCGCGTGTTGGCTCTGCTGGAACGCCCAGGAACCGGACGGGCTTGTCCCCCTTCAAGTGATCAGGGGTAATGATGTAGGTGCCGTACATGCTCGGGACCCAAATGTTCTTTGCCGTCTGTTCACTTCCACCGGAAAAGGCATAGCCCAGTCCTCCCACGATCCCCCCTCCGATTGCAAAGGCCGCTTTAAACGGAAAATACACAATGGTGGCCACGGCGGCGGCTGCTTGCATTCCCACGCCGGACGGCGTCCCAGTGGAGGCATCACCCGTAGCTGTGGAAGAGGGCGCCGTGTCCTGAGCGAGAAGTGGAGAGACGAAGGTGGTAGAAGAAAAGGCCAGTAAGACCAGAATGAGTAAAACCTTCAAAAGTCCGGTGTGGTATTGGTGCCGAGGCGTGGTTGTCATGCGGATCACGATAGACTCCTCCTTATCTCAATTCGCTTGGTTCACAACGGTTGCCAGGAGCAAGTGTGGCCGCCTCCCGCACCCGGTGGGGTTATAACAAATCCTGTCCTGAATAAAAACCCCTCCGATTCCCTCTTTTCTAGGGCATTCTTATGAGGTATGAGGCCACCGGCCCAAGTCGACTGAATCATCCAGATCCAGTTCGGTGCACAGATAGGAGATGATTCTCGGGCGGATGGAATCGGCAGCACTCTCGAATTGATTGGAACATGCATCGGCGGGGACCGTTTGATTCTCCTGTGACAGACCCTGTTGCGCGACCAGATCCAATTTCCAAGCACAGAGGGCCTGGATAAACAATTCGTCGATTCGCTGCGCCAAGGCGGCTCGTTCCTCAATTGGGACGGCAGACACCACCCCCTCGGCCCATGTCCCAAGATCGCAAGCCTGTCGCCCACGTGCCACCTGATCTGACGTCAGATCGACCACGACCTGAATTCCGCCCTTCCAACTGCGTTTCTTGACATTGAAAACACATCTCCACTGCCGGCCATCCTGATCGACGGCTTCAGGGCCGAAGAAAAATGTGATGCGATAGTGCGGAGACTCGGGCACCGGAGACGATACCATCTCTCCCATATTAACACTGCCGTCCTCGCTCGAACAGGGCAATTGACCACTGCCGGGTCCGACGATATGATGCCGTTCCATGATGATACCGGAGCTTCAACGGGAGCGAATCGAAGCAATCCAGTGTGCGATACGGAACGAAC
>JBEVJJ010000126.1:0-26936 GCA_040510255.1 Nitrospiraceae bacterium | reverse complement strand
TTGCCGGGGGGACATGGTCCGCCTCTCGAGCCGTCGCGTTGGCAATCGTCGCCTCCGCCCTCTACGGGGTAACGGACGAAGTGCATCAGTATTTTGTGCCGATGCGACAGGCCGATCCTTGGGACGTGGTAGCCGATGCCGCCGGCGCGACTATTGCCGCCGTGAGTTGTGAGTGGTGGTTGGCCCGTCGTGTGGTGGCGCCCCCGATCGAGACGGGAAGCTAGCCGAGTCACGCTCCTGGCCACGACTGGCTCGGATGGGTGAACGAGCCACAAACGGGCGAGGAGATCGCTGCTATCCGCCGGAGTGTCAGAAAAGGACGACCCTATGGAACGGGTGACTGGGTGAGGCAGACGGTAGCCCAGTGGACCTTGCAGGCGATGGTTCGTGAACCGGGTCGCCCCAGACAGCATCGAGAAATCATTCCTGACACCGTTTTGTAAGGATCTGTCAAGCGCAAGTACACTGAGGAGGGCTGTCGATGATGCTGGCTCTTGCCCCGTTGGTACTGTTTGCGGGTTCCCTTCTGAACGTCGATGCCTCAGAGCTGTCTTATTTCAATCCGCAGGGGTCTGAACGCACGGACTTGAACTATCGTTCGCATGGGGCAGGGTCTATCCCGAGGGATTGGGTGAAAAGGTGTTGACCCAGGAGACTCATGCGCTTGGTGCTGATGACCTTGTTGTTTTGGTGAATCAAGAATACGAGACGGTTCGAGAAATGCTCCGCAGTTCTATCCTAAAGCACGTAGGAATCGAGGAGGAAATCGACAACGGGCGAGGACCGATTCCGAAACCTTCGGAAGAACGATTTCCCTATCGTGGAATCGAATATCCTGCTTGGCCGCCGTTAGGAGAAGGATTGAGTGTCTTCAATGATAGGGACAAACAAGCTACCTCTCCCAAGGAGTATCAACTCACCAGTAAACCCTATAACCGACTTGAGGACATCGCTGGCTACTCCGAAGTCCGGATTCGCGTCACTGACGGGAAAGAGCTTCTGGGAAAACGTGCGACAGTCCTTCAGGTTAGGCGGCGAGACTACTCAAAAGAACGTGCACGTCTTCATCACTCAATACCTATTCCCCTGCCGTACAAGGAATCGCTAACATTCAGTATTGTGACTAATACTGAGGTGGCAATGATTGAAGCAGTACCGCGACAACTGCCTGGTTTGGTCGTTCGATATTTTGTTCCAAACATACGGATGGGGGACAAGTCATATCTAGAGAACTTCTTGATAAGTCTAAAGAAAGCATCGACTGAGTTCTGAATTCAGCTGAGTCAAGAAAATGGTGTCAGGAATGATTTCGTGTCAACGCAACGGGTCGGACAGCGCTGTCAGGCTGTATGAGGCGCCCTCGACGGACTACGCGTAGACGGTTGACTCCTGAAGTCACCCGTCAGGGGGTGCGTCGGGCCGCGACCACGGAAAGCTAAATACCGAGGGGGGTACTCTCGTCGGCGAGGATGTTTCGGGGCGCCGTTTTGCCGAAGGGCGAAAACTGGAGAAGCTTCGTTCGCCGCGGCGGCACCACATTCGGAATCTTGCCACAATCAACGCATCGCAGCATGCGGACCCACATGTGTCCGCATGCATCTTCCGTATCGACATACCGATCCGGCAACAGGTCTCCCCGGCAGGATCTGCATTCCAAGGTCTTGTCTTGCTGCCTGGGCATGGCTCTCCATCCTTTCTGTCGCACGTCCTACCAGTTGTGGGGAAGGTCCGGCGTGGCGTCATATCAACGGCGGTCCCACGCAGGATCAATCCGCCGCCCACCCGTTCAGAATGCGAGCAAGTCTGATGCCGCTCCTGTCAGGCTTGAAGGGAAGCCGAAGAATGCACCAATTTCGTGGACGTCAACATGCCGGAAGGGGCCGTGAGTCCTGATGGCGTCTATGCGGGACAGCTCAGCAGGGAATCGTGATGACGTGGTATGGATGCCGGTATCGGAGAGAAGCGCTGGTCTGAGGTGGAAGTCCCGCAGTTCACAAGCGAACACTTGCATGCTTGCAGGATACACAATCTTTCAGGTCTCCTTTGCCGGGTGCGGACGAAATGACGAATTCATCGACTGAGCGCGCGCGATTGAGACTGTCACCAGGCATAGGCTTCAGGAGCCGCCCCACCGGGGCCAGGGAATAATTCATCGAGTTTCTTGAGAGTGTCGGTATCGAGGGTCAATTCCAGGCTCCGCATCGAACCATTCAGTTGCTCCATGGTCCGGGGGCCGATGATGGGAGCCGTGACAGCTGGTCGGGTGAGCAGCCAGGCCAGCGCCACATCGGCCGGCTGTTCACCCAGTTGCCGGCAGAGCCGTTCGTAGCCCTCCAGTCGAGTACGATATTTCGTGATGTCTTTCCGCAGGTCTTCGTCGGCCCGCCGCCCGACTTTCGCCGGTTCCAAGGCGCCGGCGAGCAGGCCACGCGCGAGAGGGCTCCACGGGATCAGGCCCAGCCCATAGGCCTGGCAGGCGGGGATGACTTCGAGTTCCACCGTCCGTTCATTCAGATTGTATAAGCTCTGTTCGGACACGAGTCCCATGAAATGGCGAGACTTCGCCGCTTCCTGTGCTTGGGCAATGTGCCACCCGGCAAAGTTACTGCTGCCGATATAGAGTACCTTTCCCTCGCGATAGAGTTGTTCCATCGCCTGCCAGATCTCCTCCCACGGCGACTCCCGATCGACGTGGTGCATCTGATAAATATCGAGATAATCTGTTTGCAGCCGGCGAAGGCTGTCCTCGCAAGCCCGCTTGATGTGCAACGCCGACAGTTTGGATTGGTTTGGCCAGTCGCCCATCCGCCCGAATACCTTCGTGGCCAGGGCCACTCGCTCCCGTCGATGTCCTCCCTGGGCAAACCACCGGCCGATGATTTGTTCGGTCGCTCCTTCTCCCACCTTCCAGCCATAGACGTTTGCCGTGTCGAAAAAATTGAAGCCCAACTCCAGCGCCCGATCCATGATGAGAACGCTGTCGGCTTCCGATGTTTCAGGACCGAAATTCATGGTGCCGAGACAGAGACGGCTGACTTTTAGCCCGGAACGGCCAAGGTGGATGTATTGCATGACCCGGCACCCTTCTTGAGATAGTGGGAGAGCAGCCGATCCAAAATGTGTTGGCGAATTCGGGATCGTCCGTAACCTGCTTCTAGAACACGACGTTGGTGTCAATCATCTCTCAGACCTTCCGTATCTTCCGAAGAAGGAGGCGGATATTTCAGGCGCGTCATGCTCTCGATACTCTGGTATCTTCTCCAACTCCTCCACGCCTGAATCTGATGATCAGAGGCATTGGCGATGCCTTCATTGTGTCCCCTTCGACCGACGCTTCACGTAATCAGGTGCTCGATCCAACGGAGGTGGTTGCGGTACGGTGTCCCTTGGAGCGCCCGATAGAACTTTTGATCGGCCGTCAGGAATGGTATATCCAGTTTGATGGCTAGGGCTAGATACAAGTTGTCGTATAGACCCTCCTTCGTCAGGTGGGCAAGGTCGAAGGCGGCGAGAACCAGCGTATCATCAGCGTGACGACGGATCGGCGCCAGCCGAAATGCATGCCAAATGGCTTCGATCTCCGGTTCGGGTACTTCGCCGCGACGCCGCTTTTTGGAAAGCACGTTGGCGACTTCCAAAGTCAGAAGGGCCGGAGCATGGAGACGAATTGCGGCGTGCTTCACACGCAATGCCGGCTCGCTGTGGGTTTCGGGAATGAACCATTTGAGAACCACGCTGGCATCGATGACGTATGTGGTCAACGGTCACGGTCCTCCCGGATCAAAGCAGCGCTGTCGCTGAACCGGCGGCCGGAACGCTTGAGCCGTTCCCGTATACGGTCAGCTTCCTTCCAGAAATCCGCCGTATCTTCCTTGGCGGCCTCTTCCAGAATGATTTTGACTTCCGCCTGAAGCGAGCGGCCTCGATTCGCTGCCCGCTTCTTCAGCCTGGCCACGACCTTCTCTTTCAGATTTCTGACGAGAACCTGCGCCATATTGTCCACCTCCATCCTTCTTCGGGGAAAAGATAGCATAATGCTAGCAGAAGTGGCGCGTCGATACAATGACGAGGCTGTCATGTCGCCAAGCCTGTCCAAGATATCTTTCTCCACGGCTTGGGTATCCGCTTCGATCTCCTCCAGTGTTCGCGCGGGCTGATATGGATAGAAAAGCGGTTTGAAGATGATTTCATCGTATCGCGAAGTGTGGATGTCCGTTGGCCAACCATGGACAGGATCGGTTTGGGATTAAATGTTTTTCAATCTCATGGTGCTCCGGCTATAATGCGGTCCGTATGGCGACAACCAATCCCGCACCGCCGGTCAGTTCCCTCACGCCGCCTCATCCGACGCGCATCGCAGAGACGGTTCGGTCCAAGTTGCCGTTCCATGGAACCTTTGCATCCTTGACGCCGCTTGCCGGGGATGCGTCCAATCGTCGCTACTTCCGGGTCGGGCTGAAAGGTACGTGTCCGTCGTCGGTGATCCTGATGCAACTTGCCGAAGCGGAGGGATTTAAACAATCCGAAGAGGCAGTGAGTGGCGCATCGGTTCAGATCAACGAGTTACCCTTCACGAATGTGCGGTCTCATCTCGAAGCCATCGGCGTTGCGGTTCCCGTCCTGTACTACGATGATCGTGAGGCGGGATTGCTGTATCTGGAAGATTTTGGCGATGTCACGCTCGCCGAAGCCTGCCACGCGGCGGAACGGTCGCGAGTGGAGACGTTGTATCGTCGCGCCGTCGAGGGGCTGGTCCTGATACAGGCGAAAGGAACCAGTCCGCGCAATCCCGCGTGCATTGCCTTTCATCGGGGGTTCGACGCCCCGTTACTGATGTGGGAGTTCGAGCACTTCATGGAATATGGCGTCCTTGCCAGGCAGGGAAAGCCGATGCGCGCTGACGATGGGACGGTAATCCGGCAAGAATTTCAGAAAATCGCCGAGCTCTTGGCGGGACAGCCGCAAGTCTTTGTGCATCGCGACTATCATTCACGTAATCTTATGGTGGACGGCGAGCGATTGGGGGTCATCGATTTTCAGGACGCGCTCATGGGCCCATGTAGTTACGATCTTGCCTCCCTGCTTCGTGATGCCTACATTCAACTCGACGAGGGGCTGATCGACGACCTGATCGCATGCTTTTGGCATGGCATGAAGAGGCACGATGCGGGCATGACGGATCGTGCGACGTTTCGCCGTCTCTTCGACCTGACGAGCATTCAGCGCAATCTCAAAGCGGCTGGGCGATTCGTCTATATCGATCAGGTCAAACATAACCCCAAATTTCTGGCCGACATCCCGCGCGTCCTGGGATATGTACAGCGCAATTTGCTCAAGTACCCGGAACTCTCGACTCTGCAGAAGCATCTGGCGCCCTACGTGCCTGAGCTCCAGTAGCACCACGCACGCGCAATGTTGAATTGTGAATGCTGAATCATCATGAGGCTGACGCTTTCGTTCATCCGCCCTTTCTTGGTTCGGAAGTCAGCGGCATTCCACAATCCTGAAGCCGGCATTCATGATTCAGATCACGGAATTCATCACTCAACATTCATCATTCAGTATTCTTTATGAGGGCCATGATTCTCGCAGCAGGGTTTGGTACCAGGCTCAGGCCGTTGACGAATGTCATGCCGAAGGCGCTGCTGCCCGTGGCGGGCACGCCGCTGATCGTCTGGAACCTGCTTCTCCTGAGACGGTATCGGTTTCACGATGTGATGATCAATCTCCATCACCTTGGACCGATGATTGAGCAAGCCTTGGGCGATGGCGCGCGGTTCGGGCTTCGCCTGGAGTATTCACATGAACCTGTCATCCTCGGGACCGGGGGAGGGATCAAGCAGGCCGAGCCGTTCTTTAACGGGCAGCCAGTTTTGGTGTTGAACGGGGATACCTTGTTCGAGTTGGATCTCGAGGCACTCGCAGCCTTTCATCGGCAACGGGAGGCTGCGGTCACGATGGTGCTGCGCAAGGACCCTGAGGCGGCGCGGTGGGGTCTCGTGGAAGTGGGCTCGCAGGATCAGATTGTCCGGATTACCGGAAAGGGGTTATCCTGTCACGAGCCGACCGAGCCCCGCATGTTTGCCGGCGTCCATATTCTGCATCCTCGACTGCTTCGGACGTTACCCCACGGCAAGGAATCGTCGATCATCGATGCCTATGTCTGCGGCCTTGAACAGGGAGAGCGGATCCTGGGGTATGACCTCGAGGGATATTGGTCGGATGTGGGGACGCCGGAGCGTTACGCGCAGGTGGAGCATGACGCGGCGAACGGATTGATCCATCTGTCTGCAAGAAAACCGGCCGGTGAGCACTAGCAGGGTGTTGAAAAAGAGCCGCCAGCATCGTTCTCGTAAGACACTGCCGCCTCACTATCTCGGCGGCGTTCACAAACGTGACGCGCTTTATTCAGCGCGTCGTGAACCTCAACGCGCCGTTCACTGGTATTCGGACGATGGTTTGCGTTGTTTGATGAGTCGGGCAAGGTAGGTTCGTTGCAGCCCTAGGAGCTCTGCCGCTTTCGTTTGGTTGCCTCCGGCCTTTTCCAATGCGAGCTCAATGATATAGGAACTATGCTCTTCCATGGAGGCGTGGTAGGGCAGGCTCATATAGGGCAGTGAGTCCGCAGGGCCGCCCCGCAACGCGGCATCCTCGAGTGAGAGCGACAACACGTCCGTCTCGATCGTGTCACCAGGACATAACACCACGGCGCGGGCAATCACGTTTTCGAGTTCCCGGATGTTTCCGGGCCATGGGTAGCGCGTCATGGCGACGATAGCTGAAGCGCTCAATGTCATGCCGGGCCGTTTCGCTTCCCTCGTATGGCGTTCCAGGAAGAACTGAGCCAGCGTGGCGATATCCTCGCTGCGCTCACGCAACGGAGGCAACGTCAGACTGACGATATTCAATCGGAAGAACAGGTCCTCGCGGAATTGTCCAGCTTTGATAGCCTGTTTCAGGTCTTTGTTCGTGGCGGCGATGAACCGCACGTTGACCGATACCGGCCTCGTTCCTCCGACCCGGTGAAATTCCCGGTCCTGCAAGACCCGCAACAGCTTCGCTTGCAGCGGCAACGACATATCGCCGATCTCATCCAAGAACACGGTGCCGCCGTCCGCCATCTCGAGTTTGCCCTTCTGCAACCGGTCCGCACCGGTAAAGGCTCCGCGTTCATGGCCGAATAGTTCGTTTTCGAGCAGTGATTCGGTGAGCGCCACGCAATTGATGACGACCATCGGCATACTTTGGCGCGTGCTCCATTGATGGATTGAGCGCGCGAACAGTTCCTTGCCGGTTCCGCTCTCGCCAAGAAGTAACACGCCGGCATCAGACTTGGATGCGCGTTGTGCCGACTCGACGATGGCCTGTATTTTAGGGCTTTCGCCGACAATCGTGGCGTACCGGTTTTGCAGATCGGACTTCAGGACGGCGACCTGCCGCTTGAGCGAATCCCGCTCGAGGGCCTTTTGAATAACGATCAGCAAATGATCTTTATCCAGCGGCTTGGTCAGGAAATCATAGGCGCCCTGTCGCATGGCCTCAACGGCATCAGGGATGGTCCCGGCCGCCGTCATGACGATGACCGGAATGTCCTCCATCTGCCGTATCTGCGCCAGGCGTTTGAGCACATCCATGCCTTTCAGACGGGGCAGGTACAGGTCGAGGAGCACGAGATTGGGGGATTCTTGCTCGATCAGTTCGAGGCCGCGTTGGCCGTCTGCGGCTGTGACGGTCCGGTACCCGCTGGCATCCAGACGATCCTGGAGCATCGTGACGATGTCTTGGTCATCATCCACTATGAGGATCTTGGCCTTCATGGCAACCTCGTA
Organism: Nitrospiraceae bacterium; assembly: GCA_040510255.1. Taxonomy (GTDB): domain Bacteria; phylum Nitrospirota; class Nitrospiria; order Nitrospirales; family Nitrospiraceae; genus DASSBQ01. Next base: position 19,107 of record JBEVJJ010000126.1, on the reverse strand, counting down.
CCGAGCTTACTCCTCCATGACATTGAGGACGAGACCGGTCAGCTGCTTGGGGAAGAAGTAGGTGGATTTGTGCGGCATGCGCTCACCGGCTGAGGCCACCGCCTGCACGTCGCTCACTTTCGTGGCATTGAGCAGGAGTGCCGCCGTCCCTGTCTTTCCGAGCACCCAATTCAACGCCTCATGATCATCCTTGGTGTAGAGAATCCCTTCCTGTTCCTGCGTCGTCGGACAGAGCTTGCTGATGATCTGTTGCTGGAGGATGGAGACATCGAGGCGATCGCGTGGCGACGTGGCTGCGGTCGGGCGATGGGGACCCCGGAGTTCCAGGAGATAGTAGGCCGGTTCATCTCGTATGGCCAGGCCGAACACCGGCGCCGACCGGCCTCGAGCCCGAAGAGATTCAAGGAATTGCGTCCGGACGCGTTCCTCGGTGGCAGGCTGAAAGGGAAAGGGAACGATCTCAAACGTCGCGGTGAGAATCTGTTTGAGGGCTGTGATGGCAGGCAGCGGCGTGGTCAACACACGATGTGTCGGCAGCACGGTCAATCCCGTATCCTCAAGACCGGCGAACAACATCATGACGCTGTCGTACGGTTGTAAAGCATCTTGCGTGCCGGGTCCTGCTTGTTGGCGCCGCGCGCGGCGGTAGTTGAGCGCGGTTTCATAGCGATGATGACCGTCGGCAATGAATAAGGGGATACTTTTCATGGCTTCGACCACCTTCGCGAGGACCACCGGATTGGTCACTGCCCAGAGGCGCTGGCGGAATCCGATGTCATCGCGGAAATCAATGCGGGGTTTGTCCGATGCGATGGCCTCTTCGAGCCACGTGAGGATGCGGCCCGTGGGATCGGAATAGAGCGAAAAAATCGGGCTGAAGTTCGAGCGGCACGCTTCGAGAAGATTCAAGCGATCGGTCTTGGCTGCTGCGCGGGTATTCTCGTGCGGGTAGATCTTTCCAGTGCCGAACTCTTCGAGTTCGACCGTCGCAAGAAATCCTTTCAGCAGTCGCGTCGCCGAGCCCGGTGGAGAGTAGGGCGGGAGGTATTCGATGGTGTGGTAATAGATCGCCGGTTGCTGGTCCCGGCGTAAGGCGCCGCTCCGTAGCCAGTCCCGCAATGCGGCGGCTGCCCGCGAGTATTTGTTCGAGGATGGGCCATCTCCCGCTTCCTCGACCCCGAGTTCCAGCCGAATCACGTTCTGCGGGTGACGGTCGTGCAGCGACTGTTGCATGGCGGCATCGATGATATCGTACGGAGGAGCGACAACTTTGCGAACATCGCCGACGATAGCGGGATCATACAACGTGCCGCGGAACGGAATGATATGTGCCATGGACAGTCCTCAAGAATGATGTGAACGGATATGCCATCCCACATGTCCGGCACATACGGAGGCCGGACACGATCCGACAATCTTGTGTATCAGCAGGCGTGTGTCGATGTAAGGCAGGCCGGTCGGCTTACCGATCGCGAGTCACCATATAGTCGGCGGCGACCGACAGGGCTCGTTTGGGATTTCCGTCCTCGAACAAGTCGAGGTCTCGCTTGGCCGCCGCGACAAACGCCCGCGCACGATCCATGGAATAGGCGATAGAACCAAACTCCTGCATGAGATTGAGAATGCGGTGCAGATCTCCTTCGCTCAAGGTCCGGGTTTCCATCCGATCTTTGATCATCTCCCGATCGCGGTCGGAGCAATACTGGAGAAGGTGTAACAACGGAAGGGTTGCTTTCCCCTGACGGAGGTCCTGACCCAAGGTCTTGCCAAGACTTGTGCCGTTGGCTGCATAGTCGAGGGTATCGTCGGCCAACTGGAAGGCAATGCCGAGCCGCTGACCGAATCGGAACAGCGCGTCCTGTTGGTCATCCATCCCGCCCCCGGCGATTGCGCCGATTTTGCATGCAGCCGCAATCAGTCCGGCTGTCTTGTGTTCGATGATCCGTAAGTAATCCGGCTCGGGCATCAAGGGGTTTCCGTTGTAATAGAGTTGTAATACTTCCCCTTCGGCCATTTTCCGGCAGGCCTCGGCCAGCGTTTCGTTGACGGTCTGATTGCGAAATTCTACTATTTGACACATCGCCCTGGAGTAGAGGTAATCCCCGACCAGGATGCTGATCTGATTCCCCCACACTTTTCGCGCCGCTTGTCGTCCGCGGCGGACATCGGCGTCGTCCACGACGTCGTCGTGCAGGAGCGTGGCAGTATGGATGAATTCCACCAGACTGCCGAGCAGCAGATGGTCGCGGCCGGAATAGCCGCAGAGGCGCGCGCAGAGAGACACGAACAGAGGACGGATGCGTTTCCCGCCGCTACTCAGAATGTGGGCGGCGACGGTGTTGACCAGAGGGACGCTGGAATCGAGATTCTTCCGAACCTGCTCCTCGACGCCCTCCAGTTCCTCACGATAGGCTTCCCACACATCAGCCATCGTGTGGATAGTCAGGGTAGTCGGTCCGTTCGGCATGCGGCGGATAGTAGGGCAGGGTGCGTTCTCAAGTCAAGCAGAACGAGTCATCGACGTCTCCGGAATCTTGACACTTTCCCGCGCCATCCAGTAAGGTGACCCTTCATTCAATTCCCGCTTGAAGATCATTGAAATGGTCGTGGTTGCGCGCAGCCGAAGCGTCCTCCGTCGAGCGGTTTATCCTGTGAACCAAACATTCCCTTCCTTTTCGTGAGCGTCACATCATGAATGTCCCGGGATTTCCTCCGAAACAAGGTCTCTACGATCCCCAATTTGAGAAGGACGCGTGCGGGATCGGGTTCGTCGTCAATATCAAGGGCCAGCGATCCCACAGTATCGTGCAAAACGGCCTGCAAGTGCTCGAGCATTTGGCCCACCGCGGCGCGCAGGGGTGCGACCCTTGCACGGGCGATGGTTCAGGGATTCTCCTGCAGGTGCCGCATGAGTTTTTCAAGCGTGCGGCGAAGGATATCGGCATCAAGCTGCCCAATGCCGGAGAATATGGCGTGGGGATGCTGTTCATGCCTCGCGAGGCCGACGCGCGCAAGCCCTGCGAGACCCTGCTTTCCAACATTGTCAAGGAAGAAGGCGCGAAGCTGCTCGGTTGGCGCGACGTGCCCGTCAAGAGCGACGCCATCGGCGTGCAGGCCCGCAAGACCGAACCGTTCATGCGGCAGGTCTTTATCGCGCGCGGGATCTTCAACGATGAACAATTCGAACGCAAATTGTACGTGATCCGCAAGCAGGTCGAGAAGGCCGTCCGTGAATCGGCAATCGAAGGCCGCGACTACTTTTATATTTCGAGCCTGTCGAGCAACACCATCGTCTATAAGGGGTTGCTGTTGCCGCATCAGATGGGAGCCTACTACCAGGACCTGACCGACCCCAGCATGACCAGTGCGCTCGCGCTCATCCACTCGCGCTTCAGCACCAACACATTCCCTACGTGGCCGCTGGCTCATCCATACCGGTTTGTCTGTCACAACGGCGAGATCAACACCTTGAAGGGCAACGTCAATTGGATGCGGGCCCGCCAGGGTCGGTTGAACTCCGACCTGTTCGACAAGGATATGGAGAAGTTGTTCCCGATCGTCTCCGAGAATCAAAGCGACTCCGCCTGTCTTGACAACGCGCTCGAATTCCTCGTGATGGGGGGCCGCTCGCTGCCTCACGCGATGATGATGCTGATTCCCGAGCCATGGGTCGCGAATCCGCAGATGGATCTCGACCGGCGCGGGTTTTACCAATACCACGCCGCGATGATGGAGCCGTGGGACGGTCCCGCCGCGGTGTGTTTTACCGACGGGAAGTTGATCGGCGCAACGTTGGATCGGAACGGGTTGCGCCCGTGCCGCTATCAGGTGACGAGCGATGGAGTGGTCGTGCTGGCATCGGAAGCGGGGGTGTTGCCCGGCGACCCGAAGGACGTGCGTCTGAAAGGCCGGCTGATGCCGGGCCGGATGTTTCTGGTGGACACGGAGCAAGGTCGCATCATCGATGACGAAGAAATCAAAGCCGACATCGTCGGTCGCAAACCCTATCGCAATTGGGTCGCGCAATACGGCATTTCGCTTGATGATCTGCCTGAGCCGCTGAACGTTCCGCAACCGGATCATCCGACGATTCGCCAGCGGCAGCAGGCGTTCGGCTACACGGTCGAAGAATTGAAGATGGTCATTACTCCGATGGTGGTGACGGGCGAAGAAGCCATCTCTTCGATGGGAACCGATACGCCGCTGGCGGTGTTGTCAGATCGGCCGCAACTCCTCTTCAAGTATTTCAAGCAACTTTTTGCACAGGTGACGAATCCTCCGATCGACCCGATCCGCGAGCAACTGGTTATGTCGTTGGTCACCAACATCGGCCCCAAACCCAATCTGATGGACGAGTCGCCTGAGTCCTGTCGCCGCATCAAGGTGCAGCAGCCAATTCTCACGAACGCCGACTTGCAGAAAATTCGCGAGATCACGGATTCCCATTTCAAGAGTAAGACGCTGCGCATGTTATTCCGCGTGGCGGAGGGAATTGACGGACTGGGTGCTGCGGTCGATGACTTGTGCAAGCAGGCGTCCGAGGCGATCAAAGAGAAACATACCTTTCTGATTTTGAGCGACCGAGGTGTCAATGAGGAATGGGCGCCGATTCCCAGCCTGCTCGGCATTTCGGCCGTGCACCATCATCTTGTCAGGGAGTGCACGAGGACCGAGGTCGGGTTGATACTCGAAACCGGCGAACCGCGGGATGTCCATCAATTCGCCGCTCTCATCGGATATGGCGCGGGGACGGTCAATCCGTACCTCCTGTTCGAGACTCTGGTGGACCTGGAACGTGACGGCTATCTCCCCGAAGGCCTGGATGCGCAAACCGCCGAAGGGAAGTTCATCAAGGCCATCAACAAAGGCCTGCTCAAAATCTTTTCCAAGATGGGGATTTCGACAGTGCAGTCCTACTGCGGCGCGCAGATTTTTGAAGCGATCGGCCTGAATAGAGACCTGGTCGATCGGTATTTCACCGGTACGCCGTCACGGGTGGAAGGGATCGGGATCAGGGAAATCGGCGAAGAGACGCTGAGGCGGCATCGCATCGCGTATGAGCCGGCGCCTGTGATGCACTTGGATTTCGGCGGCGAAATTCATTACCGCGTCCAGGGGGAACACCACAATTGGAACCCGGAGACCATCTATAAGCTCCAGCACGCGACGAAAGCCAAAGACCCGAAGACGTTTGCCGAATTTTCCGCTCTCGTCAATGACGAGAGCAAGCAGCGCTCGAATCTTCGCGGCCTCCTCGACTTCAAATATCTCCCTCAGCCGATCCCTATCGACGACGTCGAGCCGGCGACGGAGATCATGAAGCGATTCAACACGGGGGCGATGTCGTTTGGATCGATCAGCAAGGAAGCGCATGAAACCTTGGCGATCGCGATGAATCGCATCGGCGGCAAGAGCAATACCGGCGAAGGCGGGGAAGATCCGGAACGGTTTCTTCCCTTGCCCGACGGCGATTCGAAGAATTCCTACATCAAGCAGGTGGCGTCAGCCCGATTCGGTGTGACGGCGCACTATCTCGCCAATGCGCGCGAATTGCAGATCAAGATGGCGCAGGGAGCGAAACCCGGTGAAGGCGGTCAATTACCGGGGCATAAGGTCGACGAGAACATTGCGCGATTGCGGTATGCCACGCCGGGTGTGCAACTGATTTCCCCTCCGCCCCATCACGATATTTATTCCATCGAGGACTTGGCTCAGCTGATCTTCGATTTGAAAAACTCGAATCCGGATGCAGCCGTGTCTGTGAAGCTGGTGGCAGAGGTGGGCGTGGGGACAGTGGCGGCAGGTGTGGCGAAGGCCTATGCCGATAAGGTCCTGATCAGCGGCGATTCCGGCGGCACCGGAGCTTCACCGTTGTCCTCCATCAAGTACGCAGGCATTCCATGGGAATTGGGATTGGCGGAGACCCATCAAACTCTCGTGCTGAACGATTTGCGCGGCCGCATCCGAGTCGAGACCGACGGCCAGATGAAAACCGGGCGGGATGTGGTGATTGCCACCTTGCTCGGCGCCGAGGAATACGGTTTTGCGACGGCTCCATTGATCGTCGAAGGCTGCATCATGATGCGGAAGTGTCATCTCAATACCTGCCCGGTCGGCATCGCCACGCAGGACCCTGTACTACGAAAAAGGTTCACGGGTCAGCCCGATCATATCGTCAATTACTTCTACTTCGTCGCAGAAGAAGTCCGGGGGCTCATGGCCCGGCTCGGCTTCCGTACCATCAATGAGATGGTCGGTCGGGTGGATAAACTCCGGGCGCAGAAAGCCGTTGACCATTGGAAGGCCAAGGGGCTCGATCTCACGCCGCTGTTGGCTGTGCCGGATGTAGGATCGGACGTGCCGCGTTACTGTGTGCAGAAACAGGATCACGGGTTGGCCCATATTCTCGATAATAAACTTGTGGAACTCTGCCGGCCGGCCCTAGAACGCGGCGAGAAAGTTACGCTGGAGTTACCGATCAAAAACATCAACCGAACGGTGGGGACCGTTCTGTCCAGCTGCGTCGCAAAGAAGTACGGACTGGAAGGCCTCGCCCCCGATACGATTTCGATCAAGTTTACCGGCTCGGCCGGTCAGTCGTTCGGCGCGTTCCTCGCGCGCGGCATCACGCTGACCCTCGAAGGCGAGTCCAACGATTACATCGGCAAAGGCCTGTCGGGCGGCAAGCTTATCGTTTTTCCTCCGAGGACCTCGATTTTCACCCCGGAAGAGACGATCCTGGTCGGCAATACATCACTCTATGGAGCCACCCAGGGTGAAGCCTACTTCTATGGCATGGCGGGTGAACGGTTTGCCGTCCGAAACAGCGGCGCCTACGCGGTCATCGAAGGAACAGGGGATCACGGTTGCGAGTATATGACGGGCGGCGTCGTGGTCGTGTTGGGACAAACCGGTCGGAACTTTGCCGCCGGCATGTCCGGGGGCGCGGCGTTCGTTCTAAGCGAATTGGGGAAATTTGAATCGCGCTGCAACCTCGGCATGGTCGAGTTGGAAAAAGTTGCGACGACAGAAGACAAGCAACTGCTTCACGACATGATCACCAAACACTACATGTACACCGGCAGCCGGAAAGCCAAAACAGTCCTGGACGCGTGGAAAGCCATGCTGCCGAAGTTCGTGAAAGTCATGCCGATCGATTATAAGCGCGTGCTCGCCGAACGGAAGGCGGCAACGGCGAAGGGTGGAAAAAAGCGTAACGCCTGAAGACAGGGTGTGGACGCCCGCGAGGTGCGCGAGACGATGAATAAATCGTCTCACGTTTGCGCACGGGCGCGAGGTTCACGACGTGCCGAATAAGGCACGTCACGTTTGTGAACGCCGCCGAGACGGTGAGGCGGCTGTGTCCCGTGAGCGCCCGGTGTCTTCCTGAGCGGGCCGTTTCCGGTGGGGAGTTCAGCTTTGTGACGACGTAAGGACGAGTAGGGCATGGGTGACGTAAAAGGCTTCCTGAAATATTCTCGCGAAGGCCCCAAGCGTCGGGCGGTCGAGCTGCGGGTGCTCGACTGGAAGGAAATGTACGAACCGATTGCTGAAGAGAAGCTTCAGGCGCAAGGCGGGCGGTGCATGGACTGTGGCGTGCCATTCTGTCAGAGCACGAACGGCTGCCCCGTCGTGAATCTCATTCCCGAGTGGAACGACTTGGTCCACCGCGGGCGCTGGCAGGACGCGTTGAACGCCCTACACATGACGAACAATTTCCCCGAGTTCACCGGGCGGCTCTGCCCGGCGCCGTGCGAATCAGCCTGCGTGCTGGGCATCAACAGCGATCCCGTCGCGATCCGTGTCATCGAATGGAACATCATCGACCGCGGGTTCAACGAGGGTCTGGTCGAGCCGATATTGCCCGTCACGAAGAGCGGTAAGACGGTGGCGATTATCGGGTCTGGTCCCGCAGGACTGGCGGCAGCGCAGCAGTTGGCGCGAGCCGGACACCAAGTGACGGTCTTTGAAAAATCGGATCGGATCGGAGGATTGTTACGGTACGGGATCCCGGATTTCAAAATGGAGAAGTGGGTGATCGACCGGCGTCTCGAACAGTTGAAGGCCGAGGGGGTGCAGTTCATGACCGGTATCCATGTGGGAAAAGATATGACGGCTGAGCAGTTGCGCGGGCAGTTCGATGCCGTCGGCCTGACCATGGGAGCGGAGCAGGCGCGTGATCTGCCGATTTCCGGGCGCGAACTGAAGGGCGTGCATTTTGCCATGGACTATCTGACGCAGCAAAATAAGCGCAACGCCGGCATCCCGCAGACGGAAGAGCCGATCACCGCGAAGGGGAAGCGCGTCGTGATTATCGGTGGCGGCGATACCGGATCTGATTGTTTGGGCACCACGCATCGGCAGGGCTGCGTGGAGGTTCATCAGTTTGAACTGCTGCCGGAACCACCTCCATCGCGGGCCTCCTCGACGCCATGGCCCCTCTGGCCGATGCAACTGCGGACATCCCACGCGCACGAGGAAGGATGCGATCGACAATGGAGCATGTCGACCGTCAAGTTCACCGGCCATAATGGGCATGTGACCAAACTGCATGGACAGCGGGTATCGTTCGAAGGCGGGAAATTCATTCCGATCCCGAAATCGGATTTCGAAATGGACGTGGACCTCGTGCTGCTGGCGATGGGATTCACTGGACCTGTCAGGAACGGTTTTCTTGACAGCCTGGGCGTGAGCTACGACTCTCGTGGCGCAGTGGCCGTGGACGCCAATTTCATGACCAACCTCGACGGCATCTTCGCGGGAGGCGACACCAAACGCGGCGCCTCACTGATCGTTTGGGCGATTGCCGAGGGAAGAAAGATGGCGGCTGGTATCGAGAGGTATCTTCGCGCCGGCAAGTCGGCGAAGAAGTTGGTTGCGTAATCCTTCCTGACGACGACCGGTCCCTTCGGGTTGAGAACTCATTGACATACATGCGGTGTGAAGGTGGGGATCCACCATCCGTGGATCTCTCCTATCCACTTCCACGATTCTCGTGAGCGCATGTGTTTGGATTTGACGAGTGTGATCATGACATGGTTACATCTAGTGCTCAGGACACAAGCGGCACATCATGACTGATCAACAGTACCCCCGAAGTCCTAAAGTCCTCCTCGGCGGCATCGCGCATCTTGCCCGATTCATCGACAAGGTCCGATTACGCCATGAAGGGCAGATCCAGGATTACAACTACCTGACGACCGGTTTTGACAAGCGCCTAATCGATTTTCTGGAGATCGATCCGGACCGTTTTGCGGAACGGGTGCTGACGGGGAAAACGGATGAGGAATTGTTGGAATGGGTGCGGCACCACGGCCGGCAAGTGACAGAGCCGGAAATCAGAGAGTGGACCCAAGGGCTTCTGTCGTCCGCCCCAAAGGATGAGGCGGCACAGCAGCGTTTCCAGGGACGTCTCGCGGAGATTGCGAAGAAGCGGGGCGTGCTGGTCGAGACGCTGCCTCGCGTCGCGACGTGGGTGGAGGTGATCGAGTTGGATGAAGAGCGGCTGTAGCCCATCCTTGCCGCGCACAGGTTCTTAAACAGCTGGATCGGCTAACGCGGATTGTCCCACCCCTTTCCACTACAAGTAACCCAGCCGGTTGGCTTTCATGGACTAGCGCGTCCCGCGCCATGGTCGATTGAACCTGCGTGATGCCCAAACTGTGTATCGGTACCTCAGGCTGGACTTATGCAAGCTGGAAACAGACGTTTTATCCGCAGGATTTGCCGGCCCGCCGGTATCTCGAATTTTACGCCGGTGAATTTCCCGCGACGGAAGTCAATTATTCGTTCTATCACCTACCGAAGCCGTCGACGTATGAGAATTGGAGCAGGCAGGTCCCCGAAAACTTCGCATTTGCCGTCAAGGCAAGCTGGTTCATCACTCATGTCAAACGGCTTCAGGATGTCGATTCAGCTTGGCAGATCTTTGTCTCCAATGCGCGATATCTGGGGCGCCACCTGGGTCCCATTCTCCTGCAGTTCCCGCCCACGGCTCCCTGTGATCTGACCAGGTTGAAGGGGTTCTTAACGGGATCTCAACCGGCTGAGAAGACCGCTATTCCCCTTCGTCTCGTGTTCGAATTTCGTCACGATTCCTGGTTTACGGACAGGGTCTATCGGCTTTTGAATCAACATCGGGCTGCGCTCTGTATTGCGGATTCGGCCCGGTATCCTCGACGGGATGTCATCACCTCGGATTTTACCTATTTGAGGTATCATGGCCCGCAGGGGCTCTTTTCGTCGAAGTATCCCGATGCGCGGCTGGTGAAGAAGCGAAGATGATCCGGAAGTATGTGCGATCCGGCCTGGCCGTATATGTGTTCTTCAATAATGATGCCCTGGGACATGCGATCGAGAATGCGAGGACGTTGCGGACGATGGTAGGAACGGTGCCTTTCATACGGAGAACGGGGGAATAATAAAGGCGAGGCCATGTCTCCACAGCCCCGCCTCTCCAACGTCGGTCTCGTCTCGGTTACGTTTTCGGCTTTACATCAAGTACCCGGACATCGAGCACGAGTTGCTTTCCCGCGAGGGGGTGGTTGAAATCAATGACAGCCGACCCGTCGGACAGCGCGACGACGGTAAAGGGTGTCCCTTCGGTTGTCGTCGTAATGTCTCCCACCCTGATTTTCTCTGGAAGTTGACTGCGTGGTACCGACGTCTTTTTCCCTGCGTCATATGGGCCAAAGGCATGCGCTGCGTCGAGCTCAACCCGTTTCATTTCGCCTGCGTGCATCCCGGTCAAGGCATTCTCCAATCCCGGAATCAACTGTCGCGCGCCATGGATGTATTCGCTCTTCTGATTGGGAATCATGACGTGCTCTTCCGGGACGCTGATTGTCATTTCGATGAGGACCTTGGCTCCGTCTGCGATAGGTGCCGTCGACGTCTCGGCTTGTAAGGGGATGGCCATGGCCATGCAGGTGGCGCCTGCGGCAAGAATAGAACTCATGAGAGAACGGCATTTCATAGACACCTCGTTGTTCTCCCGTTCAGGGGATGAACCGAGAACGGGTCAGTTGGTTGATGAGCAAAAAAAGGATACCTTAGGGCAATTCCGATGCGGCTTTCACGATCTTCACGACACGGTCCTGCAGGTCGATCTCCAGGTTGCAGGTGTCTCCCTTACGCAACCCGTTGAGAAGTTCGGCCGAAGAAGCGGGCAAGGTCCATTCCTGTCCGTCGGTCGTTCTGAACGTGAGGCTGGGGGCAGCGGTGTCGATGGCTTTCACGGTGACTCGTGTGAATGTCGTCGAGGCGGAAACGGGATCCGTAAGGGCCAGCGGCGCGACTACTCCGAATAAAAATAGCATGCAGACCGTCCATGGTAATAGGGGTTTAAACATGTCCATCCTCCTTCTTCAAGGCAGTGTCAGTCTCAAGATGACACACAGCTGAGGTGATTTGGTTATGTTGAGTTCAAGGTACGCGCCTGTTTTCTGATGACTCGCGCACGGCGATATTGCCCTGAATTCCTGGCTGCTTACACCATGTGAAGCATCATGCGACAAGTCCACGGATGGGACAGGTTGGCCGGGCCGTCTTGCATAGATCCCTTAGTTTTTGACAAGTTAAAGACGGCGCACGTTGTCCGCACAGGACAAGTTGTCCGTGGGCAGGCATCAGCCAAATCTGGTCACTGATGTTTGGAGGACAGCCGGAAACCCCGTGAAGAGCGATAAGAGCATAGAACCGTGGCGCAGGCGGTGGGGGATCATCATGCTGGTTCTGGCCGCTGTCTTCCTCTTACCTTTGGCCGGCGTGTGGTTCGCAGGAGAGTCCGTCGAACCCTACCTCGAAATGCCTCCGCATCCAATCGCGATCAAGCAGGAGTCGTTTTCATGGCCGATTTTCTTGGGCCTCGCGTCATTCGTTGTCGGCACATTGGCGCTGTTTGTCGATCGCATTGTGTGGGGGAACCCTGATCGCTCGTTATACGTGAATCATTTCTCGTTGCGTCATTTCCCCTGGTGGGGATGGTTGGGAGTCGTCTGGACGGCTGTCGCGTGGATCCTCGCGTGGAACCGGTTCGAGTGGCTCGGCGCTCTCCAACTCCATACGTTTTCGGTGCTGTGGATCGGGTACATTGTGACCATCAATGCGGTGACCTACGCCAGGACCGGTTGCTGCATGTTGCTCTACCGCCCCCGCTATTTCCTGTCACTCTTCCCACTCAGTGCGGGTTTTTGGTGGTCATTCGAGTACCTCAATCGGTTCGTCCATAATTGGTACTACGTCGGCGCCGGACACCTTCCGGCAGGGGAGTACATTGTCCTGGCGACGTTGCCCTTTTCAACCGTGCTTCCCGCGGTCCTTGGCACGGCAGAATGGCTGACATCCTATCCGAGAGTGGTTGCAGGGTTCAAACATGCCTGGATCATCCGTTCGGACTGGACCAAAGCAGTCGGGTGGCTGGTGGTCACCGCTGCAACCGTCGGTTTGCTGGGGATCGGTCTCTGGCCGACCTATCTCTATCCGCTGGTATGGGTGGCGCCGCTGCTCCTCATAACGGGACTGGAGTGGGCGTGGGGTCGGCCGACGATTTTCACGGATGTGACAAGAGGTGATTGGCATGTGCCGGCAATTACCGCGTTGGCGGCGCTGTTCTGCGGATTGTTTTGGGAAATGTGGAATTCTCAGAGTCTGGCTCATTGGCAATATGCCGTGCCCTTCGTGCACCGGTTTCAGATCTTCGAAATGCCGATTCTTGGCTATGCCGGGTATTTGCCGTTCGGTTTGGAGTGTCTGGCCATCGCCGACCTGTTCTTGAACCGGAAGTTTTCGGGGGGCATTGAATACTATGTGACTGAAATGAACCGGCTTTCGAGAAAGGGCTGAACGTGATTATTACCTGCCAATGCGAGTGACGACTTATTGGAGAGGGGCTGAGGCTGTCGCACAGCGAAATCCGATGGCAGGGGATCGTTGATCAGGCACTGCGCCTCCGCGAGTAGCGGAACGCAACATATTCGGCTTGCTTTTCCATGAGCCGCCGCGGACCACCTTATACCGCCCGCTCGTTGGGCCCGGTGGGTTCCGTTCCGGAATGTAGGCGTAATAATCGAGGCCGAACCAATCCTGCACCCATTCTGCGATGTTCCCCGCCATGTGGTGCAGACCATACGGGCTCTTGCCCTCGTCTCCGGTATCCACGGCTGCGAGGATCGGGATTTCATGGACATGGTGCTGGCCGAACATGGCCAGCCTGTTATCAGGGGGAGTTCCGCCCCAGGGAAATATCAGGCCGTGAGGACCGCGGGCGGCCTTTTCCCATTGAGCCTCCGTCGGCAGGTATTTGCCGCGTGATCGGCAGAACGCATCGGCTTCTTTCCATTCGACATAAAGAGCGGGCCATCTCGCAAGCGTCTCGTCCGACACGGAATGGACAGTAATGACATGCCAGATGAGCTTCTGCAGGCCCTCGGCAGGGTGCAGCCGCTGGTCGTACAGAAACGCGAGATATTCGCCGAGACTCACCTCGTCGCGATCGATCCGGTAACTGTCGAGCCAAATACGCCGCTGCGGCAATTCCGTATCGTCGAACTGCGTGCCGAGGCCGTACGGGTCGTCATCAATGCGGACCGTGCCCATTAGGAAGTGGCCTTCCGGAATCGTGATCACAGGGGACGGAGATGACCGTTTTGCGATGGCTTTGAGATGACGGAATAATTCAGGCGATGGGATGGATGCACTCAGAGCGAAGGAGACCTGTATCGCGGTGAAAAAGATGGTAAAGAAAACGGCGACGAACATCAAGACGAGACGGAATGGGAGAGTCGGTCCGTTCCGTTCCATGCGATGAGAGACCGTTCACAGTTTGCTTGATGCGGAAATCGCCTTGTTGATCTCTGCGATGAGGCGGCGCTCGATGTCTGCGGTTTCCTCTGCATTGACGGGCAATACCCGTCCCCCCTGGACGAGTTTTTCGAAGTCGGCTTTGACCGCAAGGCGGGTGACATTGGACGGCAGAGCCTGCAAAAACACCACGTACTGATTGCGAAACCCCGACACCTCCAGCGATGCCGGCGTGGAGACCTTTCGTTCCGTGACAAAAATGGCTTTGGAATCGGTCTTGACGCTGACCCGCACGTGATATCCGTTCCGCGCGAGCGCCTCCTCCGCCGCCTTTCCGACCGCCCCGATGGGCCTTGGCAAGTCTTCCACCTGCGCGCCTTTTTCCTCGACTCGGATGTTGTCCGCGTTCTGCGCGGCTCGCGCCGCGGTTCGTTGGATTTCGGACGCGAGTTTTTTCGTTTCGACCAGTTGAGATTCAAGCCGGCCATTCAGGGCCTTGCTTTCCGCTTGAAAGGCCTTGGCTTCGGCAATTCCTTTTTCGGTTTCACGTTTCGCATCACGAAGTTCCTGGTTCAGCAGATCAATCTGCTGCTGCATGACCTTGTTCCCCTCTTGAAGAGACGTCACCACTGACTCCTGCTTGACGAGTTGCTTGCGCAGGTTGTCATTTTCCAATTTGAAAGGAGACTCATCCGGTTTGCAGCTGATGAAGGACGATACGAAAGCGATGCCGAGGAATACGGGGAAGAGGCCACGGGGGTTAGTGATCATAGTCTGGGAGATCCAGCAGATGACGATTACCAGAGTCGAGGTCCCCTTGTCCATCCCGAAGAAGGACCCGGGCCGTTTGACCCAATTCGAGGCGAGGCGCTATTCTCTTTCCATGAGCACCGGAATGTCGAGCATCGTCCGCTTCATGTACGTCCTTTTGCTGGCAACCATCGCGCTGCCGGCTCCGCTTGCTGCACCGGCGCCACCACTGAGCGAGAGGGTTGCAGACGAAGAGTATCGGGTTTATGACGAAGTCGTGCGATCCAAATTTCTGACAACGGGCACGGTCCTCGTCGTGATCGAACGGATGACCACAAATCGATTACTGCCCCCGGACGCAGAACGGCCAGAGTTGACGACCCGCGCGTTGCTCGAGACGAAGGAATTGTTTGGCTCCCGGCTTCCTCAGGACTTGGTCACGGACTTTGTGTTGACCAACCACAAGCCGGCTCGGCTGGCCGGCCGTTTTGCGTTCGGTGTGCCGTATCGATTCAGGTCAGCAAGCGGTGAGTCTGAGGAAGACGTGTTCGTTCCAGACGGAAAGGTTTCGATGCGTCCCGTCAGACTGATCCAGGATGCCCAGGCCGTCGATCGCTTATCATTCTCCAGAGTTGGTTTCGTACCTCGACGGGAGCAGGCCTTGGTGTATGTGGCGAACGATCGACCGGACGGGAGCGGAGCAGGCTTTCTCGTGTGGCTGAGATCACGCGAATCCTCTTGGCACATCCTGGATACGGAGGTGATGTGGACCGCCCGTGCAGAAAGAGATTCACCGGCGCCTCCATGAGTTGCCTAATCGATTGCAGAACGGTAGCATCAAGATTCCACCCCACGCCTGGACATCTGGCATGATTCGCAAGACTTTTCCAGTTCCCCCGCTCGGGTGCAACTGTTCCATCATTGGTGACCCGGTGACGAAACAGGCGATTGTCGTCGATCCCGGCGGGGCTTCGGAGCAGATTCTGCGGGAGGTTGCACACCTCGGCCTCACCGTCGTCAGCATCCTCCATACCCACGCCCATTTCGATCACTTTCTCGCCTCGGGAGAGATGAAGAAGGCCACGGGCGCCTCCCTTTGCCTTCATCCCGCAGACCGGGAGCTCTGGGATATTCTTGAGGTGCAGTGTCGCATGTTCGGCGTAGCCTATGTCCCTGTCCCCGCACCAGACTATTGGTTGAAGGATGAGGAGAAGCTGATTATCGGCTCTCTCGAGGGGCGTGCCCTGCATACCCCCGGTCATACCCCCGGTTCCATGTGTTTTCATTTTCCCTCTGCCCACGTGGTGCTCGCAGGGGATACGATCTTTCGCGGGGCGATCGGTCGAACGGATTTGTGGGGCGGCGACTATGATGCGATCGAACGCTCCATTCGAGAACGCCTGTATACGCTCAGCGAGGATACCGCGGTTGTGACGGGTCATGGTCCCGAGACGCGGATCGGTGTCGAACGGAAAGGTAACCCGTACGTCCGTGCCTGACGCTCGCAGCCGGGTGATGTTAGGGCCAATGCCTGACGCGGCGGCCGGGAGGGTCATGCAGAAGTTGTCTCAAGATCCTGAGTAGGAGGACATGATGACAGACACGAATCGTTGGGTAGGCGCGATCCTGCTGGTGTCGGCTGTGTTCGTTCTTTCAGCCTCCATCCGGTATGCACAGGCCGAACCGGAACATGCATCCGCCGAGGTGACGATCGCGGATGTTCAAGTGCGATTGTCGGACCATGGGCCGGTCGTCCTGTTACGAGCCGAAGGGAAGGTCATTCCGATTTTCGTGGATGACACTGTGGCTGGTTCCATCCAGGGCGCATTGACAGGGGTGAAGCTTCCACGTCCGCTGTCCCACGATTTGATGCATACCATTCTGGAATCATTCGGCGGGAGGGTGACGAAAACTGTCATCACGTTGAAGAGCGGTACCTATTATGGCGCCATGACGGTCGCTTTCAAGGATCAGGAGAAGGTGTTTGATAGCCGTTCATCCGATTCCATTGCGCTGGCGATCCATTTCAAGGCCCCAATTATCGTCGCACGCGATCTATTGGATTCGGCCGGAAAAACACTCACGGATCCCAAACCTCAGACGCTGTAGGCCATAGGATGTCCCGGTGTCGCGTTGCGGTGTTTGCGGTCGCGCGATGTGCCTCGCCTACCGAATTTCGTGATTTCCTCGCCTATCCCCGGTTTTCGGCCTATGCTTCACAACTGGGTGAACGCACAATGTCCGCGCTCATTAATAACGTATGAAACCGGCACCAAAAGTCTCCAACAAACGCCAGCACGTTCGCGTTCGTGTTCAGTTTCGCAGCCATTTTTCCATTAAGGGTCAAGGCAAGGGTAAGATGGTGGGTGGAGACGGAGATCTTAAGGATTTGTCTCCAGGAGGCTGTCGCGTAAGGAGTCTCGTTGCTGTTCAATCTGGGACCGAGCTGGAATTGTGTATTTTTCAGGGTGATGATTCTAACCCCATCATGATCGACCTTGCCGTGGTTCGGTGGACTCAACCATCCGAGTTCGGCCTGTCATTCGTCACCATTCGCGCCCCGTTTTTGCGCCGGCTGACCGAGGTTTGGAGGAAACTCGCCTCTCCGTTCTAGCCCGCATTATTCGACCCGACTCCAACCGTCACCATGCGGCCGTCTCCTCGGCCATGCTGCAGGGCTTGACGCGGATGTGTCATTTCTTTACATCCCCGAGCTCAAAGCCGCGACCGCCTCACGGAATACGGCCTGTCATGAAGACACGGGAATTCACAGCCGACTCACCTTTCTTCCTCGAATCGTGGATCTCGTACCCGTGCCAGTGAGACGGCTTCTCTGTGGTTGTGCGCCTCTCAAGTCATTCTTCGCGCCGTGGACCCCTTGGTGACATCCCTGGTAGCAAACGTGGTTCGTTGGATGGCAGGTGGAGGAGAGCGGTGTCGGGAACGTTCAAGGTAACGAAGGAGGAGGGAAGTCGGATATGGGATGTTGGTTCATGGTGATGTGGACCTCGTCGTCGAAGGTATAGAAACCACCGTCCTGCACATCCTTATAGATACAAAAGGGCGAGAAGACGATCAGGCATCCAAAGACGTCGCCCAGGACCCACCAGGACCAGGTCCACTGGATGCTGAGTTCTTTCGATTCGTAGCCCTCCTTCTCCGCCCGAGCAACATGATCGGATTTCCGGCTGAGTGAGACCGTTCCTGGAGCGGTGACATGCAAATACCGATCGACGATGACGTTTGCTTCGGGTGGAAGGGAGTAAATCGTAATGGATTGCTTGTCCGAGTGCATCATCGTCCCGCAGCCGGACACGATTACCGCAAGTGAGGCCATGGCCAAGAAAGCCTGGCGGGTCAAGACGTTCATCCGGAACTCCTCTCGTCTAAATGGCATGCAGCCGGCAATGCCGTCATGCGCACCGATCATATGTTCATCGCGGTGTTTACTTCCTCCAACGTCTGGTGAGCGACTGCTCCCGCTCGCCGGCTCCCCTCTTGTATCACGTCTTCCAGGCGGGCTGGATCCTGAATGATCGAGCGGCGGGCTTCCCATAGCGGGGTCAGGCGTTCAATCATGCGGTCGGCCACGAGATGTTTGCAGTCAATGCAGCCGATCGCGGCCGTGCGACATTCGGTATTTACCTGTTCGATAATGGGCAGCGGAGAAAAGATCTTGTGGAAGTCAAAGACCGGACAGACATCGGGATTGCCGGGATCGTTGCGGCGCACGCGGGCAGGGTCGGTGACCATGGTCTTGAGTTTCTGACGAACGACCGGTTCTGTGTCGGACAGATTGATCGTATTTCCGTAGCTCTTGCTCATCTTCCGCCCGTCCGTCCCCAGTACCTTAGGAAACCTCGTGAGGTGCTCTTTCGGTTCCAGGAAGACCGGGCGGTACAAGTTGTTGAATCTTCTCGCCAGTTCCCGGGTGAGCTCCAGATGAGGAAGTTGATCTTTGCCCACCGGCACAAGATCCGGTTTATAGATGAGGATATCGGCGGCTTGCAGGACCGGATAGCCCAAGAACCCGTACGTGCTGAGATCTCGTTCCTTGATCTCTTCCTGCTTTTCCTTGTAGGTCGGATTGCGTTCCAGCCATGAGATGGGAATGATCATCGATAGTAAGAGATGCAGCACGGCATGGTCCGGCACACGGGATTGAATAAAGATCGTCGCGCGTTGCGGATCGATGCCCGCGGCGAGCCAATCGATGAGCAGGTCGCGGACAAATTCCCTGATGCGACTGGTGTCCGCATAATTCGTCGACAGCGCATGCCAGTCGGCGACGAAAAAGAAGCAGTCGTACTGTTCCTGCAGCACTCTCCAGTTCTCGAGCGCCCCCAGCCAATTGCCGAGGTGCAATAGGCCGCTTGGTTGCATGCCGCTGAGCACTCGCTTCCGATCCGTCATCATCGAAAAATTCCTGCCCCCATGCTTGTGGTTGTGGTCAACGGGCTGTCGGCGAATAGGAGATTCATGCCGGTCCTGCCGCGGCGATCAATGCCCTGTTCTGATGGAGGCTGCGAAGTCGACGCGGGTTGGTAGGAACGGGTT
>JBEVJJ010000125.1:0-7326 GCA_040510255.1 Nitrospiraceae bacterium | reverse complement strand
TCCACAGTTGAAGGGCTTCACCTGAGCTGGCGGGGCTTTAGAAGCTCATCCGATCGCGATGCCCTCAGGCTCGTCTCGAATCTCGCAAGCGGTACCCTCTGTGTCACGATAATCGGCTTCGAGATCCATTCCGCATGCGGTCAACACGACAAGAGACGCCACGCCGGTAGAATCTCCCGATTCCTCCAAGACTCTCCCGCACGCCTTGCCAGGAACTGGAAACTAGTAGTACTATTCTAGTTTCTGAGGTGTATCCACATGCCGAAATCACCCCGCACGCAATCCATCAACCCGACCGCCACGCAACGCATTATCGCGTCCGCCAGGCGACACTTCTTTGCCCACGGGTTCCGCAGCGTCACGATGGATGACCTCGCCCGTGAACTGGGAATGAGCAAGAAGACCCTCTACGCCAGTTTTCGCGCCAAATCCTTTCTCTTGAAGGCCGTGATCGAGGACAAATTGCAAAACATTGAAACCGATCTTCACCGGTCTACCGCCGACTGCTCGGACATCTCCCGCGTCCTTCATGACCTGCTGGCATGTCTCCAGCGCCATACCGGCGAGATTCAGCCACCGTTCGTACGGGACATCCAGCGGGAGCCGGAGCTCTTCACGATGGTCGAGAACCGTCGTCGCATCCTGATCCGCCGTTACTTCGGAAAGTTTTTTGACCAGGCCCGGAAGACCGGTATGGTACGGAAAGATATTGCAGCCACGATCATCACCGAGATGCTGCTGGCGTCCGTCCAAGCGATTCTCAACCCCGGAAGGATGACGGAACTCGGTCTCACGCCGAGGACGGGATTCACGGCCATTATCACCGTGATCCTCGAAGGCGTGCTCGCGCAGGCAAAGAGGCCCCGATCGTGATCGCTCTGCATCCATGCCGGCAAAGCGGAATCTACGCCTTTCTGAGCATTGCCCTGTGCCTTGTTCTCTTCACGAGCTGCGGCCGTCCTGATCGCAACGTCTTACAGGGGTATGTCGAAGGAGAGTTCGTCTACATTGCCTCGCCGCTGGCCGGAACGCTGGAGGCTCTGCAAGTCCGACGCGGGACGCAGGTCAAGGCAGGCACACCGTTGTTTCAGCTGGACAGCATCCCCGAGCAGGCGGGACGGGATGAAACGGAACGCAAGCTGGCTCAAGCGAGAGCCACTCTCGAGGATGTCAAGAAAGGCAAGCGCCCGTCAGAAATCGACTCACTCGCAGCGCAGCTGAAACAAGCCCACGTCGCCCTCGCCCTGTCCGAAAAAGAGTTGGCTCGTCAAGAAACTCTCATGCGCACGCCGGGAGCGACCGCCGAGTTGGAGTTTCTTCGTGCGCGATCTGTTCGGGATCAGAACAAACAGCGGGTCGCGCAACTGGGCGCCGACCTGACAACCGCGCAACTCGGCTCCCGCGCCGATCAGATTTCTGCCGCGGAAGCGAACGTGCGGGGACTGGAGGCAGCCCTCACAAAAGCGGAATGGGAGTTGACGCAAAAACGTCAAGCCGCCCCGGATGATGCACTCGTTTCCGACACGCTATATCGCGAAGGCGAATGGGTTCCGGCCGGGAGGCCGGTGGTCGTCCTCCTGCCTCCCGGCAACATCAAAGTCCGGGCATTCGTCCCCGAAACACAGATCGGCGCGATCCACGCAGGTGACAGCCTTCGCGTCCTGATAGACGGGGTCTCCCAACCGGTAACGGGTACCGTAAGTTTCATTTCGCCACGGGCGGAATACACACCACCCGTCATTTATAGCCGAGAAAGCCGGAGTAAACTCATGTTCATGATCGAGGCGGTGGTCGATCCCACGATCGCCGCAGGGCTTCACCCCGGTCAACCGGTAGATGTACAACTGGGAATCTAGTGTCGTGTCCCGAAACTTCTTCGATGAACTGGCACTTGCGCGGGCGACCGCCGACTTCACCGGAGGCGCCGGGTACCCACCGTGGACTTGCGGGGAAGGAAAGCAGGAACTGACTGAGTCTGCGAGGTGCGCGAGACGACGAATAAGTCGGCTCATGTTTGCGCACGGGCGCGAGATGGTGAGCGCCCCGTGTCCTGTGAGTCCGAAGGATTTCCGCCCAGCAAGGTCCGGAGGGGTCGCGCCGAAAGGTGCGACGGGGGATCGCTGCTCAAGTGCCGACTTATGTTTCGAACTTCGTGGACACTACACGAGCAGGATGTCACGAAGAGCATGACGACACCCGACCTCGCCATCGATGTCCGGGGCATGACCAAACGGTTCGGCCGCAGGACGGCCGTGGATCATGTCGGCCTGCAAGTACGAACGGGAGAGATTTGCGGATTCCTCGGTCCGAACGGAAGCGGCAAGACCACGTTTATCCGCATGCTGTGCGGTCTCCTCCGTGCGGACGAAGGGAGCGGCACCTGCCTAAGTTATGACGTGATCACCGAGAGCGAGGCGATCAAGCGGCAGGTCGGATACATGACGCAGCGATTCAGCTTCTATGAAGATTTGACCATCGCCGAAAATCTGAACTTCGTGGCACAGATGTACTCCACGCCCAATCGCCGCCAAACGGTTCGAGACAGTCTCATGCGGTTGGGGCTCGACGACCGCCGGAACCAACTGGCAGGCGAGTTGTCCGGAGGATGGAAACAGCGCCTGGCCCTGGCGGCCTGCATGATCCATCAACCCAAGCTGCTGCTGCTCGATGAACCCACCGCCGGTGTGGATCCCCATGCCCGCCGTGAATTCTGGGAAGAGATCCATCACTTGGCCGCGCAGGGACTGACTTTCCTGATTACCACCCATTATATGGATGAAGCCGAACGGTGCCACCGATTGGCATTCATCTCGAACGGCCGGCTGCTGACTCACGGCACCGTTGACAAGGTGGTCCATGAATCACGATTGATCACATGGGAGGTCAGCGGTCCCGACCTGACGTCCCTCACTGCGCAACTTCGGGGTCGCCCCGGGATCACCCAGGCTACCGCATTCGGGAACAAGCTGCACGTCAGCGGGGACGATGCCGCCTTGCTCGAGCGGACTCTGGCTCCTCTCCGTGCCGCTCCGTATGAATGGCGTCGCGTGGAAGCGGGGCTGGAAGACGTGTTCATTCATCTCATGGAGCAGTCGCAGGAAACCATGCCGGCATGAGCAGACTACCCGCCTTCTCGATCGCCCGTTTCTGGGCGATCGCCGTCAAAGAGTTTGTTCAGATGCGCCGGGACCGCATGACGTTCGGGATGATGATCGGCATCCCCATGATTCAACTCATCCTCTTCGGCTTCGCCATCAACTCGGATCCGAAGCGTCTACCGGCCGCCGTGCTGCTGGCGGATCATGGCCCGCAAGGGCGCACCTTGCTGGCCGCGATCCGGAACAGCAACTACTTTGATTTCGTTCAGGAGCTGCGCGACGAAGCAGAAGGGGAAGATGTCCTCGCGCGAGGGCTCGTGCAGTTCGTCATCAATATTCCGGTGGATTTCACGCGCGATCTCTTGCGCGGCGAGCGGCCGGCCATCCTGATCGAAGCCGATGCGACGGATCCGGCTGCCACCAGCAATGCGATCGGATCATTGAATGTCTTGCTCGATACGGCGTTGAAGAACGACTTCAAAGGACCGCTGGAATTTCTTGCACGTGCGCCGTCACCGATCGACCTACGAGTCCATGCGTTGTATAACCCTGAAGCCATCACGCAATACAACATCGTGCCCGGGTTGATGGGTGTTGTCCTGACCATGACCATGGTCGTCATTACCGGCCTCGCGATCACGCGGGAACGGGAGCGTGGAACAATGGAAAATCTGTTGTCCATGCCCACGCGACCACTCGAAGTGATGATCGGAAAAATCGTGCCCTATATTCTCGTAGGGTATATCCAGGTCGGCCTCATCCTCACTGCCTCGCGACTCCTCTTTCACGTCCCCATGGTCGGCAATATCGGGTTGCTTCTGGTGGTGGCCCTCGTTTTCATCGCTGCCAATCTGGCGGTGGGTCTGACCTTTTCAACCGTCGCGCAAAATCAGCTCCAGGCGATGCAGATGTCCTTCTTCTTTTTCCTTCCTTCCCTGCTACTATCGGGCTTCATGTTCCCGTTTCGCGGCATGCCTGGCTGGGCCCAGGTCATCGGTGAAATCTATCCGCTTACGCATTTTCTCCGGATCGTCCGCGGCATTCTCCTCAAAGGCAATGGCATCGAGGATGTCGTGCTGCAACTCTGGCAGATCGCACTCTTTACCGTGGTCGTCCTCTTTATCGGGGTGAAACGCTACCGCCAAACCCTCGATTGAACGTCCCCCGGTCGATGACACGGGTGGTTGCCAATGTCCTTTCGCCCCCCTGATCTCGGTCATGTCACTGTGATGAACCATTTGGGCTTCATACGGCCGAAATCTCTTCGTTCGTGTGTTCGAAGGGCCTGTTTGGGGTCCAGGACGACCGGCCCTTGCGGTCCACGATGAAAGACCACCCAGTGCCAATACTCGCGACCGCCTTTCCGACACCACTTGATCGCGAGCAGCGCGACCGGTGGCAATCGCTCCCAGGACACAAACGGCAATTCTTTGGCGGCTGCCCGAACTCCATACCAGGCCAACAAGCGGCGCACATGGCTGGTACTGGACCAGAGACGCGGATCAGCCGCTGAGATCCCCATCCGTCTCGCCACGCTACGAACCTGCCGGTACGTCACACCGGCAAGCATCGCCACGCCGGCAAGACCGCAACCGGTAAGGTCTTCCTGCACGACCGGTTTCATGGATTGACGGGGGTCCCTGTCGTACGTCCCCTTCATACTCTCCATGCTTCACCTACGGGTCTCGGAACATCGCCCGAATGCTTCACCTTTCTCGTCCAGGCCGGGGCGCGCTGGTCGTGTCGAGCAGCATCGTGAATATGGCATTCTTCGCCTATCCTGTCATCCTCGCCACGGTCGGGTCGGAGGAGCTGGCATAATGGGCGATCAGCTTCATGGTGATGATGAAACTGATCGGGACGGTATTTCCCATCCCGATCCATCAGGCACTCAGTCCGATCCACTGGACCACGACACCGCTCGCGAGCTTTAGGCTAGGACTTTTGCTCGACGTTAAGGCCTTGCGAGGCCGTGTGATCCCTGCATTGACGGGAACAACCTTGCGGATGGGAGGAGGATTTCTACTGGGGAATCTGGCCAGCGCTCTGCTCGGGCTCTCTCATCTCGATCGCGCAGTCGTGATTTTCAGTGCGGCGATGCCGGCCGGCCTGAACTCCGTCATCTTCTCAACTGAAGAGCCTTAGGAACGGGAACGTCGCGGGTCCTGTCGGCCGCCAGCAGGTGGGACTCACGTCATAGTCCGGCCACGTAGCCCGACTGAAGGGCCAGTTCAGGAGTCTGTGCCTGCGGAGCTTCCAATCGTTGGCGCGGCGTCTCGAGGTC
Source organism: Nitrospiraceae bacterium (assembly GCA_040510255.1). Taxonomy (GTDB): domain Bacteria; phylum Nitrospirota; class Nitrospiria; order Nitrospirales; family Nitrospiraceae; genus DASSBQ01. Next base: position 1,944 of record JBEVJJ010000125.1, on the reverse strand, counting down.
AAAGACTTCCCTCCGGATTTCCCTGCCGTTCTTGGTCCGATAGACCAATTCGCTCGTATCGAAATCATATTCAGGAATATCCGGGTTTTCCCAGCGTTTCATGAAATACTGCGAGAACAACGTGTAGAGTCCGTGGTGCTTCAAATTGTACTGAAAGACATACTCGGGCACGCTCTTGACGTCGATGCCCGTGTGGTAATGTTGTAGCCAGAGATAGTCTCCCAAGATGACCATCTTTACGTGCGGGCGGTCCGCATACAGTTTGAGTTTCAGGACTTTCCCTTCGGCTTTGAGCCGCCGGAAGAGTTCGAGCGTCGCACCCAACTCTTCTTGAAAGCATGGGGCGGGCGCGCCGGCCAACACCAACGAGCGCGCTCGAATCCGCGCTTCTTCGCTGAACGGATTCATCAGCATGATGTTGGCTTGTAGAGATTTCTCCAGAATCGCATGCCATTCGCCCTCGTTGTCGACGAAGGTGCCGTAGCCTGTCGAGCCGATAGCCAGTATCGTCCGGCCGAGGCCATGGCGTTCGCGCAACTCATGAATCTTCTTTTCGGCGTGCCGGTTATGATTCGGGAAGAACGAGACGAGTCCCGCTTCCATCGCGATCTTGGTTAGTTTTCTGTCACTGAGGCTGCGCCCGATGAAGTTGAGGCCAACGATCAGGACGATCGCCACCGCCACCTCGATGGAGAGCAGAAACACGTGGTCATGCTCGAGTTTTGACCAATGGACCAGAAAGGCCTTCGCGATCGAGGGTAACGACCAGGCGATCCCGGTGCTCAGGGTAATCACCACCACATGGAACCAGATCCAGGAACTCGACCGTACGAATTCATGCACACCGCCTAATATTTCCTTCATCATCCTCATCCTTGCCTATCCAAATCGCATCGTGTCCGTCGCTTCGATACGAGCCTGCTCATATCGGCATTCTTGAACCAACTCGCATCCAATGGTCTGGAGGGAGCCCTACCACATCGCGATCCCACCGGAAAGACGCAGTCTACCGATGGAACCTGACGAGACAGCAGTCGCACGACAACCACGTGCGACCGAGCAATTGAAGGTGTTCAGGATCACCAACCATGCATCGCCTCAGGCACGAATGGTCTCACAGATTCATGCCAAGACCTGCTCGGTGAGGGGACCGTCGCCCCTGTCCTTATATAGTGAAGTCGGATGTTTGACAAGAATTCGATCGAATCACGCATACCTGTTCGTCCAGGTCGATCCCATGCCTGTCTCTACCGTATCCGATGATTGTTACAACGCAGTAAAGAGAGGGGAAAACAGAGGTTAATTCAGAGCACATGCCGATGACGGAACGACGATCTCTCACTCCTTATTTTTCTACTCCTGCCTCGATTACTCCCGACGGTGGCGGCATCATATAATTGCCGTCGGTCGTGTCTTCCCACGCGCCGTCGTGAGTAGAACTGATGCCCCATCCCCGCACATAAAGAAGCGTCAGGACCGGTTCGTGGGCGTCCTGTCCAGCGTACAGTGTCGTGTCTGCCATACGCCCGACCACGGTCATCCGAGCCCAGTGATGATACTGCGGAGGAAACTCCCGGCGATCCTTCACCACCACCCAATAGGTGCCGCCTTCCGCGCTCTCCCGATCCCCCGGAAGGTGTGGTCGATACTCTGTATCCAGCGGCCGATTTCTCAGATGCAACCAGAAGCGGCCATCGCGCTCTTCTTCAGCCAACAATGTGCCGCCGAGAATCACTACTTTGCCCTGATACTGGCTCGGAGCACTGTGGAGCGCGGTCAATGTCATGCCCGGTTCCGCCTGCCTGAGGTACTTGCGAGGTAATGGACTACATCCCACAAGAATGGCTGTATTCACCACCATGATGAACAGCGTGATGCCGCCCATCGGAACCATCCAGATATTTCTCACCTGCGTATTCCTTTCGGCCGCATTGTGATGTATTG
>JBEVJJ010000124.1:0-13849 GCA_040510255.1 Nitrospiraceae bacterium | reverse complement strand
GGATTCCGGACTACGCCACATCCAGGGCCAGGCATATCCAGCGGCTGCGACCGCAGAACGGGCATTCACCGGATGCAGCGTACTTCTGTTCTTCGAACGTCGATGACTATCTTGAGGCAAGACGCGATCTTAGCCCAAACACTTGGTGGGTCCCCTCATGCCCTTCGCGTTCGTTAGAGGGTGTCCTGATATATGTTCCAGGAACCATCCACATTCCTCGCATGGGAAGTGGTATCCGCACACAGCTCATGTTCGCCATAACCACCAACCGATAATCGTAACAATGATAGCACCCAAAGATAGCGCCAAACTGATGATCACCGGGTATTCATCCCTCATAGGCTGCCGCGAGCGTTCCATGATCAGGGACCTTTTTATCGTCGAGAGACAAGTTATTGCGATCGTGATCCTTTGCTTTTTCGTGCGCCATCGGGTACATGGCCGAGGTCTACGCTTAATGCATGTCCTGTGATCGCATAGCTGCATGCGTAACAGGTCCAGAATGCACCGGTGGATATCAACATCTGCTGTTGGCATCTTGGGCACTGCCGTATTTTCATAGTATTTCTTTCTGAGGTTTCCCCCGCTAGCTTCTTATTGAGGCACGCATTGCTTCGGCGGGCACGACCTTTGGCAGCCATGACTGCTCCTGGCGCATTCAGTGGCATCCCGCAGTCCCGTGACTGACAATTCTGGCCGTCACCAGCTTATCAGTGAAGTAGGTAGCCAGCCGTTCCACATCACGGGCGAATTTGACGAATTCGTCTCGCTGAAAATTCAATGTAATCTGCCCATAGGTGAGATGCAGTCGGCCGCATCCACATATAGTCAGCGCGGTTTGTCCATCATGATGCGCGTACGACATTCGTGGCCCCCTCCTTGAGATGACATGTATTCTTCAGATTGGCAGCTCGCTGGTTGAAATTCATGAGTCCACGCAGCGAGTCCATGCTCCACATATTGAGATCGTGCACCACGTGATGTCTCAAGATTCGCTGGGGGTCGATCAAAAACGTTATGGCCTTGAGAGACGGCGGCCGCCGTATCCCATACGCTCGGTGAAGCCGGTTCAATGGATCGGTCAGCAGAGGTACCGTCAATTTTTGAAACTTCAGCCGTTGCTCAGGATCTTGCAGAATCTCATCGGGTAGCAACACCAGCAGCATGGCTCCCTCACGAGCAAAACTGCCGGCTTGCCTGCTCAGACACCTGACATCGGCTGGCTGCAAGAGCGGCAAAAAGCACAAGGCCAGCCAGCGATCCGCGAGGGCTGCTGGTTCCATGACGGTGTACTCGCCTTCGATGACCGCGTTCAGACGAACTCGAGGCACAGACCACCCGACGCGGACCTTCATGTGTGTCGCCTCTGCCCAGGGGATCTTGTGAGATTGATCCGTCGCGGGAACACAGAGGGATTCCTCTACCAGACTCAGGGGTGTTGACTTCATCGGACAGTTCCTTTCCTCTAGTGACTAGTGAAGATGCAACGACTCTGATCATTCTGCTCGCAGGAGATTCTCACGATGCGTGCAGGCGAACCCTTTGCCGTCTGCCTGTTGAATCTCGGTTTGAATCCAAAAAACACCACCACGCTTTCCTCCCTCATGAGTTCCCGGCACTTGCGCACCGTCTGGTTCACCACACGTCTTCTCAGTGTTGATACTAGTTATCAATATCATGATTAAGGATTCGTGTCAACCCGTTAAATGGCTCTATCGGATCATTGCCCCCATGGCTGCTCTCTGATTGTTTCCTGCAGCAAACACAACCAGTTGAAGCGAACCCTCCACGCGTCCGCCGCGATCATCAGGCGCGTGTCACCAGCTTCCATCGAGTTGAAATTTCCAAAGAGGGAGGATGAAATTCAATGCCAGTGAGAATTTTCCGCGGCGCCTCTTTCGTCCATGACGTCCACGGGCTAAACAACTCTTTCAGATTGTATTCTGGCAACGTGTTCGTCTTGTTCACACCATTCTGCAGGCTCTCACCGATGACTCTTCACTGCAAGGGCACGGGTCTGCCCTTGACTGTATTCTGTGGCTTCACCATCATGGTGACACGGTATTCCATTGTCCTCTGTCATCCTAAAGTCACATGGGAGGTCCATATGCCTTGGGAGAAACCATCATTTATCGAAGTGAATATGAATTCTGAGATCGGGGCCTATCAGGATGAGTTCGATGAGCGTCACGCGGACGACGCCGCGCAAGCCCGGACGCTGGTTGAACAGCCCGGTCATGTTGCCCATCCAGTTCCGCCGCGGACGTAGCCGTCTCCATGTGGGTGCGGATACTAGGCTCCGCAGCAGGTGGGGGCTTTCCTCAATGGAACTGCGGATGTCCGAATTGCCATGGTCAGCGGCGGGGATCCATCACGGCCCGTGCGCGGACGCAGACCTCCGTCGCCTTCAGCGTTGACCGGCACAGTTGGTTTCTCGTGCATGCCTCGCCGGACATTCGCACGCAGATCGAAGACTTCCCGCCACTACATCCTCGTAGGGGGCGTGACACACCGATCGCCGGCATTCTTCTGACCAATGGAGATATCGATCAGTGCCTCGGTTTGTTCTCGTTACGGGAATCTCAACCGTTACATCTTTATGCAACTGACCGCGTTCGAGAGGGGTTTACACAGGGGAATATCCTGTATCGCACGCTCACCCGAGCACCTGATCAAATGACATGGCATCTCTTGAAACTTCACGCGGAGGACGAACCACTACTGCTACCCGATGGTGCGCCAAGCGGTCTGACCATCATCGCGCTTCCCATTCCCGGAAAACTCCCGATTCATCTCGACGGAACCGTCCCTCCTGACCCACAAGACAATATCGGACTTCTCATTCATGACGCCGCTTCGAGAAAAACCTTGGCATATCTGCCATGCGTGGGAGAGGAGAATTCCATCCTTGTAGAGATGGTCGAGAAGGCCGACTGTGTCATTTTCGACGGTACCTTTTGGACCGATGACGAATTGATCGCACTAGGACTCGCCGATCAGCAAGCACAGCAAATGGCTCATTGGCCCTTGAGCGGACCAACCGGCAGCCTGCACATGCTCTCAAGCCTGAGACACCAGGAGCGCATTCTGATTCATATCAACAACACGAATCCTATTCTGAACGAGCAGTCCCCCGAACGCCGAATGGTTGAAGCCGCGGGCATCGAGGTCGCCTATGACGGCATGGAGCTCGCGCTATGAACGAGTATCGTGAACAGCCTCCCCTCAACAAACTGCATTTCGTCGCATGGCTCCGAAACGAAGGGGCAAGACGCTATCACGATCAACATCCCTACCATCGGATGATGCATGAAGGGCGACTGAGCCGCTATCAGCTGCAGCGATGGGTACTCAATCGTTACTATTATCAGACCCGCATTCCCATCAAAGACGCCTTGATCCTCTCTAAGTCGGAGGACCCGTCGTTTCGCCGGGCGTGGATCCACCGCATCCACGATCATGACGGGACAGATGAAGACGATGGCGGGCTGGCGCTCTGGAGACATCTCGCGCGCGGCGTCGGTCTGGACAACACAGAGCTGCTCTCTTTGGAGTCGGTCTTGCCGGGCGTCCGACTCGCCTGTGACGACTATGTGACATTCGTGCGAAACGCATCCATCGTGGAAGCTGTCGCTGCCTCTCTGACTGAACTCTTCGCCCCGAATGTGATGTCTCAGCGCGTGGCGGCCTGGACTCAACATTATCCTTGGGTTGATTCTTCCGCTCTGGAGTACTTTCGCTCAAGGATCCCACGGGCCACGCGTGACTCGGACGAAGCGCTTTCTTTTGTCGTGTCTCACGCGAACACTTACGAGCTTCAGGCTCGGTGTGTCGCAGCGCTCGTTCGCAAAACCACGATTCTCTGGAGTTTGCTGGACAATCTGTATGCCGCATATGTGCCCGACCCCTCTGGTAAAGGAGCAGACCATGACTGCGGACAGCTATCCAACACTAACGCCGGAAGCGCGCCTGCGGTTCGATCGGATCTCGGGTAAGTTCCTATTGCTCTATCCGGAACGAGGCCTGATACTGAATTCAACCGCTCGCGACATTTTGCGGTTATGCACCGGAACCTATACGGTCCGCATGATTGTCGATGAACTTTCCGCCATGCACTGTGATGTGTTGCGCACATCGCTGGCCCAAGACGTCTACGACCTTCTTCACCAATTGATCGATCTCGGGTTGATTCACGAACAGGTATGACACCTCGCGAGCGGCCCTACACATTGATCGCCGAATTGACCTATCGCTGTCCTCTCCGTTGCGCCTATTGCTCCAATCCCACCGCTTACGGTCAACCCCCCGCATTGGGCACCTCCACGTGGATGCGCCTGTTCCGTGAAGCGGAACAACTCGGTGTCGTCCAACTTCATCTCACAGGCGGAGAACCACTGTTGCGCGGTGATTTGGAACAATTGATTTCCGAAGCGCATCAACTCGATCTCTACACCAATCTCATTACAAGCGGTGTTCCACTCGAACGGCGTCGTTTGCTCAAATTTGTCGAGTGCGGTTTGAACCACGTTCAACTGTCCATACAAGGAGCGACCGCACAGGCCTCGGACCTCGTCACCGGTGTTTTCGCCTTCACGAGGAAGTGCGAGGTTGCGCGCTGGGTCAAAGACCTAGGCTTGCCTTTGACGATCAATGTGGTGATCCATCGACAGAACCTTGACGCCATCGACGATATCATTGGCTTGGCAGAACAACTTGAGGCGGATCGCCTGGAATTGGCCACCGTGCAATATATCGGGTGGGCCTTGCTGAATCGCCGTGCCCTACTTCCAGCTTCAGACCAACTTGAGCGGGCACGATCCACCGCAAGAGCAGCAAAGGCCCGGCTATCGGGTCGTATGGACATCGTGTTTGTGCTGCCGGATTACTATTCAGATGTGCCGAAGACCTGCATGGACGGGTGGGGACGTCGGTATATCATCGTGACGCCCGATGGTCTCGTGCTTCCCTGCCATGCGGCTCACACGGTGCCTGATGCCCGACCTCCTTCCGCCAATAGGCAACCGCTACGCGAGATCTGGGAGTCGTCGGAGTTATTTCAGCGTTTTCGCGGAGAAGAATGGATGCCGCTCCCCTGCCGGACATGCGAGCGGCGAACCGTCGATTTTGGAGGGTGCCGTTGCCAGGCCATCGCTCTGACAGGCGATCCCGCGGCAACCGATCCCACATGCGTCCTCGCGCCCAGGCATGACCTTATTCTTCAGGCGAGAGCCGAGGCACAATCGATTCAGGGAACGCCGCCATTGCGTTATCGCGAACTGACGCAAGTTCCATGAAACGCCCGGTGGATGTGAACCTATGGATTCTCCTATCGATCACGATCCTCGTCGGCGGATTTGTGTATTTCAAACATCCCCCCTTGTTAGGGCAAGCTCTCCAGAATTCTGGAAAGCTGATCGGAGGCGTCTGGCCGGAACTCCTACTCGGGTTCATTCTGGCTGGTCTTTTGGAGGTACTGATTCCCGAAGGAAAGATGGTGGAGTGGCTCGGTGGACAGAATCTTGCGTTCGGCATCTTTGCCGGGTGGGGCATCGGGCTACTGGTCCCTGGTGGACCATACCTCATTTTTCCGATCGTCGCCAATCTGCTCCGTCAGGGGGCAGCACCTGGTCCCCTCATCGCCCTGATCACTGCCAAGGTGTTGCTGAGCCCGATCCGGGTGTTGAGTTATGAAGCGCCATTGCTCGGCTGGCCCATGACCTTTGCGCGGTTGGTTCCAGGACTGTTGTTGCCTCCGGCACTCGGCTGGATCGGCCAGTGGATGTTCGAACTGTTCAATCGCAAATGGTAAAAGAACACAATGTCCGGCAGGCGGCGTCTTGCAAACAACCCTATTCACCCTCATATCCATCCCATGTGAAATTCTGAAGCCAAGTTGAGGGACCCATGACCAAACTCACCACATCTGCTCTGGCGGCATGCGTCGTTGTGCAGTTCCTGTCGACTGCGGTAAGCGCAGAGTCGCTCCCCTTGGAAAAGATCAGCCTCCCGCCAGGGTTTTCAATCAGCGTGTATGCGAGGGGGATTTCCAACGCTCGAGGCATGGCGCTCGGCAAAAATGGCACGCTTTTCGTCGGCAGCAAGCAAGACGGACGCCTCTACGCGGTCGTGGATGAGAATAGCGATCATCAGGCAGATCGCGTGTATATCCTGGCAAAGAATCTACAGATGCCGGTTGGCGTCGCATATAAAGAGGGTTCTCTCTACGTCTCTTCTGTCGATCGTATACTGCGATTCGATGAGATCGAACAAGATCTGGCCGATCCTCCGGCGCCGGTTGTCGTCACCAACCGCCTCAGCAAAGAAACTTCGCATGGATGGAAATATCTCGCATTCGGACCAGACAAGAAACTGTATGTCGCTATCGGGGTCCCCTGCAATATCTGCGATCCGGAACCCGAACGCTTTGGGCTCATCGCCCGAATGAATGCGGACGGCAGCGGATATGAGATTGTCGCCCGTGGAATCAGGAATTCCGTAGGGTTCGACTGGGATCCGCAGACCCGTCATTTATGGTTCACCGACAATGGGCGTGATTGGCTGGGCGACGATCAGCCGCCGGATGAACTGAACCATGCCCCATCCGATGGAATGCATTTCGGGTTCCCCTATTGTCATGGTGGTTCCATCGCCGACCCCAAATACGGAAAAGACCAGCCGTGCAGTAAATTCACGGCACCAGCCCTCAATCTCGGGCCCCATGTCGCAGCCTTGGGCATGCGATTCTACAATGGTACGATGTTTCCTCAGGAATACCGAGGGCAGATCTTTATTGCTGAGCACGGGTCCTGGAATCGAAGCGAAAAGATCGGCTACCGTATTTCGCTCGCATCACTGGATGACAAAGGGCGGCTGCGGTACTCCACCTTCGCCCAAGGGTGGTTGCAGGGATCCGAGGCCTGGGGCAGACCTGCCGATGTCCTCGTCATGGAGGACGGCTCACTTCTCGTGTCGGACGACTTGGCTGGAGTGATCTATCGGATTGCGTACCAGAAAAGTCATTAGTGTCTGTCGTTTGCGGTTTCCCGGATGGGGCTATTGACTATTACACGCCATAGGGTCTTTTTAGGCCGCACTATCCCGTTCATTCGCTTTCCAGCCCGATAAGACGCAGCGCTGGGCGATCAGAGGAAGAAAACTGGGCAGATCTTCCGAGACGCGGGTCATGAGTTCGTTTGCTAGCTGCTGATCGTCAAAACAGTCATACGCATCGTCGAGGAAGCCAGCGCGCAACAGTGGATGGTGAAGGAATTCCCTGCCTGGACCAGTCGTCACTTCCAAGGGCCATTCGCTGACCTCGACGCGTTCGAGCCCGGACTTCTCCAGCCACCCTCGGCCCTGCAACGCCGAGGGCCGCTCCGCGATATATGTCTCCAGGCGCCGGCGCTCCATCAGCAACCCATTCCGAGCCATTTCCTGATCAATCCTCGCCCACAGCGAATCGAAGGTACCCAGCGAGGGAAAGGTGAGGACCAGCTGACCCCTGGGTTTGAGCAACTCAACCAACGCCCGCACCACTTCGAACCTATTCGGACGAAAGAACATCACTGATAGATTTCCGGTAATGCGATCGAACCGGTGCAGGTTGCTCGGCAACGCACGCATGTCGTGACATTCAAATTGGAGCCAAGGCAGATCAGATCCTTGTAGCATCCTCGCGTTGTTGATTTGATGCTCGTTCCAATCAATCGCCAGCACCTGCCCATCCGGACCGACCTGCCCCGCCAAATAGAACGCTGGGATACCATGCCCGCAAGCCACATCCAGAATGGAGGCTCCCGGAAACACATCAAGGTGTCGCAGCAACGCTTCGGCAAATGGTGTAGACCACGAATCGTGTTTCGGCAGAGACCATCGATCGGTCATGCTGGTTTCTCCCACGGTCCTGTCGCTCCTTTGCTGGAGTGAATCGGTGTCCGCCTAGCCTCAATCCGATCCATTCCGACCGCACCGGCGCGGCCTGAAAATCCTTTTGGATGCCAGGGACCGCCGCTGGCGTTCGCATCCTCCTCATAGTCAGCGACGAAGTCAACAGGCGTCAAAGGGTGTATACGAGAACCCGATTGGGGGCACGCCCACCCACAGACTGCCTCTATGCACACGCGAGTCGTCTCGATCGCGCCGGTGTGGACTACACGCCAAGGACACGTTGGCGGCAGCTGACATAGACGAAGCATGACGATACTGCCGATCCACGATACCGGAGATGCTTGACATTCTGGCCGGCGATCGCGAGATACAGACTTCCCCGTTCAAAGCGTGTAAGATATTGAATAGTCATCGCAATTATGGATCTTCCCATGAATTAAAAGCATCGGAATTAGCCTTTTAGGCCCCTGGCGCGGACCAATACCGAGGCTGGTTCGCTGGTGTAAACCCATGCATATCCATACGGTGTCTACGCGATACCTACGGATCCAGATGGTTTGACATTGCGCATATGGAATGGTAATCTGCACAAATTCAATCGGAATCAATGTCCCCCTGCCTCGCGCTCCCCCATCGGTGAGTGCAGCTTGTGGTCGGCTCTCTGATGCAGCCGACCGTTGTTCTGAGTGTCCTCTGGAAGATCGGCCGTTCCTATAGGTATTGGTCCGCGCATGGTTGTCTGCCAAACCTCCGGACGGCCTTGTGTGACGCAACAGACGCCGCGAAAGGACTACATTCCCATGAAGATGACTATGGCCTGGCGGGGTAATAAGAAGACTCGTAAACCGGTGCGCGTGGCACACAAGCCGAAAATCCGTTGGGATCAGCTGGGCTTCGTAGGGGCCCTCAACGCTCAGGCCCCCACTTCTATCGAGGAAATTCGCCTACAGGTTACGGCGCTTGCGAGTCGAGGGATCGGGGCAGATACCCGGGCTAGATCGGCTAAACAGAGCGCCTCCCTTGATGGCCTGAGCCACCACAAGAGGAGGGCTGGCAGACAGAAGAGCGTCACTCCCCCACGACGCACCATCTAGGACCATTACTTCGCACAATCCAGGGAGGCTATTATCGGACGAGCAAGCAAAACAACGGTCGCGAAGCGCGATCGCGAAAAAGCTAAACAAGTGAAGCAACGTGAGAAGGAGGCCCGTCGCGTTCAACGCAAGGCGGAGAAATCTACACGTATACCGACCTCAGAGGGAGAAGATCCTGATTTGGAAGGTTTGCGCTGGGGACCTCAAGCTCCCCTTTTCTAGTTTCCAGCCTCACCCATTGCTCGGCAGCACCTGGATTTACCGTTAGGCAGTTTTTACGAATCGATCGGACGCCAGATTACCCTGCAGTTGTTGACTGACGAAGCTTCGGTATTCGATCGTTTGTTTCTTGAGCATGAGAACAATACCATTCTCATCCGTCAGAATGAGAAGCTCATCTTCAGCCGCCAGTCTCCGCTGGTCCCCTCCCACATTCACCCGATATTGAGTTCGACCGTCGGGGTTCCGTTGTGACCCGTTGAGAATCTCCGTCAGGCCGTCAATAAAGCCTTCATCACCATCGAGGCGATGTCTGACCTTTGTCCCATCAGGAATTCTCACCCAACCCTTCTTCTTTTCGGGTTCTTCCTGCTTCTTGTTCGTTGTCAAAATGGCACCCCCCGCTGCATAACACTATTCAAATTGATAAGACGAAGCGCGTTGCACAATTGAGCCCGAAAAATCACGATATCCCGAGACAAGCAAGAAGCAACACCAACGCGCGGAGGATCGGATGGGCCGCATTGTTCAATATTGCCGCCACAGAGTAGCTGATATAGAAGCTCACGTCAATCATCTCTCCCGTCGGGGGGCTATGCCACATTGCCTTCCCTTGCAATATCTGTTACGATTTGCTCGCTTCATCATGCAAGACCTCGTGTTGAAGCTCAGATAATCAGGTCTGTCACCGATGTTGTTTGGTCCGGGAATGTGATCGGAAGCCAGTCCAAAGTCGCCCCATTCTCGTCGCGTCTTCGGCCCGCTTCTTCCTGTCGTCCCTTTTCTCGCGTCTGAGACAATATCATTATTCACTAAGGAGGAACCCCATGGGTTCGAAGTTGTATGTTGGCGGGCTTCCGTATTCTGCTACCGAGTCACAGTTGAATGACTTATTCGCTCAACATGGCACGGTGGAGTCTGCGCGTATCATCACTGACAAATTCACCGGACAGTCGCGTGGCTTCGGCTTCGTCGAGATGTCCAGTTCAGAAGAAGCCCAAACCGCAATCTCAGCCGTGAACGGTACGCAGATGGACGGTCGGACGCTGACAGTGAACGAGGCAAAGCCCCAGGAACCTCGTTCGGGCGGAGGACGATTCGGTGCAGGCGGTGGAGGCGGTCGTGGCGGTGATAGCCGCGGACGGGGCCGGTACTAGGTCGTTTCGTTTAGCACATGAGGGGGGGCGTTTGCACTGGCAAGCGTCCCCCTCGTTGCCCACCTTGAAGCGGAGTCATAAAGAATAGTGTTCGAACGCACCCCGCAAGTCGTTCCCATTACCCGCATTCACCATAAGTTCTGGACAATACTTCTCTTCGGCTCCATCGCAGTGAGCGCCATGACTGTGGTTCCGGCCTTCGGCTATTTCCATGGCTATGCAACTCTTGATTGGGTCCTGTTCGTTGTCCTGTACTTAGTAACCGGCTTGGGCATCACCGTTGGATATCATCGCCTTGCCGCACATAGAAGTTTCGACTGTCCCGACTGGGTCAAGGCTTTCCTCCTCATTGCAGGAGGATGGGCGTTGCAAAACAGCGTGCTCAAGTGGGCGGCGGATCATCTTCGCCACCACTCCCAGTGTGATCACGAGGCGGACCCCTACAACGCTCAACTTGGTTTTTGGCATAGTCACTGCGGATGGCTTTTCACAAAGGATCCCTATGCAGATGAAAAGTATGCCTCGCGCTTGCGGCAAGATCGAATTGTGATGTGGCAATCGCGCAACTATGTCCTGATCGTCGTCTCGGGGCTCGCCCTTCCTTTCCTCATTGGATTCCTCGCCCATGGATTCATGGGTGGGATCAGTTGTTTCCTGCTGGCGGGCGTCGGACGCACCTTTGCGGTCCTGAATTCCACGTTTTGCATCAATTCGATCTGCCACCTATGGGGCACTCAGCCCCATAGCGCGTCTGATTCCAGCCGCAACAACTGGTGGGTCTCGTTGGTCACTTTCGGCGAGGGGTATCACAACTATCATCACGCCTACCCGAGTGATTATCGCAACGGGTCCTACTGGTATAATTTTGATCCATCCAAATGGGTCATCTATACACTCTCCAAAATGGGCCTGGCCACATCCTTGCGGACCACCTCGACGACATCCTAAGTGAAACAGGTCCCGCACATCTGGAACCGTCGCGAATACCAAGGACGGCAAGATAATCCCCCGCACCGTGGGTTTTTGTTACGCACAATGGACGTATATGCCGTCTAAGTGTCATGGAAAAGATCCTTCCAGGGTGAATTTGACACATAGGCCGATCAGTCCCTAGGCGTGCTCCATCCAGGCTGCTAGGGTTATCATTCCGCTTCCCTCGGTCTCTTGCGAGGGGTCCCAATCGCGAAAGTGTATGAAGATGTGATGAAACTCATCCGCTCCTTTCACCTCGCACCTGATAATGGGAGCGTCCATGGGTGTATAATCAATATGGAGCGGAGACGCGGATCGAATCTGGCATCATGTTTGCTTTTACAATCTTTGGCTTTCCAGTTAGCCGTTCCAATCCCGACGCTTGTGGAGGGGCACCTTATGCAAGGTATGGTTGAAGACGAATGCAGTGGAAACACCCCAGATACAACTGCGCCACTACGAAATATGACTCGCGAGCTCACGCATGATGAAAAGAAAGCGGCCGAAGCCGCGTTTCGTGGCGAATTGTTTAACCCCTCCTGGTCTGACGCCGCGGCAAGAGTGTATGCAGGCATTGTTCAAGCGAGACACAAACGCGAATCTGAACTGAAATCGGATGCAGAGTTCGACGTCGAATGTTCTGTAAGGTGAGGTGACTCAGCGTATCCCCCTTCTGCTTCTTAATCGCGCTTTCCCCATCGTCCACTCGTCCCTCAGTAACCTCTCAATCATCCCCCAAACATCCCCGAAAGAAAACAATAGCACGCAACAAACTCGGTCAAAGATAGGGTGAAAATCCCGGGTTAGAATTCATGGCCCGTACTTCAGCGGCAGCGCGCAACCCACTTTCCACTGCCCCTTCCATATAGCCCTGCCAACGAAGGCTGGTATGTTCCCCGGCGAACAGGATTCGCCCGTGGGGCCGCGCCAACCAATGACGGAGGGCCGGGTCATACGTCGGCCCAAAAACCGCGTAACCTCCTCCCGTCCATGGATCATGCTCCCAGCTCGTCGTCCGGCTGGCGATCAACGATCCTCGTCCTGCCCCCAGCCAGGCGAGTGATTCTGTCAGACCATCGATGCCTCGCTTGGCAACCAGTTCCTGCGTTTCCAGACTCGCCTGCCCACCGGCCATGAGGCATAGGATCCCTGATCGTCCTCTCTGTTCTTCATTGCCATCCCACACGGATCCGATCGGCAAGTCTGTGCCATACGCTCGCGAATGGCCTCTCCTCTGCCAGAATCGTCGGTCAAACTGCAACAGAGTTTTCGTGACCGGACCATAGCGCAACTTCGCGATGGCCTTCGTCTGTTCCGCAGGGAGCGAGGGATGGAACTCCAGAGCTCGCAACCTGGTCGCAGGAATGGCCAAAACAAGATAATCGGTATCCATCTGCTGTTCCTCTCCTCCCACCATTCGAACCGTGAGACGGATCTTCCTCCGTGAGTAAGAAACCGCCAAGACTTCTTGCCCCAAATACACTCGACCCCCAAGGACAGCCGCCAACGCCTTGGGTAACCGGTCATTCCCTCCTGTAATGCGAAACATGCCTCCTTGGCCCGGCCGACCGGAGGCGAGTTGCTCGATCAACGCCAGAAGCGACAAATCGGCGGGATCGGCAAGAAAGAATCCGCGCAATCCGACAAGCATCCCATGAAGCGCGGCATCGACCCGAACCGATTTCATCCATTTCGCGACAGAGATGGCTGCCAGGTGTTTGGCGACAGCCCCATCCCATCGTTGTTCGGCGATCTCATAGGCTTGCAGCAGCGGCTCCAATTTTTCCGCAAGTGTCTTCCAGACCTCGGTACCGTGGGCGAGAGACCCTACCTTCCCCCGTGTTCCCGATCGGAGAAACGCAAACCCTGTTTCCAATATGGGAGAAAGACTGAGACCATACCTGCGAACGAGACGCCGCATCTCCTCATGCTCGGCATCAACAAAATCTCCACCCGCCTCTGCATGTTGTCGTTCAGCAAACTCATCCCTGAGCGTGAGGACACGGCCACCCACGCGATTCCCCGCCTCTAACACCGTGACCCTGGCTCCATGCCGGCACAATTCGACAGCCGCGGTCAACCCGGCCAGTCCAGCCCCTACTACGGTGACAAACTGTCCTTGTAATGTTTTTCGCGCCATCCATGAAGCCTACAGGAGTGGCAGGGCTTGAACCAGAGTGAGGGATCGATTGTTAGTTAGGGGGGAAAGGCAATCACCAATTGGGAACAATTCACGAAACGCTTGGCTTGCGGAAGCTGGAAGAAATACATCCCGTGTTCAGGCAAACCGTTTCTATTTTTTGCAAGGAGCAACCTAACATTTTATCCGGACTACAGACGAGCCCTGACATCCTGTTTGATGAACATTGCTCCGAAGAACGTAGGGGTCTCGGTCGGATTGGAACCGAACTGTGCAGGTTAACTTTTCGGCAATATGCGAAACGAAAATCTGCCGCTCTTGCTGCCTGGCATGATGAGTGACTTCAGATGGAACCATCAGAAATGAAGTCTGGGTCATCA
>JBEVJJ010000123.1:0-33542 GCA_040510255.1 Nitrospiraceae bacterium | reverse complement strand
GAAGACGACCGTGATCAAAATGCTCAACGGCATCATGCCACCGACCGGAGGACAGGGATGGGTGGCTGGGGCTGACATGAAGACTGCGGGAGAGACCATCAAAGAACGGATCGGCTATATGTCCCAAGCCTTTTCTCTCTATCTCGATCTGACCGTGAATGAGAACATTCGCCTCTTCGCCGGGATCTATGGGCTCGATCGCAAGGCAACGAATGAACGACTGGGGTGGATTGTGTCGATGGCGGGTTTGAAAGGGTATGAATCGAGTCTGACCGGTCGATTGCCGATGGGCGTACGCCAACGGCTTGCGCTTGGCTGCGCATTGGTCCATCGACCACGCGTGCTCTTTCTCGATGAACCGACTTCCGGGGTCGATCCCATTGGACGTCGGCATTTCTGGGACATTCTATCCCGCCTGGCGATGGAGGAGGGCGTAGCGATGCTGATCACCACGCACTATATGACCGAAGCTGAGCATTGCGATAACCTCGCACTGATGCATGCGGGTCGAATCGTGGCCGCAGGGTCTCCTGCCGCCATGAAGGAGCAAGTCGAGCATGAGGCGGGTCATCTCTTGGAGGTGACAACAGATCAACCCGGCGAGGCACTCCGACGATTGGCCCAGGCAGGATTTGTTGGGGCGGCACTGTTCGGAACAAAGATTCATCTGTTGTCGAAGGACCCTTCTCAGGAGGAACCTCGATTACGGCAAGTGCTCTCATCCACCGCTATTCACGTACAGGCCGTCGCGGCGCGTCCACTGACTCTCGAGGATGTGTTTGTGCATCGCGTCATGACACTCGAGCGGCAGGAACGACAGGCCACGAGGGGAGTGACTGCATGAACCTTCAGCGTATCGCAGCCGTCGCGTCGAAAGAATGGCGCGAGACCATTCGGGACCGGATATTTGTTCTTCTCGCCTTCCTCCTGCCAATCTTATGGATGATCGTCTTCGGCTATGGGCTTGTGCAGGATGTGGAGAATATCCCATTCGCCGTGCTCGACCGCGATCATAGTGCCCTGAGCCGTGATTATCTGTATCGTTTTCTTGAGTCACGCTATTTCATTTTTCAAGGGTATATGCCGAGCGAGAATGAGGCCGATGCCCTGCTTCAGGGCGGCAAGATCAGAGTGGTCATCATTATTCCGGAAAAACTTCAGGAACGGTTACTACGGGGGCAATCGGTGAGTGTTCAGACGCTCATTGATGGGACGTTTCCACTCCGTACGGATATCGTCAAAGGATATGTGATTGCTATCAACAACGCCTTCAGTGAGGAGCGCCTTGCCGACTACTTCTCCCGGCGCAATGGGATTGCCGTCGAACAGGCCGAGGCGCAAGTGCGGCCCATCAAGCTGGAGGTGCGGTATCTCTACAATGAAGAGGTCCGAAGCACCTGGTCCATGGTGCCGGCCCTCGTGATGTTTACCTTGATGGTCTCATCACCCTTGCTGACGGCGCTGGGGATCGTGCGAGAGAAAGAGACAGGTTCCATCTACAACATTTACAGTTCAACGGTCACTCGGTTCGAATTTCTTGCTGGTAAATTACTCCCCTATGTCGCGATCTCCTCGGTGAATGCTTTGGTCCTGTGGATCATGGCCACATTCTGGTTCGGCGTCCCGTTTAAGGGCAGTCTGTGGTTCTTTCTGGCCGCCTCGGTGGTATTTGTGTTGAGCAGTACCGGTATCGGCCTTGTCGTATCGCTCCTCGTGCGCACTCAGATAGCCGCTTTGGTCATCACCATGGTCGCGAGCATGCTTCCAACCATCCTGTACTCCGGCCTGATCGTTCCCGTCTCTTCACTGAGTTCTGGCTCGCAGGTCCAGGCCCATCTGTTCCCGGGGATGTATTACACCAACATCGTTCGAGGAACCTTTCTGAAAGGGGTTGGTCCCGAGGTGTTGTGGATGGATGTGTTAGCACTGGCCATATACGCCGTCATCTTACGAACCGTTGGATACTGGCTCTTTACCAAGAGGCCGCGATCATGAAGTCAATGTCGGGACCCCGCTCCCATCGCGCCATCGTCTGGTGGCGTCGTCTGGCCGTCATGACTCGAAAGGAGATGGTTCAGTTATCGCGAGATGTCCCCATCGGGCTCCTCCTCGCATACTCCTTCACGCTGGCGGTATACCTCACAGGAAACGGCATCCGATCACAACTGCATAATGCCAGTCTTCTGGTGCAGGATGCTGACCATAGCTTCTCGTCGCGTGAACTGATTCATAAGTTCAAAGCGCCATTCTTTCGGCTGGAAGGGGAGATCGCTGATCCTCAAGAAGGGCTTCGATGGCTGGACCGGGGCAAGGCGATGGCGGTCTTGGAGATCCCGCCGCGTTTTCATGAGCAACTCGTGACGGGTGAGCCTACGGCCGTGCAACTGTTAGTGGACACAACTAACGCGCCACAAGGCCTCTCTGCTGCGAGCTATGCGGCGCGCATCGTAGGACAGTTCGGACAGGAGACTGCGCTGGCGCGGCTCAGGGGCATGGAGGAGTCGTCACAGAATCTTCCGGTCATCGTGAGCGACCATCGAGTTTGGTACAATCCGGACCAAAATGACACCTGGTTCGAGTCCATATCGCATCTTCTCCGCCAGATCACGATCTTTGCGATCCTGCTTCCTGCCGCCGCCATGGTTCGAGAGAAAGAACGTGGCACTGTGGAGCAACTCTTGGTCTCCCCGTTGACGCCGTTTCAGATCATGTTGCCCAAAGTACTGGCGATGACCCTGGTCATACTCTGCGCCACAGCGGTGGCTTTGTTTGGAGTCATGCGGCCTGCGTTTGGAGTGCCGATCAAAGGAAGCATCCCGCTGTTCTTCAGCCTCACGGCACTGTTCGTCTTTACTACTGCCGGCATAGGTTTGGCTGCCGCGACGTTGACGAGAAATCAAGCGCAGGTGGGAATGATGACGTTGCTCGTAGTCGCTCCCATGTTGTTACTGTCAGGTCTCGTGGCACCCATAGAGGCCCTGCCGACCTGGACGCGCAACCTCATGATCTTGTCGCCCCTCCGATATTTCATCGAGATTGCGCATGGCATTCTCTTAAAGGGCAGCGACTTGACCATCCTCTGGGATTCAGTACTCGCCATGGCATTGTTAGGAGGAGTGCTGTTCGGATTCGGCATGTGGAAATTCCGACGACAATTTGAGTAAAGGGAGACGCTACAGCGCGTTCAAGACTTTGGTCGCAGCGGGAAAATTGCAAAGGTGGCTATGCTCTTAGGTGGACAGATCGCGGCATGATTACGCTGGAGCGGGAACCCGCGGTCGTCTATATCCAACCCTCGCGGATGATCGACGAACAGTATGAGCGGTCAAACAGCTGCTGGGAGGCAGTATTGCAGCAAGGCGCGAAGATGCCGACAAGGCAACGAGAGAAGTCAGGTGGGGACTGACATACAGCAGGTTGATGTGACACGTCCTACGAAAGCATAACATGAAAAAGGTCATTTCTGATCTGCCTGATGATCGCTACACGGGGAGATGTGTCCTCGTCCGGGTGGACTTCAACGTGCCCATCAAAAACGGGCAGATTCGTGAGGACTACCGGCTCCGGCGTGCCATCCCCACTATTGAATATCTCTCCCAGCGAGGGGCGAAAGTGATCCTCGCCTCCCATCTGGGGAAGCCGAAGGGAACGGTGGTGCCGGAGCTGTCATTGAAGCCCGTCGCCGATGTCCTCAGGCAGATGCTGAGGGTTCCCCCGGTGAAGTTCGTTGGCGCGGTAGTCGGGGAATCCGTGAAGCAAGCGCTCAACACCATGAAGCCCGGAGAGGTCCTGCTGCTGGAGAATCTGCGGTTTGACCGGGGAGAGGAAGCGAATGATCCTGTCTTCGCGAAACAACTCGCCTCACTGGCCGAGGTCTATGTGAACGATGCGTTCGGCACCCTGCACCGTGCGCACGCATCCACTTATGGAGCGGCGCACCTTTTTTCTGACCGGGTAGCCGGGTTCTTAGTCCGCAAGGAAATGGAGGTCTTGAGTCAGGTTCGAGATCACCCCGCTCGTCCGTTCAGAGTGGTGGTCGGCGGCATCAAAATCAAAGACAAGCTCTCGGCGCTGAAAGCGCTTCTGCCCAAGGCGGATACAGTTATCTTAGGCGGAGGGATCGCCTATACGTTTCTGGCCGCAGAAGGAACGGCTACGGGCGACTCACCGGTCGAGCAGGAATTTATCCCCTGGGCCAAGGAGATGCTGACCCGGTACGGGGAACGCATTCTGCTCCCGGAAGACCACGTCATCGCCAGGAGCGTCGAAGAGCGGGACGGAATCCAGATCGTACGTCGGGTCATCCCGCCCGGCTTTCAGGGACTCGACATCGGTCGCGATGCCTCGCTGACCTTCGCGCACAAGGTGTTGGGAGGCACGGGAACCGTTTTCTGGAACGGTCCCATGGGAGCGTTCGAAGTCGATGAGTTTGCAGACGGCACGGTCGACATCGCGCGAGCCATGGCGCTCGCCCATTGGCGCGGTGCCTTCACCGTTGTAGGGGGCGGCGACACCGTGGCTGCGTTGCGCAAGGCGGAAGTGTTGGAGACGGAGATCAGCCATGTTTCAACCGGGGGTGGGGCCTCGTTGAAATTCATCGGAGGCGAAGAGCTGCCCGGGATTGCTGTGCTGAGTGAGAAAGTCTAGTGACCGGGCAATCTCTCATCGTTCTTACGTAACCAGAGCATTCCGAGAGGCAGACATGTACGAGCGGCATTGTTCCCAGTGCCGCCGCACAGCCTCAAGGCATATCCAAGCAGACTTCATTCCAGCAACGACTCAAGATTGGAGGCCAGCTCATGCATCTACTGTGTGCCCTTGATGGTTCTGAGTTCTCCGAATGGGGGGTCCGCTTTCTTGAGGCATTGGCCAGCCGTCCCCCTGAGGCGGTCACGCTGATGCATGTCATCGATACGCCGACCATGAAGGCTGCAACGGTCACCAGGCCTGCAGCAGGGAAGCGCGCGATATCGGCCTTGGAAAAGGCCGGCACGCAGTTGCTGCATCGGATGGAAGGAATCGCCAAGGTCAGTCTGGGTCAGGCCACGACCAAGCCTCATACCAAGATCCGTACGCTCCTGGCGCACGGGTCTCCCGCCGCAGCCATTACGAAAGAGGCGCGCCGGCGGAAAACGGACGTGATCGTGCTTGGCAGCCGCGGTTTGAGTGACGTGCAGAGCTTTCTCCTCGGTAGCGTCTCTCGTAAAGTTTCGGCGCTCGCCCCCTGTCCCGTACTCGTGATCAAACAGCCTCTCACGAGGCTGGAACACGTGCTTCTGGCAGTTGACTCATCAAAGCACTCCCAGGGAGCCGCTGGCTTCCTCTACCAACGGTTCCTTCCGAACTCGGCCCGCGTCACAGTTCTATCCGTCGTCGAACCGCTCATGACGGAGCTGGCATCGAAGTACTTTCCGGTGGCCCAGCTGACAGACCTGGTCAAGCCGAAACAGGAACAGACCATGCGTGTCGTCAGCCACTTTCGAGACTTGTTCCTCAAGGAGGGCTATGCCGTGACCACGGACGTGGCAACCGACCATGTGACCGACAACATTCTGAAGCATGCAGAAAAGAACAAGACGGATCTACTGGTCGCCGGCTCCCGGGGCTTAACCGGATCGGAACGTCTCCAGCTCGGCAGTGTCTCCGAGACATTGCTCAAGTATGCCCGCTGTTCCGTCCTGATTGTTCGGGGATGGCATGCCTGAGCCGATCCAGCTAGCGGTTCACGATCTTCCCTCCGGCGAGGTCTATGTCGCGTTAGCGACCTCATCCGCCGGCCTGTCGCCCGAGGAAGCCCGGCAACGCCTGGTGCGATACGGACCGAATAGCCTACAGGTAAAGACGGTCTCGCTCACACGTCGTTTCTTCCGGCAATTCATTCATTTTCTGGCCCTTCTGCTCTGGATCGCGGCGGCGCTTGCTTTTTCCGCCGAACACCTACATCCCGGCGAAGGGATGGCGACTCTAGGTTGGGCGATTCTGGGCGTTATAATCGTGAACGCGGTGTTCGCCTTCTTTCAGGAATACAAAGCAGAACGGGCAGTCCAAGCGCTGCGCCAGCTCCTCCCCCCTCATGCATGGGTTCTGCGCTCCGGCCACCACCAGCAGGTCCCGAGGACCGACATCGTACCGGGCGATGTCCTCCTGCTCGAAGAGGGTGAACAGATTCCGGCGGATGCGCGGCTCGTAGAAGCCGTCGGGATGCGGGTCGATAACTCGTCTCTCACCGGCGAGTCCCAGCCTAATCGTCGCATTGCCGATCCTGTGGGAGGCGGCCACCATCACGACATCGCCAACCTCGTGTTTGCCGGCACCACCCTGCTATCCGGTCACGGGCAAGCCGTGGTGTTTGCCACGGGCATGCAGACTGAGTTCGGTAAAATCGCGCATCTCACCGCATCCGTCCCCTCAGGACTGAGTCCCCTCCAAAAAGAAATAGTTCGAGTCACACATATCGTCGCCCTCATGTCCTTCATCATGGGCAGCGTGTTCTTCACCATCGGAGTAGGAATGGGCTTGGGATTCTGGATTAGCGCGATTTTCGGCATCGGCATCATCGTGGCCAACGTCCCGGAAGGGCTCCTACCCACCGTCACGCTTGCCCTCGCGATGGGTAGCCAACGTTTGGCGAAGCGCCGCGCGTTGATCAAACATCTGCCGTCGGTCGAAACGCTCGGCTGCACGACGGTGATCTGTACGGATAAGACCGGTACGATTACTGAGAATAGAATGACCGTGGACCGATTCGCGCTCGACGATCTCATCGTGGAAGCCCGGGAAGGCTGCCTGTTCACGCGAGGCCGTTTGGTCGGCACGACCGAGGCGGAACGCTGGCGTCCGTTCTTCGATGCCATGATTCACTGTAACAATGCCAGGCGAGTTCGGCGACCGGACGGACGCATGGCGGTCGCCGGCGATCCGACGGAGACGGCGCTACTCGAGTTTGCCGTCGCCCATGGGCTGACTCACCGGCCGCCGCTTCGCCGGATGGGCGAATTGCCGTTCGATGCGGATCGCAAGCGCATGAGCACGCTTCACTGGGTTGAAGGCCGACTGGTGGCCTTCACGAAGGGGGCCCCGGAATCCGTGATTCCGCGCTGCGGTCGGATTCAACATGCCGAGGAATGCATCGTGATGACCTTGGATGAGCGTCGAAGGATCCTGATGCAAAGTCAGGCGTTCGCGGAACAGGCCTACCGCGTATTGGCCATCGCAGTGCGGGAGATCGAACATGGCACAGAGCGGCTGGATATTGAGACCGTGGAGCATGATCTGACTTTCCTCGGTCTGGTAGCCATGATGGATCCGCCGCACCGGGACGTTCCCGAGGCGATTGCCAAATGTCGCCGTGCCGGAGTCCGCTCCATCATGATCACGGGAGATCATCCGTCCACTGCGCTGGCCGTCGCACGGAAGATCGGGCTCGTACCAGAACAGCGGCAATCGTCCGGATTCGTGCCGGTGATCGAGGGCGCGCAAGTCGACTCCTTGACCGATGCTCAGTTGCGACAACTGCTCACGCCGTTACGGCCCGATGAGCCGGACCCGCTGTTCGCCCGTATGGCGCCCCGTCATAAAATGCGAGTTGTCTCTACGCTCAAAGACATGGGTGAAATCGTGGCGGTGACAGGAGACGGGGTCAATGACGCCCCTGCGTTGAAGAAGGCGGATATTGGCATCGCCATGGGCATCGCCGGCACGGATGTCGCCAAAGAAACGGCCAACATGATTCTGCTGGACGACAGCTTTGCCACCATCGTTAATGCCATCGAAGAGGGACGGGCCGTCTATGCCAACATTCGAAAGTTTGTCACCTACGTGCTCGCGAGCAATGTTCCGGAGGTCGTCCCCTATATAGGCTTCGGCCTCTTTTCCATACCCTTGGCACTCACGGTCCCGCAGATCCTCGCCGTGGACCTCGGAACCGACATGCTGCCGGCTTTGGCCCTTGGCGCCGAACGTCCGCATGCCGGAATCATGGACGAACCGCCGCGGCCGCGACACGAAAAACTACTCAACTGGCGAGTACTGCTCAGGGCCTATGCATTTCTTGGCCTCATTGAAGCCGCGATCGCCATGGGAGGGTTCTTTGTATACCTCTCGGTGAAGGGCTGGAGCTGGAATGTCCCGCTCGATTGGTCGTCACCTCTATATAAAGAGGCGACCACCGTGACGCTGAGCGCCATCGTGATGGCGCAGATCGCTAATGTGTTGGCATGCAGGTCGGAGCGGCTCTCGGTCTTCCGCCTGGGCCTGCTCAGCAATCCATTGATCCTGCTCGGCATTGTGGTCGAAGCTGGATTGCTGTTATTGATGGTCTATACGCCTTTCGGTCATTGGATTCTCGGCACGCACTCACTGCCACTGTGGATTTGGGGACTGTTGATACTCGGCGCGGCCGGGCTCCTGCTCGCAGAAGAAAGCCGGAAATTCATCGTCGGTCGCTTGAACGGACGGCGCCATGCCAACCTGTGAACGCCGTCTTGATCTGATCCAATCCCCTCGATTCAACACTATCGGCCCTAGACTGCAGCATCTGGCGCTCCCTCATCAGTTCGTTCTCCTACGCTCCGCGACATTGCTCAGCCGCCGGCTTACTTTCCTACCTCGCCCAATCCCCGCACCTCATCCAACCATGCCGCTCGCTGCTTCTCACTCATGCCTTCGACCATGCCGATGATACTGGCCTTGATCGGTCCAATTCCCGCGAACCCGAGGAGGTTGCGTTCAAGACTTTTCAGGCTATGGGCAAGGAAGTACCATCGATACACAAACGCGGGCATCCCCATGGTGACAATGATCCGAGCCGACTTCCCCGTGAGGCGCTTATTTGGCACCCGCCCTGCTTCCGCCGGAATGAACGCAAAACCGGGACGAAAGACCTGTTCGAAAAAGGCTTTGAGCAGGGCCGGCATCGTGCCGAGCCAAAGAGGATAGATAATGACCAGATGATCGGCCCAGCTGATTGCGTCCTGAGCCTGTCGGAGGGATTCGGGCAGTACACCATGCTCGAACTCTTCTTTGGTCCGCAGAAGCGGGAAGTCGATCTCCGCAACCTGGATGCGTCTCACATCGTGCCGGCCATCTTCGGCTCCCTTCGCATATTCATCCGCGAGTGCATGCCCGAAATGCCGATGGTGAGAATCAGGATGGCCTTGAATGACCACAATCCGCTTGGACATCAGCTGCTTGGAATCTCCGGCTCAAGGCAAGTTGGAACGTGCTGGCCGCTCACCGAGCCGTGTGGCCGTCGTTCCAGATGGCGCATCATCCATCGCCAAGTCAGCGGATGCGAGCAGTACGTTGGAGGCGTGAGGAGTCGGACGGCATCCTGCCAGACCATTCAGGCCGCAACTGACAACAACCATCGCTATAGCGATAGCTCGCCTCAAGCCCGCGATCCTCCTAGTCGATCTTAATGGAGACTGCTTTCTTCTTAGGCTCGTCCGATTTAGGGCACCGGACCTCCAGGACACGTCCTTGAAGTTGGCCGTGATCTGGTCGCCCTTTACCTCGCAAGGCAACTGCACGCTATGCGCGAACGAGCCATAGGAACGCTCACGGCGCCGGCTTCTTCACGGCCACTTCTTTCGACTCTTTTCCCTTCTCCCTCGGCCGTGCAGCTCAATTCATGTCATGGCATACAACGTGCCAACATCGTCACCCGCTCAATCATTGCTATCTAGAAACGTGCCTGTGCCATGAAGAATTCAACGCGAGCGTGACTGCGGAAGATTCCCGCATCGGTGTCGAACGGTTTGGCGCAAAAGTCCACAATGCAGGGAGCCGCATGGTTGCTTGGAGACGAGCGTGGGCGGACCTTTGCGGTAGAGGCGCCTTCCTACGACAAACGGAACCAGCTCGTGACGGGCGCGAGACTACTCGGGCTTGGCTGCGATCTGCAGATCGTCAACGATGGCCCCGCATTCCAGGCAACGAAACCGGGAGGTCTCCTTTCCATCTTCCGAACGTATGCGGTCGATGAGTCGCTGTGGCGACAGGCAGGCGATGGCGCAGCAGTGGTCGTCTTCGGGTCGAGCTGGGAGCTGTGCATAAAGACCTCCGCGAGTCGCAAGACGATAATGGGTTGTTTTTTTATCGAAGAGGGTTGAACCATAGCACATTCATTCATGTTGTAACACTAGGACTTTCGGCAGACTCCCAGTAGCAGACGGGACGTGAATGAGTGTAATGTCCATATAAAGGGGGTCTGCCTCATCGCCAAACGCCGGCATACCCTTAGAATTTCTTGCCTGAAGCGGCTCTCTCTCCTCGTCTAGGTATCGAGTAAACTGCGTTACATGGATTTCATCGACCAACAACTAGACACGTCGAGGGCAGGAGATGTCACCGGCACAGAGGGAAGCCACATCGACTCCACCTTGGAGAGACAGGCCGAGGGCAGCGTTGTCGTCTCGGAAAGCGTTGCACAGACCACACCTTCTTTCCTCATCAGCTCGAGAAACCGACGCAAATTTTCCAGAAAACACTGCTCGTCCGTTCCGGCATCTTCCTTGCTGGGAGAATAATCCATGAGACGACTTAGTGACTGCCCATCTCACCTTGGATACTCATGGGACGACCGTTTGAATAGAGCATGGCGCAACGAGCCGTACCTTCAAGAGACAAGATGGTGGACATACTATTGCCGATTCCCATCATTCTGGGAATATTCATGAACGGCTGCGAACAGCATGCCGACCGGAATGCCTATTCCTCGTCAGACGTCACGAGGCATTCTGAACGGAACAGGATGGTGGACAATCAGATCGTCGGTGGCGGCATACGAGATGCCAGGGTCATCGAGGCCATGCGGGTGGTTCCTCGCCATCGATTTGTTCCCGACCGTTATTCCACGGATGCGTACGCCGATGGCGCTCTCCCCATCGGCTATGGGCAGACGATCAGCCAGCCGGCAGTAGTCGCGGCCATGACGGAAGCGCTGGAGTTGAAGGGCGGGGAAAAAGTCTTGGAGGTCGGGACCGGCTCAGGGTATCAGGCCGCCGTGCTCGCGGAAATCGCGCAGAAGGTGTACACGATTGAAATCGTGGAGCCATTAGCCAAGCAAGCAGCTACAATCCTGAAGGAGCTTGGATACGAAAATGTCGCGATTCGCACAGGGGATGGCTACAACGGCTGGCCGGACGAGGCCCCGTTCAATGCCATCATCGTGACCGCTGCCCCGGATCACGTGCCCCAGCCGCTACTGGACCAGCTTACCCTGGGTGGGCGACTGATTCTGCCGGTGGGCAAGGCCATTCAAAGTCTGATGCTCTACCGCCGCACTCCAACAGGCTACGAACATACCACCCTGGATTTCGTACGGTTCGTCCCTTTGATTCACGAAGGACCGCCCGAGCCAGCCGAGGACCGCGATCTTCCCGCGAAATGAGGCCAAGCCATGCTTTGTTAGAATCCGTTGAACGGCCGAACCCCGAGCTGCAGATCGATCGCGCGCGGCGTGCCGAGTATGGCCCGTTGGCGAATGGCGGTCGTTGCAGCAATCGCCACGTCCGCCCTGACATGGATCCTTCTCGACCACGGCACGGCGCAGGCCGAATCCCCCACGGATGCCGTGCGGGACCACGATCAACTAAGTCATCCGGATCCTCGAAGACAAAGAGTTGAAGAAACCAAACAAAACTCAGGAGCGGCGCCGGAATCTCGAAACGGCCATCGCTTCGCGATTCGACTACGCCGAAATGTCGAAACGCCCGCTAGCCGCCCAATGGCGCTCGCTGAGCTTGCAAGAGCGCGATGCATTCGTCGAACTCTTCAAGGGGTTTCTCTCAGACCGGTACGCGGAAAAGATCGAAGGATATGCCGGCGAACAGGTGCAGTATCTATCCGAACGCATTGAGGGAGACTATGCGGAAGTGCGGGCGAAGCTCGCCTCACACAAAGTGAACGTGCCACTCGATTATCGATTGATCAAAAAAAGGCCGACACCTGGCACGCGTACGACGTCATCGCCGACCGCATCAGCCTCGTCAGGAACTACCGCAGCCAATTTACGCGGATCATCCATGACTCGTCCTATCCGGAGTTCTATAACGACAACTGGCGACTTCCATCAGCCGCCCTGTCCGAAACCATCATCCAGCACACGCACGCCATCTATGGGCTGACGAGCCAAATAGACGTCGGGCTATAGCAATCTGCTCACCGTCGCACCGACGCTGGAGTATCTACGGAATCAACACGTCGGCCTCATCGCCGGTCCCTGGATTGATCTTGCGGAAAACGAGGTTATCTATGAAGCGAGAGCGGAGGCCTCGGTGAGAGGAACACTACGAGACATCGAGGTCGAGCGCAGAGGTGGTGAGCAGGCCCGCCAAGTCGAGCGGGAAGCCTAAAGCCTCTCCAAGACTTCCACTTTTCACGAACACAGCTCTCTAGACCCGCCTCCGCTCCTCTTTTGTATCCTTCCCTTTATAGCGAATGAACGAACCTGCATTTTAGCGCCCTATTTCTTGAGGCGAGGCAATCTTTCGGTGGTCGAGGGGAAGTGAGCAAAGAAGCTACAAAGTTAATGAAGTTGCCTCATCCCCCCACATGATTATCGACGACGGGGTGTGACAAATGCGCTCAACATCAACATTTCAATTTCTTCGGTGGTCTCCTCTTGCCGGAGTGCGTTGCGCCGGCGTAGAAGTTCCGCTTGATCCCGTTTGAGACGCTGGATGGCCGACTCCAAGTGTGCAAGACGAGCCCGGCTCTCCGCCATCAGCGCGCTGTAGAAGATCTCATGCAAGAGCGAGAACAGGTATACATCGACCAGTTGAGGAAAGAAGACGGTCGGTGGAAGGGTCAGCAAGGGGGGAAAAGCACCTCCGCTCGTCGGGCGTGGAGAAGACTGGAACGGTCGGAGCGGTCGAACAACGACCGAGGCCGTGACGGCATCATGATAGACCGCCGTCACTGACGTTCTTCCTCCCCATGTCTGTCGGGTTGCGACTGCTTGTAAGTGACCGATCACACGAGTCAGGACCGCCTGGACCTCTCTCGAGACGGTCGGTCCCTCCACGGACGCCGCGATTCGATGAACCTGCTCGACTCTTCCTAACAGTTTACTCCCTACGATGACCAATACAGGGTCTCGATCGCCCGCGACTTCAAGATGATCAGCCAACGAAGAGAGAATCCGTTCGTTGAAGTCTCCGCAGAATCCCCGTTCCGACCCGATGACTAGATAGAGGTCTTTCCCGGTGTAGTCCGGCACGAGGCTCGGATGAAACAACAAGAAATCCCGCCCAGCAGCCTCAATGTCGTCCACCACTTGGTGTTGCGTCGCCAGGACGCGGCTCAATTTAAGGCTTTCCATCAGCGCCAAGTTTCTCATGGCGCTCATGATCCCTTCGATCTCGCCAAGGGTCCTCACGTGTGCTTCGATATCACGCCGTTTGCTCATGAGGGACTGCCTCCTCGATCCACGCTGCGATACTCCGCTTCCACTCTTCCTCATTGTCGTCGAGCGTGAGCCCACTGGCCGACATCTTGGATGCGAGACCATTCATGACCGCGGGAAGCACGTCCTTGGGAACTCGGTCAAACAAACCCAGATCATAGGCGGTCAGCCATGCCAGGTCGACTTCGATGGGAAACGGAGACAGCCGATCCTGCTTGAGCAGCTCCCGCAGCACGCGACCACGGATTATCTTCGCCTCTATCGACGCCTCGAGTTTGGTTCCGAACCGCGTGAAGACTTCGAGTTCCAAGAACTGAAGAAAGTCCAGTTTCATGCGCCCGGCCTTCTCTTTGATCCGATGATGCTGTCCCTTCCCACCGACACGCGACACGGACTTGGTCACATCGATGGCAGGCAGGATGCCGGCGGCGAACAATCGTCGATCCAAGTAGACCTGCCCGTCGGTGATCGAAATCAAATTCGTGGGAATATAGGCGGCGATTTCTCCCTCCTTCGTCTCCACGATCGGCAAGGCCGTCATGCTGCCACCGCCGCTCGTTGGCCCCAGGCACGTGCTTCGTTCCAGAAGACGCGCGTGGAGGTAGAAGATGTCTCCCGGGTAGGCCTCACGCCCAGGCGGGCGCCGCAGCAGCAGGGACAGTTCCCGGTAGGCTTGTGCGTGAGTCGTGAGATCGTCGTACACGACCAACGTGTCCTTTCCCTGACCCATCCAGGCTTCGGCCACGGCGCAACCGGCGAACGGCGCGAGAAAGGTGAGCCCCGGCAGCGCCGTCGCCTCGGCCACAACCACCACCGTGTGCTCCATTGCTCCGTATCGGCGAAGCGTCTCGATGGTGCTGACGACGGTCGAGCGTTTCTGCCCGATCAACACGTAGACACAGATCACATCCTTCCCCCGCTGATTGATCACCGTGTCGATGGCCAGCGAACTCTTTCCCATCCCATTGTCGCCAATGATCAGTTGTCGCTGGCCCTTGCCGATCGGGATCAACGTGTCGATGACTTTGATCCCCGAGTAGAGCGGCCTGCGCACCATGTCCCGCACGGCAATTGGGGGAGAAAGGATGTCCAGCGGCCGAGATACTTGACAATCCGGACCATCGAGTCCATCGAGCGGATTTCCCAAGGGATCGATGACGCGCCCGAGCAACGCATCCCCAGTCGGAATCGTCAAATGCCTACCTGAGACATGAACTGCGGTCCCCGCCGTCAATTTCTCGGTGGCCTGGAGCAAGTTGGCGCCGATCAGATTCTTTGCCAAGACAACCACCAAAGCCCGGCTGCCGTCCTCCAGGTCGAGGACATCATCCATCGCGGCCGAGGGCAGCCCCTCGATCCAGGCGATCCCATCGCCCACTGAGACGACGGTCCCCTGTTCCACGACCCGGAGGCCAAAGCGATACGCTTGTAGCCAGGCAGCCCGTTGTTCCAACAGAGAATTCGTGGCAAGAGACTTACCGACCACCGGTTTCGCTCTCCGCAAAAAATTTCAATTCATCCTCCAGATTTCCCCGGAGCACCCACCCACCCAAACCCACTCGCAGGCCGGCAAGCAGATTACGATCATCGAGAAATTCCCACGCAAGCGTCCGCTCGAGCAGCTCTTCAACTTTCTTCGTCAACCGATCACGGGATGACTCGTCCAATGGAAACGCAGTCGTCACACGGCCGTGGGCGTTCGCCGGCAGGGCCGACTTGATCGCATCTAATTGCTCCCGAGCGAGTCTCGACAGGTCTTCCATCGCGGCGTCGACCAGCTTGGCTTCCAGTTCAGGGCAGGCGATTCGCGAGAGAAGCGCTGCCGCGAATTGCGTTCCGTGCAGAATCGCCGTGGCTTCCGCCTGGCGAAGTGTCTCCTTGATCCGCTGGGCTTCTCGCACCGATGCCTGCTGTCGCTCTTTGTCCAGATCTGCCAGGAGGACGGCAAGCCGCCGTTGCCGTTCGGTGGCAATCTCTTCTTGTAACTGCGCCCGGGCCTTCTCCTTCTCCTGTTCCCACCCATCCAATCGTGTTTCATACTGTTCCTGGAGCGCCTTCGCCTCGGTCTGCAAACGATGCGCGTCGGCGACGCTCTTCGCAATGGCGACCTTGCGTTCCTCGATCACGCTCATGACAGGACGGTACAAGAACCGATTCAACAGCCACACCAGGACAAGCACATTGATGATCTCGAGTAGAAACGTCGACCAATCGAGTTCCACCGTCACCCTCCCGAACACGCAGATCCGTGCAGCTTACGATTACGGCTTGAAGAAATATTCCAACAATGGATTACGAAAGAGGATAATCAACACGACCACCAGACAGTAGATCGCAAGCGATTCGATCATCGCGAGCCCGATGAAAAGCGTGCGCATGATAGAACGTTCCGCTTCCGGCTGTCTCGCCAAAGCCTCCAAGGCCTGACTGATCGCGCGGCCCATTGCAAGGGCCGGAATCATCGTGCCGATGGCGATGGCCAAGCCGGCGATCACGGTCGATGCCACGACGAACCAACTGATGTCACGCATAATTGTCCCTCTTTTCAGATTGGCGAAATTGCGACTGAATTGCGCTAGCGATGTAAATCAGCGCGAGCATCCCGAAGATATAGGCCTGGATCAGCGCCTCGACCACATGAAGGATCAACAGAGGCACCGGCACGAGAAACCCCGCCACCAGCAAGACCAGGAGGACCGCCATCTCGAGACTCATCATATTCCCGGAGAGTCTTATGGCCAGGGCCACGGTCCGGGTCACTTCGCTCATCAGATGAAATGGCAGCATGATGGGACTGGGGGTGAGATAGTGCGTGAGATACGCCCTCACCCCTTCCGACCGAATGCCGAACCAATGGACGGAGACAAACACAAGGACGGCCAGAGCCGCTGTTGTCGAGAGCACTCCGGTCGGCGAATGAAGACCGGGAATGATGCCGATAAGGTTCGCCACGACTACGAACATCCAGAGCGTGCCGATGAACGGCAACACCTGCGCCGCCGCGGTCGGCAGAACCTCGCGCACGGCCCCATCCATCGCACCAATCAGGCCTTCCAGAACGACTTGCCGGGGGCCAGGATCTTGCCGGAGATCCCTGGTCGTCACCCAAGACAGGGCGAGGAAGAGGAGCATGATGGCCCATGTCGTGATCACCGGTTCAGTGATACCGATGGGGCCCACATGAAAGACTGTGGTTACGTGCATCCGTCACTCCCTCACGAACAAATACACATTCACTCCTCCGATCACCACGCCGAGCACGATCAAGCTGATTGTCCATCTGATGGAGTAGCCTTCGTCAAGACTGTCCATCCACTGCCCGAGGTAGGCGCCGATGACGACCGGAACGACCAAGAGCAACCCAAGTGTGCCCACGTAGACGGTTTGGCCCAATAACGTTGGGCGGTCTCGCTCGGCCTGTTTCATCCGGCGGACTTGCACCCCGATCCGTTCCTTGAGCTTCTTCTCGGCGTTTGGCGTCATCCGAACTCCGCTTGTCCCATCCGCCACAACCGTTTAAACATTTCTTCCTCTAGAAGTC
Organism: Nitrospiraceae bacterium; assembly: GCA_040510255.1. Lineage (GTDB taxonomy): Bacteria > Nitrospirota > Nitrospiria > Nitrospirales > Nitrospiraceae > DASSBQ01. The sequence continues at coordinate 16,593 of JBEVJJ010000123.1, read as the reverse complement.
TCAGGCTTTGTTTCATTGCCCGCAGGCCGTCTTCTTCCACCAAGAGCTGCTCCTCCAGGGCCCGGCTTATCCGATCCGCATCGTCATCACGCAGAAATCGACGTGTGCTGATGGTGGCGATATTCTCCACGAAATACAGGAGTCCCCCGGGCAGAGCGAGATAATGCCAAACGTCGTCCATGGTCTGAAATCGTGCGAGCCCCCAGGACAACACCGTCATGAACCGCCCATGGCCTGCGAGGATTCCGAATGAGCCTGAATCATCCCATCCAACGAAGCTCGCTACCTGATCGAATCGCTCGACGTGCATCGCATCCTGGACCACTAAGGAGAATGGCTTCATGGGCGAGGTTTCATGATCGACCCCCGCATGTAGCATCGATCCTCCGGCACATCGTCGTAGGAGCCGCGCAAGAACGCTTCGCAATCCCTCAAGGTGTCTACCAGAGGCACGGCGACTCCCGCGATTCCGGTCAGCTCGGCCGTTACGTGGAAGGGCTGCGTCAGGTACCGCTGGAGCTTTCTGGCCCGAAGGACGATGCGCCGGTCGGTCTCTGAGAGTTCTTCGATCCCCAACATCGCGATGATGTCCTCCAACTCTCTGTAACGGGCCAAATGCTCACGCACGCCTCCCGCCACAGCGTAGTGACGGTCTCCTAGAAAATGCCGATCCATGAGTTTGCTGGACGACTGGAGCGGATCGACCGCGGGATAGATGCCTTCGCTCGCTTGAGCACGGGTCAGAATCACCAGCGTGTCGAGGTGCGAAAGAATGCTCGTCACAGCCGGGTCGGTCATGTCGTCGGCCGGCACGTACACGGCTTGCACAGACGTAATTGCACCCCTCGTGGTCGAAGTAATCCGTTCCTCCAACTCGGCGATCTCTGTCATGAGCGTCGGTTGATAGCCCACTGTGGCGGGCATCCGGCCGAGCAATCCCGAGATTTCGCTGCCGGCCTGGACAAACCGGAAGACGTTGTCCATCAGGAACAGCACTTCCTTATGGAGACTGTCGCGAAAGTATTCGGCATAAGTGAGCGCCGACAGTCCAGCACGAAACCGCACGCCGGGCGACTCGTCCATCTGGCCGAATACCATCAACGTATGCGGCATGACCCCCGCCGCTTGCATCTCTTGCCACAGTTCATGCCCTTCGCGAATACGCTCACCGACCCCCGCAAAGACGGAAACGCCCCGATGGAGCGACACAATGGCGTGCATGAATTCCGTCAGGAGCACGGTTTTCCCGACGCCGGCCCCACCGAAAAGGCCGGTTTTCCCACCACGAATGAACGGGAACAGCAGGTCGAGAACCTTGATGCCGGTTTCCAGGATCCCGCTCGCAGCCTTGGTTTCATGTAGCAGGACCGGTTTGGCCAGGATGCTCCGAAACGTCTGCGCGTCGATTGGTGGACGGCCATCCAAAGGTTCCCCAAACATGTTGACCAGTCGGCCCAGACACGTGGGAGAAGCGGGAATCCGTACCGGAAATCCGGTGTCGTACACAGGCAGGCCGCGCCGCAATCCGGCCGTACGATGCAGTGTAATCGCGCGAACATGGTGTTCGTCAACGTGTTGATGAACTTCAAACACGTACCGTTCGTGATCGAGCGCCGCATAAACCGCCTGATGGAGCGGCGGGAGAGAGCGACAGGACAGGTCGACCACCGGTCCGTGCACGGCCTCAATCGTCCCAATGGGATCTTCGTGACGCTTCTCCACGTTCCTTGTCTGGTCCGCCATCGTACGCGGCATTCAATCTTGCATCCACCGTGCGAGCAGCACATCTAGGCTACTCGGATAACTCAGCATGACGATCGGCTCACCAACCCGAACCGGGTCCTTTTCGTCAGCGACAGAGCGCGAAGTGAGTCTTACTGGGATCACGATCGAGGGTGTGACGATCGACGGTGACGTCGCCATCGAGGCATTCTTTTGCAATAATGTTTTCCCTCAAAAATGTCCGCCACGACTGTGCGGTCCTGGCGCGAAACTCCCCTCTCTCGGCCACGTCTTTGGCGATTTCTGCTACAGACGCCTCTTGCGATGTCTCCAGAAGTTCCTTGCAGAATTGAGACCTTCTGAATATGTTTCACATCGCATCCCGCACCCCTGTATGGTCTGTGCCTTGCAGAATGTGTGCTTGAGGGGATCCTCTGTCATGCCTTGGACGCCGATCATTAAGTCTAGAAGGGATTGGGCGATCATTCCTAATCTCCACGACTACCGGACCGTTCGTGCGCAGTTTTCCTGGGACGAGGCGGAAAAGGACATAGACGGTCTGCCGAACGGGCAGGGCCTCAACATCGCGCACGAAGCGGTGGATCGCCACGCGAATGGACCGCGGGCGCATCATTTGGCCATCCGCTGGCTCGGCAAGAACGGTAAGGTCGAGGACTACACCTACCTCCGGCTTGGCGAGCTGACCAACCGGTTCGCCCACGTTCTTCAGAGGTTGGGTGTGACGAAAGGCGACCGCATTTTCATGCTCGCGGGACGCATTCCCGAACTGTACATCTCCGCGCTGGGAACACTCAAACACCGAAGCGTCTTTTGCCCGCTCTTCTCCGCGTTCGGTCCAGAGCCGATCCGTTCGCGCCTGGCCATCGGACAGGCGAAGGTACTCATCACCACCGACAGCCTGTATCAACGTAAGATCGCCGGAATCCGTGCCTCGTTGCCCGATCTGCACCATGTGCTGCTGATCGGCGAGGGAAGCAGTCGCACGGGCATAGCTGGCACGCAGGACTACCATAGCCTGCTGGATCAAGCAGATCCCCGATATTCGATAGATTCGACCGATCCCGAGGATATAGCCCTCCTGCACTTCACCAGCGGTACCACTGGCGCGCCGAAGGGAGCGGTTCATGTTCACAAAGCCATCATAGCCCATCACGCCACCGGTAAACTGGCCCTCGATTTTCATAAAGACGACGTCTTCTGGTGTACGGCCGATCCCGGATGGGTCACGGGAACGTCGTACGGCATCATGGCTCCCTTGACGAACGGCATCACCAGCATCGTGGACGAAGCGGAATTCGACGCGGACCGCTGGTACCGGGTCCTACAGGACCAGCGTGTCACCGTGTGGTATACGGCCCCCACCGCCATCCGTATGATGATGCGGCTCGGCGCGTCTCATGTGAAGGGTTACGACCTCCGTCACTTGCGATTCATGGCTAGCGTGGGCGAGCCGTTGAATCCCGAGGCCGTGGTCTGGGGACAGGAGGCGTTTGGTCTTCCGTTTCACGATAATTGGTGGCAGACCGAAACCGGAGGCATCATGATCGCCAATTACGCCGCCATGGATGTTCACCCCGGCTCAATGGGGCGGCCCTTGCCCGGCATCGAGGCCGGGATTGTGCACAAGCGTGAGGACGGCGGGGTCGATGAAATACACGAGCCCGGCGTTCAGGGCGAATTGGCATTGCAGCCCGGGTGGCCATCGATGTTTCGTGGTTATTGGAATGAGCCGGAGCGGTATAAGAAATGCTTCGTCGGCGGCTGGTACCTCACCGGCGACCTGGCGAAACGGGACGAGGACGGGTATTACTGGTTCGTCGGGCGGGCCGACGACGTCATCAAAACGTCCGGACACCTCATCGGTCCGTTTGAAGTGGAAAATGTGTTGCTCGAACACAGGGCCGTTGCGGAGGCCGGAGTTATCGGAAAGCCGGATCCGGTCGCCATGGAAATCGTCAAGGCATTTGTGTCGCTCAAGGATGGTTATGAACCGAGTGAGGTCCTCAGAAGGGAATTGCTCGGGTTCGCCCGTTCCAGGCTCGGTGCCGTCGTTGCCCCGAAAGAAATCGATTTCTTGCCCTCGCTTCCCAAGACGCGAAGCGGCAAGATCATGCGCCGTTTGCTGAAAGCACGAGAACTCGGGTTACCGGAAGGAGATACGTCAACACTGGAGGGAGGCACGTGATTCGCCATCGCCATGGGACCCTCACCTCACGTTCGGCGGTTGGTGACGCACGACAACGCCCGACTCACGAAGGACCACTATGACCCACCCCATCAATCGCGAACAGGGGCTCGAGCTTCTCCGGCAGATGCTCCGCATCCGGCGGTTCGAAGAGAAATGCGCGGAGCTCTATCAAGGTGGAAAGATTCGAGGATTCCTTCATTTATATATCGGGGAGGAGGCAGTCGCGGCCGGCTCGATTCCTCTGTTCGCCGCGGACGATGCCATTGTCGCCACCTATCGAGAGCATGGCCATGCCCTCGTCCGCGGCACAGCAATGGGCTCCCTCATGGCCGAGCTCTATGGGAAAGCGAACGGCTGCGCCAGGGGACGCGGAGGTTCCATGCACTTCTTCGATGCCTCACGTCGATTTTTTGGTGGACTAGCTATTGTGGCGGGCGGGCTCCCGGTGGCGGTCGGCCTCGCATTGGCCGATAAGATGCAGCAACGGGCGCGCGTCACCGCATGCTATTTCGGTGATGGAGCCGTGGCCGAAGGGGAATTCCACGAGTCGCTCAACCTCGCAGCCCTCTGGACGTTGCCCGTCCTCTTTCTCTGCGAAAACAATCTCTATGCGATGGGCACGGCTCTCGCGCGCCACCAATCGCAGACTGATATTGCAGGCAAGGCGCAGGCCTACGGCGTCCGCTCCAAATCGGTGGACGGCATGGATGTGCTGGCGGTTGCCGCCGCCACACGAGCCGCCCTCGATCACGTCAGAGGTGGCCAAGGACCATTCCTCCTGGAATATCGGACCTATCGTTTCCGTGCCCATTCGATGTATGACGCGGAGCTCTATCGTTCCAAGGAAGAGGTCTCCCGCTGGAAAAAGCGCGATCCGCTCATGACCTTCGAACAGTCCCTTCGTGCGGCAGGAGTACTGTTCGATGAGGACCTGGCGAAAATGGAGCTCGAAATTGCGACGGAGATCGAGGAGGCAGTGGCATACGCCGAAGCCGGCCCTTGGGAACCGGTCGAAGACCTGACGAAAGACGTGTACACGGAGAACGTGCGCCGGCTTTGACATGGCCAAGATCACTTACAGAGAAGCGGTGCGCGCGGGATTACGAGAGGCTCTCGAACGAGACCCTCTCGTCTTCCTGATGGGCGAAGATGTCGGCAAGTATGGAGGCACCTACGCCTGCAGCAAGGGCTTCCTGGATGAATTCGGCCCGGAGCGCATCAGGGATACGCCGCTGTCCGAAAGCACATTTGTCGGAGCCGGCATCGGCGCCGCCTTGGGCGGGATGCGACCGATTGTCGAGGTCATGACGGTGAATTTCAGTCTGCTCGCGCTCGATCAGATCGTCAACAACGCGGCCACCATCCGGCACATGTCCGGAGGCCAGTTCAGCATTCCGTTGGTCGTGCGCATGGCCACCGGCGCGGGACGCCAGGTCGCCGCCCAGCATTCTCATAGCCTTGAGGGGTGGTACGCGCACATCCCCGGCATCACGGTCTTGACTCCTGCCACCGTTGCCGATGCGCGATGGATGTTGCTCACGGCTCTCGAACAGCCGGACCCGGTGTTTATTTTTGAGCATGCCTATCTCTATCCCATGGAAGGAGAGCTTGAAGAGGGACCTCCGAGGGTCGATATCTGCCGGGCCGCCGTCCGCCGGACCGGCAACGACATCAGCCTTATTACGTTTGGTGGTTGTCTGTGGAAAGCCCTCGAGGCCGCCACACGGTTGGCGCAGGACGGCATCGAGGCGGAGGTGGTCGATCTCCGTGTGTTGCGGCCACTTGATCTCGACACCGTGCTGATCTCCGTGCGCAAGACTCATCGCGCCGTCGTGATCGACGAGGCCTGGCGGACCGGGAGCTTCGCCGCCGAGATCAGCGCTCAGATCGGCGAACAGGCTTTTTACGATCTCGACAGTCCCATTACGCGGGTGTGCAGCGCCGAGGTCCCCATCCCCTATGCCAAGCATCTGGAAGATGCGGCACTTCCACAAGCGGCCACGATCGTGCAGACTGTCAAAGGTATGCTTTGCGCCTCATAAAATTCATTCACAGCTGACTCAGCCCACATGACACCGGTAACCACGGCAAGCCAAAAGACCGAATTCGATTCTCTCAAAGAGAAACTCACCCGCTTGTTTCTGACGATCCAGCGTAAGGCGGCACAAGGCCGAACCAGGTATCATTTTTCAAGCCCCGATGCACAATGCAGTTGCGACAATCTCCTTGCCTATCTGGCTCTGCGCGAGCACGACCTTCAGGATCTCCAATTAGAGTTGGCCGAATGCGGGCTCTCCTCGCTAGGCAGGCTTGAAGGCTCGGTCCTCCATAGCCTCCGGATGGTCTTGCAACATCTGGGCGTGGCTGCTGAAGGCGATCACATGATGGTGCCGGAGTTTGAACAGGCGCGGTCTCTCCTGGCAAGACGCAGCACCTTGTTATTGGGCAGACCTCGCCCACAGCATCAAACCCGGATCATGGTCACGTTGGAACCCGATCTCATCCGCCGACCGGACCTGATCGAGCAATTGTTGCTGCAAGGGATGGACATCGCCAGGGTCAATTGCGCGCATGACACGTCACAGGAATGGGGCATGCTGATTCAAGCGGTGCGCGATGCGGAGGAACGGCTGGCAAGCCGGCGACAATCAGTCGGTCGCAGGTGTCGGATATTCATGGACCTGGCCGGGCCCAAAGTCCGCACAGGACCGCTGACGCCGATGACCAGGCCACTGAAACTCGCGGTCGAGAAGGATGCATACGGACGGCCTTCGCGGATCCTTGAAGGATTCCTCGATGTTGAGGCAACACATACCAGACGGATCAGCTTACCCGCCGTCCCTCGAACCTTTGTTATCGCGCTCCCCGGCCAAGGCAGCCTCGCAACCCTGGCGCTGGGCGAGGAATTGCGGTTCACCGATACCAGGGGTCGTCTACGAACTTTCCACGTACTGGAACGCGTCAGTCCCACGAAGATTCGGGTTGGGTTGGAGCGTACCGCCTATGTCGAGGAGGGAACCGAACTCCTGACCGCAGCAGGGACGAGTTTTCGCATCGGCCCGATCATGCCGCAACCGGCTGACATTCGCGTTCAAGCGGGAGATCGGATCTATCTGTATCGCGATCCCACTCGCCTCGGCCACGGTGCCAGCGAAGGGCGATCTGCGGGGATAGGCTGTACCTTACCCGCTGTGCTGGAGATGGTGAAGCCTGGCCACCGGATCTGCATCGATGACGGTAAGATCACGACGGTCGTTCGAAAGTTGAATCCTGAGTATGTGGAGCTGGAGGTCGCGACGCCGCATGATGTCCCAGCACGGGTCCGTTCGGAGAAGGGTCTTAACTTCCCCGATTCCGCTATTGACGGTCCCGCCTTCACGCCACAGGACCGAGAAGACTTGCGATTCGTCGTAGACCATGCAACGGCTGTCGGTCTCTCATTCGTGCATTGCGCGCAGGACCTCGTGGATTTGCAGAAGGCACTACAGGAGTTAGGACGCCCGGACTTCGGCATCGTGATCAAGATCGAAACCAGAAAGGCCATTCATCGCCTGGCTCAATTGCTGTTGGTCGGCTTGGATTTGCCGAAGTTCGGTGTGATGATTGCGCGGGGCGATCTGGCGGTGGAAGTGGGATTCGAGCACCTGGCCCTAGTACAGGAGGATATTCTCTGTCTTTGCGAGGCCGCTCATGTGCCGGTTATCTGGGCCACTCAGGTACTGGAGAGCATGGCCAAGAGCGGACTGCCCGCTCGGGCAGAGATCACAGATGCGGCCACGGGACAACGAGCCGAGTGCGTGATGCTGAACAAGGGGAGATTCGTTCTCGACGCGGTGAAGATCTTGGCGGACTTGCTGGGCTCGCGCGAACGCCAGCGCATTAAGAAACGCCAGGTCTTCCGCGATATCACGGCACAGCACGGAATCTTTGACTCCCCGGGCGATGGACTTCCCACGGCAGCCGAACCGGTCGGAGAGAAGGAACGGAGATCTTCGGATGGCTGACTTCGTGATGCCGACCCTCGGCGCCGACATGACCCAGGGCATCCTGATTGAGTGGAAAAAGGAGGTAGGCGACCATGTCTCCAAGGGAGACATCATCGCAGAGGTCGATACGGAAAAAGCCGCGATTGAGATTGAATCATTTTCTACCGGGGTCATTGAACGACTCCTGGTGAAGCCGGGCGATACGGTTCCGGTCGGCGCCGTGATGGCGGTCATTCGTACCGACAGCGAGCCGGTTCCTGTCTTGTCCGCAGCACCGCCTTCGGCGGGACCGATTCCAAGTAGATCGACTCCCAACCTCGGATTCCGGCCTTCTCATGCGGGACCAGTAACTGCGCCGGTGGAAGGCGACACAACACGCCTTCGTATTTCTCCTGCGGCAAAGAAACGCGCGATTGAACTGGGATTGGCCCTATCCGCTTTGCACGGAACCGGCCCAGGAGGCGCGATCACACTGGAGGATGTCCAGCGGTTCGGTAGCGCTACAACTCCAGCGCGATCGTCGGAGCAAGGATTTGATCGCCAGACCAGGATGCGCCAGACCATTGCGGCCGCGATGGCCCGCTCCAAACGCGAGATCCCCCATTACTATCTCAGTACCGCCATCGACATGAGCGCGAGCATGGCCTGGTTAAGCGAGGAAAACCGTCGCCGTGCCGTGACCGATCGCTTGCTGTACGGGGTGCTCTTGATCAAAGCGGTCGCTCTCGCGTTGCGTCAAGTTCCGGAGTTGAATGCGCTGTGGAAAGGAGGCGCAGCGGTACAATGTCCTGACGTGCATATCGGAGTGGCCATCTCCTTAAGAAGCGGGGGTCTCATCGCACCGGCGCTGCATCGTGCCGATCAACTGAGCCTAGGCGACCTCATGACCGCCTTCCAGGATCTGGTGAAACGGGCGCGAGCCGGGACTCTGCGCAGCTCGGAGTTATCAGATTCCACCATTACAGTCACCAGTCTCGGCGACCAGGGCGTGGAAACTGTATTCGGCGTCATCTATCCTCCACAAGTTGCGCTGGTCGGATTCGGAAAAATCGTCGACCGGCCATGGGCCGTCGGCGGCCAGGTCACCGCCCGTCCCGTGGTGACAGCTTCCTTGTCCGCGGACCATCGCGTCACCGACGGACATCGCGGTGGATTGTTTCTCACAGCCGTTGACCGTTACTTACAGGAGCCGGCAAAGTTATGAAGCACATGAGCGTCATACTCTTGGTGGCATGGCTGATGCCGTTGTCCTCGGTCCATGGAATGACCCAGATCCCTCCCGACGCGAAGATCGAGGTGGAGGCGATTTTCGGTTCGCGCAATCTAGACTCACTTATGGCACTCTATTCCGAGCAGTACCAGTATCACGGGCTCAAGAAATCCGACATCCGCAAGATCTGGGACGGGCTGTTCTCAAACTACGATTTGATCTCGAATAGTCACGTTTTTTCCGCTATGAAACAAGTCGCACAGGGCAAGGAGGCCAGGATCGAGATCATCCCCTCTTCTGACGGTTTCGCTCTTTCGCGCGCAAAGGGGCAATGGGTGATCTGTGGATGCTCCGAAGCGTACAAATCACTTGAGTATTCTTGACCCTCACGAGATACGCACGATGAGTCATAGGCCGGCCCCGAACGAAGTCAAGCAAGTGGTTTTTCGGATCCTCGGTGACATAGCACCAGAGGCTGACCTGCAGGCGCTCAAGCCGGACGTCAGCTTTCGCGATCAGTTGGACATCGATTCGATGGATTTTCTGAACTTCATCATTGGGCTGCACCAGGCACTGGCTGTCGACATTCCCGAGGCGGACTATCCCAAGTACAGCACACTGGACGGGTGCATAGAGCAATTGTCGTCAGAGCCTTGAGATGCCGCCAGCGGATCATACCATCCTTCGAGTGCTCGCCGGCTCTCATGCGCACGGTCTGGCCGGACCGGATAGCGACAAGGATTCCCGCAGCGTGTTCGTCATGCCGACCGTCGACCTGTTCCGGTTGGGGTTCAAATATCAGGGAACCAGGATGATGAAGGCAGAGGCCGACGAGACCTTGTGGGAGATCGGCCACTTTCTTCAGTTGGCTATTCAATGCCATCCACTGATACTCGAAACCTTCGTCGCCCCGATCGCAACTGCGGATGAATGGGGGAGAAACTGCGAGCCCTGCTCCCCTCGGTCTGGTCGGCGGAAGAGGCATATAACGCCGCCTTGCTGCAGTATGCCAACAATCAGCGCAAGAAAATGCTCGACAAGAAAGACGGCCGCCCAGCCAAGTATGCCGCGACCTATCTCCGCATCTTGTTCCACCTCTGCGAACTTCTCGAGCGGCGCACGTTCACTCTCCGGATTGCCGACACGCCGATCGGGGAAACGCTTCGCCGCATCAAAGCAAACAACTATCGCGCCGGCGAGGTGATCGACCTGGGTGATGACCTGACGCAAGATGCGGCACCTCGCCTGGCCGCCTGCTTGCACAGCCGAGATCTAAGGAGCTGCGGAAGGCTTTTGCCGCTTGACCGGAGGTCGGGGATCAAGATAAGCCGTGGGTCGGACCGCCAAGAGAAGCGATCCGACCCGGATAAGCGAAGTGCGGATGGAGAGACGCTTCAACCGCCGCCGATCTCCCCCGCTGTCTCGACGACCAAGAATTCCCCTTTCATGTGAGGGTGCATATCACACCAGAAAGGATACTGCTGGGTCTCCCGTCCTTCGCTGTGCCCCCTGGTGAAATAGAGGGTTCCCGTCTTTCCGGGCAGCACGTGATAGGATTTCACGCCGTGTCCGGTTATCTCGATCACATCACCTTCTTTTCGGACAGCCACCTGCTTGAATAAATTGGAGCTGAATCCATGGGCCATGGTGTCCTGATTGCGCAGAACAATAGCAGTAAGGGACCCTGGGCTACTATGCCCCTTCACCTCATAACCGCCATTCTTCATCGTCACTTCGATCTTCATTTCCGGCTCCGCGGCTTGTGTTACCCACGGAGTGGAGAGCCCGGCAACCCACCATGTCGCCCCGATCACCATCACTACTCCTATTGCGCTTACGGTGACCCTTTTTTGCGATACCATGACTTCCTCCTTGGTTAGAGACGAACTGCACCCCCGGATCAGCAAGTCGTGGTCCGACTCATGCGAATTGCCGATCATTGTTCCTCATATATAGATCTGCAATCACAATGCCTTCAGTTCGATCGTTCCAATGTAGTCCCCTGTCCAGTAGCGCGCTTTTCTCAAGAGCTTGATTCCACTCGGTTGCAGCAGGCGTTTTGCTCTTCCTCATTGCGCTCGCAGTTCAAACCGGCAGAGAGCCTGTGTGCCCCGCTTCGCCCCAGCGACGAAACGGATACTGTACCGACTCGCCACAACAGAAATAGATGAAACCGGCTTGTTGCCAAGCGCGGTCTGGAGGGGCTGCCCGGCAAAGCGAGTGTCTCACTTGGAAAAGCCACGACGTTCTCTAGATCACGATAGCTACCTCTATCTATGGCGTTGTACGCGGGTATTGAGGCTTACATCGGTCACTCCTCCTTTCAGTTATCGATTGGAAATCAATGAGGTGATAGGCAACAGCTTTGTGATTGTTCTCTGTCCCGTTACGCCTCAGTAAGACGGAGCCTCACTCCCCACCGCACCGCAACTTCTCTGCAAGTCTGCGGGCTTTCAAGCCTCACGACGACAGATAGTATCGTCGTGGCTGGCACCGTAGATGCACAAGACAATGTCGTGATCAGATAAGGGACATTTCAATCCTGAGCTGCCAAGGAGGAGTGCCGATTGAAATCTCACCCATTCATCATTCAATAAGGAGGAAGGCCATGGCAGGACTAATACGCTGGGATCCAGCACAATGGAACCCATGGAAGGAACTCGAGGAAATGGAGAAACGGCTCACCACTCTCTGGGGGCGGCCTCCGGTCAAGTCTGAGCTAGGAAAGGAGGCGATGACTGTCGCCGAATGGGCGCCGGTGGTCGATATCAGTGAAGATGACAAGGAATATGTCATCAAGGCGGACCTTCCTGACGTCAAAAAAGATGATGTGAAGATCTCGGTGCAGGACAATGTCGTCGGTATCTCCGGCGAACGGAAGTATGAGAAAGAGGAGAAGGGTAAGAAGTACCATCGTATCGAGAGAGCTTATGGGAGGTTCATGCGCAGCTTCACCCTGCCGGAGGATGCCGACGGCTCCAAGATCGCCGCCGAGTATAAGGATGGCGTGCTGCAGGTGCGTTTGCCCAAGTCCGAGAAGGCCAAGCCGAAGACTATTGAAGTGAAGATCTCGTAGGTGCTGGACAGAAAGGGAGGACGCGAGGATGTTTCGACATTCGCGATATTTGGAAATGCCATGGAGCACCCATTGGCAGCAGGATGCGACTACGCATCACCGATGGTGGCTCGCTGCCCTGTTGATGCTGGCCGGCATCTTCTTGATCGGCGTGCGCGCTACAGGCAAGATGTAGGGGCGTCGAGCGGGCGCAGCTGAAAAGGCACCGCATGTTCAGGAATCGTGAGGAAGCCGGGGAGCGTCTCGCAGCCCATCTGGGTGACTATCGGGATGACGCGTCCACGCTGATTCTGGCCCTGCCTCGCGGTGGCGTGGCAGTCGGATATCACCTGAGCCTGATACTCAATGCGCCGCTCGACCTGCTGATCACACGCAAAATCGGAGCGCCCGGCAATCCCGAATATGCGCTGGGCGCTATCAGCGAAACCGGTGCCCTGTTTTGGAATCAGCAGGCGGTAGCCTCGTTTTCGCTGACCCCCCTTGACCTCGACCAGGCCGCTCGTGCCGGCAAGGATGAAATTGCCAGACGCGTAGGCCTCTATCGCCAGGGACGTCCGTTGCCCTCGGTCACCGATCGTACAGTCATTCTCGTCGATGATGGCCTTGCCACCGGCGCCACCTTCCTGGCCTCCATTGCAGCCATCCGCCGGCTCAATCCCCGCCATATCGTAGGAGCCATTCCGGTTGGTCCACAAGAAACGGTCCATGAGGTCAGACGCCAAGTAGATAGGCTCGTGGTCTTGATGACGCCCGAGCCATTCTATGCCGTCGGGGATTTCTATGAAGATTTCACACAGGTGGAGGATCGCGACGTGCTTCGCTATCTCAAGTCGGCTGAGGAGGCGCGTGCAGCAACCAAGCGGAGCCCTTTCATTGCACATCCGGGATATATACAAGGTGAGGACCCATCATGACACAAGCTCATCAGGACCCCCTAGGCATCGGTGCCCGACGGGACCGTACGGTTCAGGAATATCAACATGACACCTATAAGCTACGTGGGAAGCTCAAGGAACCCACGGTCTGCACGGAATGTGGAACTCTCTTTCACAAGGGCCGGTGGACCTGGGCGCCCAAACTGGCAGGTGCGTACGAAATCATCTGTCCAGCCTGCATCCGCATCCGAGACAAGTACCCCAAAGGGCTGCTTGCCTTGAAGGGTTCATTCAGGGATGAACAGAAAACCCAGGTGATGGGGGTCATTCATAACACGGAGGCTAAAGAGAAGTCGGACCATCCCCTGTCCCGGGTCATGACCATCGAAGAACAGCACGAAGGGCTCGTCGTAACCACTACGGACACGCACTGCCGCGTCGCATCGGTGAAGCGTTGCACCATGCTTACCACGGCGAGCTCGAATTCCACTATGATCGGGACGAGGATTTTATTCGAGTGACATGGAGACGCTCATAACTCGCGCGCGACGCTCGTCTCTCACAGAAAACTCGCCTCACAGGAGACGTTCAGTCGGTCGGCGGGCCTCTGATTGAAAGGATGATCGGCGATGCTACTGCGAGTGTGCTCCTTGTGTGTGTCGTTCAGTGCAGCCATGATCTACTTTCAGCTGCTTGGCCAAGTGGTAGGCGACGGAGTTTTGGCCAGCATTCCCGATGAGCAACGACTCGAGGTGATCATCCGCAATTACGATTTCGAGATCGTTCACCGGACACCAGTCGCTGTAGGCGGCGAGACCGTGATTATCGTGCGGAACCAGGACATCGTCCGGCATGGGTTTACTTCACCGACACTCTCCCAGTTGTATTTGCGCAGCGAGGGAGAAGGACTCGCCGCCTATGGGAAGGGCATCGAAGGATTCTATGTTGAACCAGGAAAGACTTTGGTCATCCGGCTTGTGCTTGAACGAAGCGGGAGGCTGGCATTTCACTGCGACCTGCACCCGGAGATGAAAGGCGAGCTCTTTCTGCTCGAAATCCCGGCCGCGTAGGTTGGATCGAAAGGAGCCCACATGCAGCGAGTGCGTCGTATCAGGACCACGTTCCATGGGGGCATGATTCTCTGCGGCCTGCTACTTGTCTTTTTGACCACCCGCGAGGGGACCGCGACAACCGAGCTTGCAGCCGGCACACAAGTCGATCTCGACAACGCGACCTTGCAGGCGGTGCTGGATACATTTCGCTGGGCCGATGAGGCCGTGCAAACCAAGAACGGCGACGACATCATGGCCTTCTATTCGGAGGAATACGACTATCATGGCCTCAAGAAGGCCGACATCCGGAAAGTGTGGATTGATCTGTTTGACGAATTTCGGGACATCTCCACCGTCCACCACCTGACGAAATTCACGAAGGTGGCGTCCGGATCTAAGGCTATCGTCGAGGTGACCTGCACGGGAAGCCTCTCGGGGATTTCAAAGACCAGCGGGCTCAGCGTCCCTATCGACAGCTGGTCGGACGAAGTTCACTATTTCATGTTCGAAGACGGGCGCTGGCGCATTCGAGGAAATGTGGGCGAATCACCGAGGATGATGCCGTTTGGGACAGCCCCGCATCCGCTGTTTTGACGCTTCGGGTTGTCTATAAGAAAGCCGGTTTATGCGGATGGTGATCGGAGTCGACTGGTCCGATGAAGCCTTCGCCGCTCTCCAGCTGGCGACGACCCTGTATCGGCCGCAGGCAGTGAGCTTGGTCCATGGGGTGGATTTGGGATGGTTTCAATATCCCATCGTGGCAGAGGCCGGCAACGTGCAAGGCTACGACGAGTTCAGACAGGCCATGGAAGAATCGGGGCGCCAGCTCCTGGCCCGTACGGCCGCCATTCTTCCCCAGGATATTTCTTCCGTCACCCAGGTTTGCGAGATTGCCAAACCCGAGACCTTAGTGTTGGATACGGCCGCCAAGTTATCGGCCGATTTGATCGCAGTCGGAGCGCGGGGTCGCGGCAGAATGGCGGAAGTGTTCCTCGGGAGCGTCTCCCACCGGATCGCCATGCATGCCCCCTGCGCCACGCTGGTCGTCAAACGCGATTCCAAGACCGTCTCAAACGTGCTGCTTGCCGTCGAAGAGCAAGAGGACGCCGGTCGCATGACTGCCTGGCTGCGTCGCTATCCGTTTCGGCGCCACGCCGCTGTGACCGTGCTGAGAGTCATCCAGCCGATCCCCGATGCCGAAACTTTCAGCATGGTGCCGACCGGAGCATGGGAGGAGATCGCGGAGCAGCATGCCAACGAACTGGTGAACCAGACGGCGCTCTCGTTGTCCGACTCCTGCGCGTCCATTACCACCAAGGTCGTCATCGGCAATCCAGTGGAAGAGCTGGCAAAGATCGCGAAAGCATATGATGTGTTGGTTATCGGTTCCCATGTCCGACGCGGCATTGATCGCTTCCTGCTGGGCAGCGTGTCCCACACGCTGCTCCACAAAGCGCCCTGCTCGGTGTTGATGGTGCGGGGGTGACGTGAATGATGTCACATCCGATGCAAGCGGCGCTGAGTGTTTCTCAACGTTCTGCCATTCACCATTCATAATTCAGCGTTCGACGTGGCTTCAATCATCAAGCTGAGCATCCGTTCTGCATGGCTCATCTTCGTTTTATGCACCGGTGTCCTCATCGCGAGCGGTTTTGGTTCTGAACTCGACCAACAACCTGACCTTGAAGTCTTCGTTCGGGAAGGCTGCCCTCACTGCGCCGCCGCGAAAAAGTTCCTGGCCGATTTGAAACAACAGCGCCCGGCGCTCCGCATTCTGCTGCGGGATGTCGCGGCCGATCCAGCCGCGCTGTCGCGTCTCGCCGAGCTTGGGAGCCGGTTCAAGGTCCAATCGATCGGTGTGCCGGCTTTTTATGCGGGCGGTGAGTTGATCATTGGATACGGGGGAGCCGCAACGACCGGAGCAAGAATCACCGGTCTCTTGGATCAAACTCACGCCGACGGACCGCTTTCAGCTCCATCGGACGCCTGCCGCCCATCACGGGCCTGCGATGAACCCGCGCCATCCCTCTCTCGGACTGCGGATGATCGAATCGAGATCCCCTGGCTAGGACCTTTGAGCGTGCGGCAGATCGGGCTCCCGGCATTTACCGTCCTGATCGGACTGTTGGACGGCTTCAACCCCTGCGCGATGTGGGTGTTGTTGTTTCTCTTGTCCCTCCTCGTGAATCTTCGTGATCGGGCCAAGATGGCGCTCATCGCCGGCACGTTCGTTCTGATGAGCGGAATAGTGTATTTCGCCTTCATGACGGCCTGGCTGAACGTGTTTTTGCTCGTCGGTTTATCCCGAGTAGTGCAAGTGACGCTAGGTCTGGTCGCCGTCCTGATCGGAACGGTGCATATCAAGGATTTCTTCGCGCTGGGCTCTGGCCTCTCGTTCAGCATCCCTGAATCAGCAAAACCAGGTCTCTACACACGCATGCGACGGATCCTGGAGGCCGAGCA
>JBEVJJ010000122.1:0-5397 GCA_040510255.1 Nitrospiraceae bacterium | reverse complement strand
TCGTCGTTCCGCAACCGACGCTCCTCCATCACAACGCCGCGTTCCTTGTAAAACTCGCGAAGCACCGGACTGGCCATGCGGTCGGATTCGATCGCCGCCCAGAGCGGCAACCGATTGGAAGGCAAGCTGATGACATAACGGGTGAGGTCCTTTCCGGTCGAGGCATTGAGACCGACGCCGCCATGACGCTGATAAAGGAGCGCCATTTCATTGCCTGCGACATATTGAGCGGCCTGGTCTTGAAGTTCCTTGAACCGCTTCTGCAGCCCTTCGATGGCGGCTTGTTCAGCCGGCTCGACCGGTATGTCCGCGCCCCGCCGGGAAATGTCGCGCTGGCGTTGCTCGAGCTCGGTTCCGACCCGATGCAGCTCTTCGAGGATCGGCTTTTCCTTCTCGTAATCCTTCGTCCCGACGGTGCTGGTTCCCTTGAATGCCATGTGCTCGTAGAGATGCGCTAGGCCGGTTTGGCCCACCTGTTCGTTCACCCCGCCAACACCGAAGGTCATGTTGATCGAGACGACGGGAGCTTGATGCCGCTCCACCATTAAGATGGTCATGCCGTTCGCCAGCCTATGCTCGATAACGCGATCCGCGAGACCGGACGGCGCCGCGGCGCTCAGGCTGAGAGTGAGGCCGAAGCTGACGAGAACAGCGCTGACCGACGCCACCACCCGATGGGCAGGAAACGTCTTGTGGCCCTGTGCCCGCTGTCTTGCTGTGGTATTCATTCAAAAATCTCCATCAATTCTTCCGGTCGTTCAATAAACCAATCCGGCTGGCATGCAGCCATCTTTTCCCGATTGCCCATGCCGTAACCGACGGCGCACACGCGGATGCCGGCGTTGTGGCCGCCGTTGATATCGTTGGTGCTGTCACCGACCAACACCGTCCGGTCTTTCGAGACGTTCAGACGTTCCATGATGTGCAGCAACATGCCGGGTTCGGGCTTCAAGCCGAATCCATTGTCACCGCCGACGACGACCTCAAAGTGCTGAGGACCCAGTCCTTGGAGAATGACGTTCGTATATTCGATCGACTTGTTCGTGGCAACGGCTTTCCGCTTGCCCGCAAAATGGCCGAGCGTTTTCTCCACGCCCGGATAGAAGACGGTCTGATCCAGACAGTGGGCAAGATACTGCCGGCGAAAGACGCTGAGCGCCTCCTCGAAACTCACCCGGTTATGTTCTCCGACCGCCAGCCGAAGCAGCTTCTTGACCCCATCGCCGACAAATCCGAAGATTTCCTCTACCGGCCGCTGCGGCAACCCCAGCTCTTCCAGCGCAAGATTGACCGATGCGGCGATATCCCATTTCGATTCGATCAAGGTGCCGTCCAAATCGAAAATCAACAATTCAATCGCCATCTTTCCCATTCCGCCCTCTATTTGGCCTTCCGCAGCTCGCTCTGCAGCGTCGCCAGGCTCTCCCGTTTGGCCGGCTCGGTTTCCTTCACCCAGGCTTCCTTCACGAAGTTGATCATGCGCTTCTGTCCGACATGGGGAGGCAACACCGGCTCGATGATTCGCCACCGATTCTTGATCGATTTGACGCGGACACGGATCTCTTCAACGGAGGGCTCAGGAAAAAACCCTGCGGTTTCCAGATACACGGAACCGATCACCTCGAATGTGACGGGAATCACCACTTCCAACCGATTGACCACTTCCCAGTCCCGATGGTGCTCGGCGACCGAAAATTCCCGAATGACGATGACCTTCCCCCATATCGGCTCGGTGTCCCAACTCCGAAAGGGCGCCAGCGCCTCAAAGGACATCGAATCGAGCTTAGCGCCCTTTTGATCGAGCTCAAAATACTTCTTCACTATCTCAGCCGGAGAGTGGGTGAGTCCGCCCGTGTGGGCCCAGATTGCACCCCCCTCCATGCCCACCAGCAGCGCCAGCAGGGTCATGGTCGCGAGGACCGGCGACACAGCAACAATCATGGACCTGCACGACAGCATGATGCTCATCGGTCGGGGTTGAGACGGTTCTTCACAGAGCGTGCGGGGAAAAACCATCGTGGCACGGCACGTCATTCTACCAAAGGCGTTCCGCGAAAGCATGTCGCACCAAGGGCGTCATCGGTCAGCGTTGACCTGTTCTGAGATCGCATGCTACGGTTTTCGCCGCTCTACCGCCGTAGACGGGCCGGTACTCCCGTGTGTCGCCAACATGTGGATGGACATGTCACGTGGTGTGGTGAACTGGCTGCCGATTCTTTCGACGTGCTGCATCCTCTGGGCTGTCACATCGACTGCCGGTCCTTTGGAGAGTCGGGCGCACACTATCGAGTTGGCGGCGGCAGAGACCGAGGCTTCTGCGCCGACACTGTCGGAAGAACAGGCAGCCGGGCCGGGGACGGCGATCGAACGTACGGCGCCGGCAAAGGCCTATGCACTGCTGGAGACGCTCCAGCGGCGGAATGGAGAACCGCTGGCCGGGTACGTCGGCGGTAAGGTCTTTCAGAATCGGGAACGCCGGCTGCCACGCGGCCGCTACAAGGAATACGACGTCAACCGAAAGGTTCCCGGCCGCTCGCGCGATTCGGAGCGGCTAGTCATCGAGCAAGATACCGGCAAGGCCTATTACACGGATGACCATTACCGCACGTTCTTTCCGTTGAATTGAACTGCCATGGCCGCTCACGACTCACAACTGTCCCTCGCGACTCATCTTCAATCGATCAAACCTCCATGGAGCGTTCTTCTCGTCCTCAAGGCTGGACAGCGTGCCGAGTCGGCGGTCAAGGTCCCCGACGGATTTCTCTTTAAAGTCGTGCGCGGCGGAAAGTGCCGAAGCGTCACGGGGCTTTTCGCCGAACTTGCCGAAACCTTGGAGTTTCCGGACTACTTCGGTCACAACTGGGATGCCCTCGAAGAATGTTTGGCGGATTTAGATTGGTTGCCGGCGAAAGGCTACGTGCTGCTCTTCACGGACGCAGAGCTGATCCTTCCCGACGATGAAGAGGAATTCGCGACGTTTCTGGAAGTGCTGAACGACGCGGGTGAGGCCTGGGCATCTGGACAGGCAGCCAAGCGAGCCAGACCCTTCCATAGTGTCCTGGCTGTATCCGAGCGCAACAAATCCAAACGCACGCACTGGGGATTGCCGCAAGCGGCCGCATCCGCTCCCCGGCCATCCCGCAGCAAACGAAGTCTTTAGGGTGAAGTTGAGAATAGGGCAGGCGCTAGTTACGAGCGGATTTTCTTGGTGAAATTGAGCAGCCCGGTCCACCGAAATAGCGCAAACGTCGAGGCGGCCGTAGTGTGTCTGGCCTGAATCGAGGCGTGCCAGCGTTGACGGATCTGATCGCGATGCAGAACACAAATCCCGTGTGTTTCCCGCGCATCGTCTAACGGCGCTTTTTCGCCGACGAATTCGGCTCTACCCTCTTTCCGGCACCAGGAACATACGACCTTCATTCTTTTTCCTCTAACTGTGGATAACCAACCGCCGTCATGAGCCCGGTATCATCGTACGCAAGTGTCAGGCCGCATCCGCTGATCACGAGTCCGCGCATGAAGTTCCTGATAAAACGAAGGTTCGTTTTGCTCACAGCCATCAGAACTGTATCAATTCAGAGAAACAGCGTATCCATTTATACACTTTATACACTTTTTGACCCCACGTGAGGCAATTCGCGGTAAATTCAGATGCCGAGTCTCTTTCTTGACCCCTCAATTTCCGCATGTTAGGGTGCCCCGCCGTTATGAAAATCACCCGATCTATCAAGCTCTTCGAGGAAGCGCAGCAACTCATCCCAGGAGGGGTCAACAGCCCGGTGCGCGCATTCCGATCCGTGGGTGGCCATCCCCGGTTTATTCAGCGGGCCAAGGGCTCGAAACTATACGACCTGGATGGAAATACGTACATTGATTATGTGCTCTCCTGGGGACCGATGATTCTCGGTCATGCCTCGGCCCCCGTGATCGGTGCGATCAAGAAGGCTGCCGGACAGGGCACCAGTTATGGCGCTCCCACGGAACTTGAAGTCGAATTGGCTCGCCACATCCGTGCGGCAGTGCCATCCATGGAAAAGATCCGTCTGGTCAGCTCAGGGACGGAAGCCGTGATGAGCGCAATCAGGGTCGCGCGGGGCTTTACCAAACGGGACGGTATTCTGAAATTCGAAGGCTGCTATCACGGCCACAGCGACTACCTGCTTGCGAAAGCCGGATCAGGGATGATGACACTCGGGATCCCCGATTCGCTCGGCGTGCCGGCCGACTTTGCCAAACATACCTTCACCGCTCCTTACAACGACATTCGCACCGTTCAACGGCTTATGCGGGAACGGGGAAAACAGATCGCCTGCGTGATCGTGGAACCGATCGCCGGCAATATGGGAGTGGTGCCTCCCGCTCACGATTTTCTCCCAGCCCTTCGCCAATTAACACTCGAGAACGACAGCCTGCTCATCTTCGACGAAGTCATTTCCGGCTTTCGCGTCGATTACGGCGGAGCGCAGGCCCTGTACGGGATCACGCCCGATCTGACCGTCTTGGGGAAGATTATCGGTGGAGGATTGCCGGTCGGCGCGTACGGCGGGCGCACAGAGATTATGGATCTGATCGCTCCGGCAGGGCCGGTGTACCAAGCCGGGACATTGTCGGGCAATCCGCTGGCCGTGACGGCAGGTTTGTCCACGCTCAAGCAATTGCGCGCAAAACATCTGTACAAACATCTTGAGGAACGCTCAGCCGCAGTCGCGGAGGGAATCGGAAAGGAAGCAAAACGGGCCGGCATCCCGATCATCCAACACAGGGTCGGCTCAATGTTGACGGCATTCTTTACGTCCGATCCCGTCGTCGACTGGAACAGCGCGAAGCGTTCGGACACGAAGCGCTACGGTCAGTTCTTCCACCAGATGCTGGAACAAGGTGTTTATCTGGCCCCTTCGCAGTTCGAAGCGGCATTTCTCTCCACCGCTCATAGCTCAACCGATATCGAGCGAACCATCAAGGCCGCCCGCGTAGCATTCAAGAGTTTATAGTCTCACAATAGCGTTGTATTAGGTCAGATACAGGGTGGGCTGATTCGATACCATCGAGGCCGATCAAAACAGTTGTGCAGCAAGGCCGCAGCTAGCGAAGGGGCGAGGCGCACATTTTCTGGTACGTTGAGCTTCTGAGCGAAGCGAGAACGAAGCCTTGAGCAAAGGCGCGTTTTCGGCGCGCCAGGGTCGGGCGGGTGAGATGCAACGTTTTCAACAGCTTCCTATTCGTCGTCCTCGTCGTCTGCTTCTAGTGCTTCCTGTCTTTTTTGCTCTTCCATCGCATTGGGCAGGAGCATGCGGATAAACATTGAGTACAGCGAGCCCTTTTCCAGCGTTCCGCCTGGAGGTATCGCAATTTTCCCTTCCTTGATCATCTTGTCCATCCAGACCTTTTGATCAGGAG
>JBEVJJ010000121.1:0-15566 GCA_040510255.1 Nitrospiraceae bacterium | reverse complement strand
GACTGCTGCTGTTGATGGCGCATTTCGGGAAGGAGGACAAGGCGGAGACGGTCATGGCAAAGATTAGTCAGGAGACGCTCGCCGAGATGATCGGGACGACTCGCTCCCGCGTCAGTTTCTTCATGAATAAGTTCAGAAAATTAGGCTTCATCGACTACAACGGGGAATTGCACGTGCACAGCTCCCTGTTGAACGTCGTCCTGCATGACTAGCCTTCCCAGGCTCCCATTGTGGACAGCATTTGGGAATTGGGAATCCTCTAACAGACCAGAAGCAACTGGCCGTGAAGTCTCCAGTGGTGCAGGTCGTGAAGAGCCTGCTCCGCTTCTTCGGCCCGCGCCATCTGAACTTCTGCGATGCCGAGGGAGCTCCCGTCCTCTGTCCTCGCGATCTGAACCGACAGCACGGTGCCACACTCGGAGAACAGGGTGGTGAGGTCCTCTTCCGTGGCAGAAGGGGGCAGTCCCTCCACATAGACGTGCGCGCTCATGAAGCCTGAAGCCCTCTCGCTTGAGTGCGTTCCTACGATTATGCCGGAAAAAGGGGAAGGCGGGCGAAAGGATGGCCAGCGTGCCTGAAACCTCAAACCCCTTGTACGACTTCTACAGTATGAGGCAAGGACACGATGCAATGGGGTCATAATTGCTCACTTTTTAGCTATTTTTGCGGGCTTGCATATGAGAGGAGTGGGTACGGTATTGACCGCTAAGGTACGCGCTATGTGCGTCTTACACTCGTCGTCGGTCTGGGGGATAGCCTTGCGCCGCACTCATGCGTCTATGAGGGCCTACAGAGGACCCGTGTGTTAGGCATTGGGTGGAAGGGAGATGAAGGGGGAGCGTGTATGGCGGGATGGGCTACGGATTATTCTTTGCCAACAGTTCCAAGGATGGACAATCGAATACCCATCTCAGTTCTGGATTTAACCTGATCGCAGGCGCCCGGTATGCGCTGTCGCCGCAATGGGCGTTCTTTGGCGATTCAAGTTCAATCGCGCGACGATCAGGTTTAGTGACGTTCGAGGGAATTACGGCGCGCCCACTGTTTGTCGTTGGGCTGATGTGGCATAACAGGGACAAGTACTCAACCAACAGCCCGCTGTACCCCTCGCCACCAACGATCGTGATTGGTAGCCGCATCTCGGGATTTTACCCGAGAAGCTGAATCCCACTCCAGACCAAGAAAAGGACATACGCAATCCCGAAAAACACCAGAGGGCGTTTAAGCAGTATTGGGCGGAAACTTGCCGACGAGTCGGAATCCACGATCTCCACTTTCATGACCTACGCCACACCTTTACGACGAGATTGCAACGTCTGGGGATCGATTATGAAGTCCGCCAAGCATTGCTTGGTCATCGAATGCCAGGAATGACCGCACACTACTCTCACGGAGGGCCGGAGTGGGATCGGAAGCTACGGATGGCAGTAGAAACCCTCGAAAAAGGCTTTCCATTGTCCTATGGATTGTCCTATGAACCCAAAGCCGCTGTGGCGGGAACGGTGCAAGTCTTTGAAAACACTGGTGAGCCGGCTGGGACTCGAACCCAGGACCCTCGCCTTAAAAGGGCGATGCTCTACCGACTGAGCTACCGGCTCACCTGAGCTTGGATTTGCTAGAGTTCCCCACTACAGCAGCCGATTCCTCTCGACCAGCACAGCCATTCTCGCTCGGCCTCCTCGATGGATGGCTGCGAATACGCCTCCGTCGTCCTCACTTGCGAGCAGCCACGAGGGCCTTCTGTCTGGCCTGTCTCGGTACGGTAACCCGAGCTCTTCACGGTGCTGAAAACCGTCTCCAACTTCGTTCTCGCATCCCTTTAGGACCTCAACATCCCGAAAAAGAGCACGCCTCAGTCCTGCGCTTCTGCAGTCTCGGCCGGAGGCGCGTGCAAGGCGTTGAGCAGGTGAGAACAGAGGCCTTCTGGAACACTCCCCCTCTTCGATCCCTCAAACCGCGGCGCAGATGGGGATCTTACCACCGACGAACAACGATTGACCATTGAGGATTTTTATTTGTTGCGCCGGCGGGACAGGAGCGGATTGCGCAGGATGATGGTCTCATCTCGTTTAGAACCGGTCGAGATCATATCGATTCGGCACTCCGCAAGTTCTTCCACACGATTGAGATAGCGCTTCGCTTCAGAGGGTAACTTCTGATACCTGGTTACGCCGGTCGTCGGGGTATTCCAGCCCCGCATCCGCTCATAGATCGGTTCACATCCATTCAAGAGCTCAAGGTCGGAGGGCATGTCCCGGTACCGTTTGCCGTTGTAGCGATAGCCGCTGCAGAGCTTCAGCTCCTTGCATCCATCGAGCACATCCAATTTCGTTACCGCCAGTGACGCTAATCCATTCACACGGGTGGCATGGCGCACCAGCACGCCGTCGAACCATCCACACCTCCGTGGCCGGCCCGTGGTCGCACCAAATTCCTTGCCACGCTCCTGCAAGCCGCCGCCGATCTCATCCGTCAACTCCGTGGGGAACGGTCCACTGCCGACGCGGGTCGTATATGCTTTGGCGATGCCCAGGACCGCGTCGATCTTCGTGGGGCCAATTCCCGTCCCCGTGCAGGCGCCACCTGCAGCCGCGCTCGACGAGGTGACGTAGGGATATGTCCCAAAGTCCACATCAAGGTGAGTGCCTTGCGCTCCTTCAAACAAGACGGTCTTTCCGGCATCCACGGCCTTATTCAGCATGGTGCTCGTATCGACGATGTAGCTTTTCAGGCGATCGGCATAGCCCATGTACTGGGCAAACACTTTTTCCACTTGAAAGACTTCCACCTTGTGGAGTTGTTCGAGCAGCCAGTTCATCTCCACCAGATTCTCTTCCAGTTTCTGCCTGAACAGTGCGGGATTCAGGAGATCACCCATTCGAATCCCGATGCGCGCCATCTTGTCCCCGTAAGACGGGCCGATGCCGCGTCCGGTTGTCCCGATGCGGCGCACTCCTTTGGATTGTTCTGCAGCCTTATCGATCGCCTTGTGATACGGCAAGATGAGATGCGCCCGGTCGCTGACGGCAAAATTCTTACCGATGTGGATGCCCTTGTGGTGCAGATGGTCCATCTCTTCAATGAGGGACCCAGGATCCACCACCACTCCGTTTCCGATGATGCACAAGGTTCCTCGATAGAGAACCCCTGATGGGATCAGATGGAAAATAAAGGTATCCCGTGAGTTGATCACCGTATGTCCGGCGTTGGAACCGCCTTGATACCGGACGACGACATCGGCATCACGGGCAAGGATATCGACGATTTTCCCCTTGCCTTCATCCCCCCACTGCGTTCCGATTATGACCAGATTCCCCATGGTCGGTCTGACCCGCGCCGTTGAAAAAAATAGCTCTGGTCCTTTTTGTTAAAGACCAGAGCTGCAAGCGCATCATGGTAGGATCACCTCATGGGTTTGTCAAGCATCGGGTGCTTGACCCATGATCAGACGACCGGCGTCGCCTCTCTTCCCTTTCCTTGACTGCTCAAAAGATCGCATGATAGCATGCGCTGCGGTCTTCAGAAGGCCTCAATCTCAAATTCACAACTCAATTGTCCTGTGGGGCTGTGGCGCAGTTGGGAGCGCGCGTGAATGGCATTCACGAGGTCGCCGGTTCAATCCCGGCCAGCTCCACCAAACCTGCTTTGTCAGGCGTGACGTGATTAGAGCAGACTCCTAGCCGGCTCTTCTTCTTGGCTCTCACGTAACATCTAGCGTTCTACGCTTCACGAAACCATTCATGTTGCAGATCGAATCGGTCACCAAACAGTTCGCCACGAAGGTTCTCTTACAAGAGACGTCCGCACATCTTCGACCTGGAACCCGTGTGGGTTTGGTCGGTCCGAATGGCGTCGGCAAGACGACTTTATTCCGGATGATCCTCGGCGAGGATGCGCCGGACGAGGGATCGATCCGCAAACGCCCTCGGCTCCGAATCGGTTATCTCCCGCAAGAACTGGAAACGATTTCCGGCAAGACGGTTCTGGATGCCGCCCATCGCGACCAATATCCCGAACACGAGGCGAAGCGCATTCTTATGGGGCTCGGTTTCACTGAGGGAGATTTCTCCCGACCCATTGAGAATCTCTCCGGCGGCTATCGGATGCGGGTCGCACTCGCGCATTTGTTGCTGACCGAGCCGGACGTGCTCATGCTCGATGAGCCGACGAACCACCTCGACAAGCCGACGCAGGCCTGGTTCGAAACCTTTCTCCTGAACTCCCGGTTGACCCTGCTTGTGATCAGTCACGACACCCGTTTCCTCGACCGGATTGCCACTCATGTCTGGGAGATTCGTGACCGGACGATTCAGGAATTTCGTGGCAATTACACGAAGTTTCAGGAGTTGCGCGCCGCCCGTGACGCGCAAGTAGAAGCCGCCGCCAACCGCCAATCGAAAGAGGTCGCGCGAGTCCAGAAGTTTATCGACCGCTTCCGGTACCAAGCCAACAAGGCCAGCCAAGTCCAATCCCGCATCAAGCAACTGGAGAAAGTCAAACTAATCGAGCGACAGCGTGATACCAGGCGCGTGCGGTTCAAATTTCCCCTGCCCTCTACCAGCGGGCGCCAGGTCCTTGAGTTGCGGGACGTGGCGAAGAGCTATGGCGAGAAGGTCATCTATCGGTCGCTCGATTTTTCAGTGGAACGAGGCCAACGGATCGCGCTCGTTGGCGAGAATGGGGCCGGAAAATCTACGTTGCTCAAGATGCTTGCCGGGGTGTTACCGTTCGAGAAGGGGCATCGGGTGGTCGGTCATGGGGTCACACTGCATTATTTTGCCCAGCACCAGGCAGAGTCGCTCAACCCGGAACATTCGATTCTCGAATCGCTGGCCGAAGTGTCTATGACGGCGGAGATGAATTTTCTGCGCGGCATTGCCGGAGCCTTTCTGTTCTCGGGGCAGGATCAAAAGAAACCGATCAAGGCCTTGAGCGGTGGCGAGCGAAATCGCGTAGCCCTGGCGCGGATGCTCGTCGAACCCGCCAATACGCTCCTGCTCGACGAGCCGACGAACCATCTTGATCCAGCGTCCGTCGATATGCTGACCGACGCCCTCACGGATTTTCCCGGTACGATCCTGTTCATTTCTCATGATCCCACGTTCTTGACACGCATTGCGACGCGCGTCGTGGAAATCGACGAGGGAAATGCCCGCAATTATTTCGGTGACTACGAATACTATTTGTGGAAAAAGGCTCAGGAGTTTGAATCGATCAAGGAAACCAGTGAGGAGTTGTCTTCCAAATCGACCGGCAAATCCATGGCTCCGACCAAGGCCATGCTTTCGCAAACTGAACCGAAAACCACGGAGGGAAATCGTCGAGAACTGACGAAGACCCAGGCTCGCCTCGAAAAACAAGTCACGCGTTCGGAAAGTGATATCGCAGGTCTCGAGACGCGTATAAAGTCCCGGGACCAGGAATTGGCCGATCCGGAGCTCTACCAGGATTTCGCTCGTTGGCATGAACTACAAAAAGAACAGGACCAATGGAAGAAAGAACTCGAGCGAATGACGGCCCGGTGGGAATCGTTGTCAGGGGAACTGGAGGAGATTAGACAGAAACTGACCGTGCGGAACTAAACGGTGGACCTCAGGGTCTCTTCGAGGTAGTAGTATAGCCAGCGATTCTTTTCCTTCGTCACCAATTCGTCCCACACCACACCGATGAGATAGCCCTTTTCCCAGGGCTTCGCCCACGCGACGGTACCCGAAAGCTTTTCCTGCTGCTCGACCCGGTCTGGATCGAGGAACGCTAACGAGACGGTGACCTTTTCATTCGCGGGAGGCTTCTCTTTAGCGCGGAGGCCGGCACCGATCTTGTTGACATTATCGAGGACGGCGG
Source organism: Nitrospiraceae bacterium (assembly GCA_040510255.1). Taxonomy (GTDB): domain Bacteria; phylum Nitrospirota; class Nitrospiria; order Nitrospirales; family Nitrospiraceae; genus DASSBQ01. The sequence goes on along the minus strand of JBEVJJ010000121.1, from coordinate 9,722 downwards.
TGAACGCTTTGGTCCCGCTCTTGGGAGACACCAGCGCTGATCCGACCAGGGTCGCCCGGACATACTTGCGTCTGTCGCTGGGATTCTCAACCGAACCGGCTTTCCCCATCATCTGGCACTCCTCGTCCTAAGTATAACCGTTTACAAAACTTTGTCCATACCCTTTCTACAGATAATTTCAGCGGTTTTTGGGCCGAAAATACCGCTTGCTCCGAAGAGATTCCGGCAGGTGTGTTTGACTAGTCTTGGCCGCAGGCTCGTCGTGCACATATCGGTAGCCCTTCCCATACCCAAGATCACGCATGAGAGACGTGACGGCATTCCTCAGGTGGAGAGGAACCCCCAGATTCCCGAACTCCTTGGCGTCCTGTAACGCCTCCAATAACCCGATATATGAGGCATTGTCCTTGGGACGTGAAGCAAGATACGTCGTGCCCTGAGCAAGATTGATCTGAGCCTCAGGCAACCCGACAAACTCCACGGCTTGGGCCACCGCATTGGCGACGAGCAGGGCGAGCGGGTCAGCATTCCCAATATCCTCGGATGCGAAGATGACCATCCGGCGCGCGATAAACCTCGGATTCTCTCCTCCCTCCAACATTCTCGCCAGCCAGTAGAGGGCCCCGTCTGGATCGGAATCACGCATGCTCTTAATGAATGCGGAGATCAGATCATAGTGCTCTTCGCCGGACTTGTCGTATCGCAGCGACTTTTTTACGAGCCCGATGTCCAGCGCGGCTTCGTCGACCAGGCGGATCCCATCATCCCCCGTCGATACCTGGGTCGCAACGAACTCCAGAGCCGTGAGCAGAGCACGCGCATCGCCATTCCCGAATCCTGTCAGTCGCTCCCGCGCGCCGGCTGTCACTCGAACTTTCAGGTGGCCGAGTCCCCGTACCTCGTCGGAAAGGGTTCGATCCAGAATCAGCGCCAGCGCCTCACGAGAGAGAGGCTGGAGAATGACCACGAGGGACCGGGATAACAGCGGGGAGATGACTTCAAAGGATGGATTCTCGGTCGTCGCACCGACAAGAATGATCGTCCCGCGTTCAACATGCGGCAAGAAGGCATCCTGTTGAGCCTTGTTGAAGCGATGAATTTCATCCACAAAGAGGATGGTCCGTTGTCCCATCACCAGACGGTGTTCGGCCAATTTGATGATGTCGCGGAGTTCTGGAATCCCCCCCGTGACGGCGGAAAAAGACACGAAGTGGGATTTCGTATGGCGCGCGATGAGGTGTGCCAGCGTGGTCTTGCCGGAGCCGGGCGGACCCCAAAAGATGACGGAGGATAATTGGTCCGACTCAATTGCTTTGCGGAGGGGACGGTCCACTCCGACAATCTCGACTTGGCCGACAAAGTCTTCGAACGTGTTCGGACGCATCCGTTCAGCCAAGGGGGCGGACGGAGGTTGCCCATCAGGCCGCGTAAACAAATCCGGTGGCTGCGTGCGACGGTGCGCCATGATCACTTCGCTGCAAAAGGTTTATTTTATACGCCCGACGGGAAGGCCGCAAATCCGCCTTCCGACGATCGACCGAACACCGATGCGCTTGACGGGCAGTGGAGACGGTGGTACGTACTCCCAATTGAAAGGAACACATGATGCTGGCGAACATCGACGGCACCAGGATTGCCTATAGTGACAATGGTGCGGGAACTCCCCTGGTATTCCTGCATGCGTTTCCTTTGAACCGAACAATGTGGGCGCCGCAAGAAGCCCGCCTGTCACGACGGTTTCGCGTCGTCACGGTCGATCTTCGCGGTCATGGGGAGTCGGATGCGCCTCTTTGGCATTCCTCCCTGGAGCAGTACGCCGGCGATGTCAATGGTCTGCTTGATCATCTTGCGATTCAGCAGGCTGTCCTCATCGGACTCTCCATGGGAGGATATGTGAGCTTCGCATTTTACAGAGAATACGCCCGTCGCGTGCGGGCGTTGGTGTTGGCCGATACCCGAGCCGCAGCCGATAGCGCCGACACCCGCGCCGGCCGATTCAATCTCGCGCAAACAGCCTATCGGAAAGGAGCGGGGGCAGTAGCGGAGATCATGCTGCCCAAACTCCTCGGATCCACATCGATGGCGGAACGGCCCGGGATCGTCAGGCAAGTCAGGCACATGATCGAAACATGCGAAGTCAGCGGGATCGTCGTCGATTCTATGGCCATGGCGGAACGGCCTGACTCGATGTCCCTGCTTCCACTCATCACGTGTCCCACGCTGGTCATCGTCGGGGAAGAGGACGGGACCACTCCGCCATCAGAAGCCAGGCTTATGGCACAGGGAATCCCCGGAGCAAGACTCTCCATCATTCCCGGTGCAGGACACATATGCAACTTCGAGCAACCCGATCTGTTCAATCATGAGGTGGAACAATTTGCTGATGGACTACTCTAGAAGGCAAGCGGCTGGGAAGAGTGACTGATGACTGGAACAACGCTTCAGCGAATGAGCTTCAAAAACTCTTCGCGGGTTTGCTGTTGCGTTCGGAAGGCCCCTAACATCGAACTACTGACCGCGATCGTATTCTGCTTTTCCACCCCCCGCATCATCATGCAGAGGTGCCGCGCCTCCATCACAACCGCCACCCCGTGCGCATTCAGTTTCTTTTTTAGGGTTTCCGCGATCTGAGTGGTCAGACGCTCCTGTACTTGCAGGCGGCGACTGAACGCATCGACGACACGGGGAATCTTGCTCAAGCCGACCACTTTCTTGTTCGGCAGATAGCCGACGTGACACTTGCCGAAAAAGGGGAGCAGATGGTGCTCGCACAGGCTGAAAAAATCGATGTCCTTCACGATCACCATCTCATCGTACTCGATCGGAAACATCGCGCCGTTGAGCAACTGATCGATATCCTGCCTATAGCCTTGCGTCATGAACCGCAGCGCTTTAGCCACACGCTCCGGCGTTTTCAGGAGGCCGTTCCGACCGGGGTCTTCTCCAAGATCGACAAGGATCTTGTTGACCAACGAGGAAAGGCCATCGATATCTTCGGGCCGACCGTTGCCCGCGACGGACCGGTTCCGCGCGACTCCTGACCGGCTCGTGTCTTTAGCCACGATTCACCTCATCAGAGGACAGTCGAAGCCGACCAGCGCCGGCATATTCGAAATAGTTATCCCGGGTCTCGATGATCCCCACTTTTTCCAGCCGTGCAGTCGACAAACGTCGTTGCAAGAGATTCCACATGACAACCACCAGATTCTCCCCCGTGGTGGTCTGATCGGTAAACAGCGGATCCTGATTCAGATCTCGATGATCGAACCGCTTGACGATCGTGTCGGTCACAATCGCGTCCAGACTGTCAATGTCCGTAATGCCGGCCTGCTGGCCATCATTCCCGCTACTCACCGTGACGAACACCACATAATTGTGACCATGCCCGTTCGGATTGTTGCACTTGCCGAATACCGTGCAGTTTTCTTCTGGTGTTAGAAGGTCGGAATGCAGTCGATGGGCCGCGCAGAACCGATAGCGGCGTGTCACGCTGGCCGATGCCATAACCGAATCCTCCTGGAACAAATGAGCCGGGACCACTCATTGAAAAGCGATCCCGGCTTCTTATGTCAAATCTGCCTGGCCTGACGCCTGGCGTTGCCACGCTTAGGCGCTAAACGAGCTGCCGCAGCCGCATGTCGTCTTGGCTTGTGGGTTCTTAATGGAAAATCCGGACCCCTGGAGGCTATCCACATAATCCACTTCCGCGCCTTGAAGCAACGGCGCGCTCTGAGAATCCATGATCACCTTGACGTCGTCCTTTTCGATGACGGTGTCATCGTCCGCCATCTTCGATTCAAACGCCATTCCGTACTGATATCCGTGACACCCTCCGCCACGGACATAAATCCGGAGGCCCACAACCTCCTTCTCTTCCGTCATCAGCTCTCGTATCTTCTGCTCGGCTATCGCTGAAATCGTTACCATAAATCCTCTCCTTCCATTTAGGCTACATGTATTGGCACGATCGATACAATTCGCGTAAGTGTACCACCCCTACGCGATCCTAAGAAAGACCAGCGCCATTATTTACCGAATCGGACATGGCACCGGCCGTCGTGGGCGCCGTCCATTTGGCCTCCGGCACCCGAACAATGATATCACCGAGCACGCGGGCCTGACACCCGAGACGATGCCAGCGTTCTGACAGCGCCTCACGGTCGAGCAGGTCCTGCTCCTCAAAATCGATTTCCGAAAGATTGTCTTCGCCCACCTGAACTTCCACCCGACAGGTCGTGCACGACGCATTACCCCCGCAGTCATGATTCAAGGAAAACCCCAAAGCCTTCGACGCTTCCAGCAAGGTCACGTTGGCTTCGACTTCCCCACTCTTGCCTTGAGAATGCACAAACGTGACGCGTGGCATCCTGTTCACCTTTACGCGGGAACGCCTGCGACGGCCGGGACCGGGTTGTACGGACATCGTTGCAGGCGAATATGTTCTTCAAATTCGTGCCGGAACAATCGAAGGCTGCTTTGCACCAGGACGGCGGCTCCGGTCACAAGGGTGCAATACCCCGTGCCTTTGACGAATCCACACACCTGTAACAACGTGTCCAGATCTTTTTGCGTACCCTCTCCCCGCTCGATCTTATCAACCAGCATCGCCAGGTTGATGGTTCCCATCCGGCACGGTGGGCATTGGCCGCAGCTCTCCGCCTTAAAGAAACTGGAGAACTTGAGCGTCTGGGCCACCATGCAGGTCGCATCATCGACGACGATGACGCCGGCAGACCCCAAGCCTGTTCCTGCTTTCTTGAGCGAGTCGAAATCCATGGGCAAGTCCAATTGATCCGCCGTGACCATGGAGAAGGCCGGTCCTCCGGGAAATACCGCCTTGATGCCGCGCCCGTTCGGGACCCCGCCTCCGCATTTGTCGACCAGATCTCGAATGGTAATGCCCATCGGCATCTCGTACACACCGGGCCGAGCGACGGCGCCGCTGAGTGAGAACAGCATGGTTCCCGGACACTTTTCAGTACCAACTTCTCCAAACCAGGCCGCCCCTTTGTTAAGAATGCGGGGAATGTTGCATAACGTTTCCACGTTATTGACAAGTGTCGGTTTGCCATACAATCCGAAGTCCGTAGGATAAAAGGGCGGCTTTTGCCGTGGCATTGCCGGCCGTCCCTGCATGGACTCCAACATGGCGGTTTCCTCTCCCGCCACATAACTCCCGTGTCCCGAGAACACTTCGAGGTCGAGATCCCTACCCATTCCCAGAATATTCTTGCCGAGCAACCCTCGCTCCCTCGCCTGAGCAATGGCTTTTCTGAGGTTGGCTTCTTCTTCCGTGTATTCGTGGTTGACGTAGATGAACGATGCTTTAGCTCCTACCGTGAAAGAAGCGATGAGGCAGCCCTCGATCAATTGATGCGGGACAAGTTTCAGCAGGTGTCGATCTTTGAAGGTTCCCGGCTCATGCTCCCCTGCATTGCAGACAAAATACCGTTCTTTGACCCGGTGATGCAGCACCTTATCCCACTTGGTGCCGGTGGGAAATCCGGCGCCCCCTCGGCCGCGAAGGCCTGCGCGCTTGATTTCTTCCACGATGTCATCTGGGGTCAGATCTTTTAAGCACTTTCGCCAAGCATCATAGCCTCCGGAGCGGAGGTATGGGTCAATCTCCCAGGGTGCTCCTTCGAGCGTCTGCAGAACTCTTGGTTCGGCTGCGATGGCCATAGTGCCCTTTACGAGAGACTCTGGAACATGACACCGGTACTATAAGGCCCCCCCTATCGATCGTCAAGCCAGCTTCACGAGATTAGGCCTGAATCTCAACCGTTTAGGACCATATGACCCAGGATGGAGGTGGTCTAAAGGGAACTTCCAGTATGGAGCGAACCACATGAAGTAGAAGGAAAGATCGGGACCGCTGTCCAGCCCCGATCCTTCCTACAAGATCTACTTGAAGTGGCTGCCTGCCCCCATGAACAGCAGCATGGGAATTGAGAGCATGAAATTGATGCGTGAAGCCATGAGAGCGGTTTTGCCCCATTGCGCCATCTCGGCAGGAGGCGGCGCCCCTCCAGCCGCAGCTTGAGAGACGGCCGCGATAATCTTTTTTTGGTTGGGCCAAATGACCCCATGCACGTTGGCCATCATGATGATGCCCAGGAGACCTCCAATACCCAATGCGATGGCGCCCGTTCCCCCTTTTGAATACAAATGGAAGTACAGGACAATGCCGGCGAGCACGGTGACCGTCGCCCCGTGGCGGAACCAGTTCAACGCCGAGGGCATGAGCTTCGGGATGACGATGTTTTTTGTCGGACCGTCGAGGCTCTTCAGGAAGGCGGCATTGATGAGATTGAAGAAATACAACAACCCGATCCACGTAATACCTGCCAGCAAGTGAATCCATCGAACCACCAACCCAAACCAGTCCGCTTCGCCTGCGGCGATTCCAGCTATTCCCAGATACAACAGGATAAGTACGATTGCCAAGCCAAACCCTACCCACATCGTCTGGGACGGATTCTCTAGAAATTTCATAGTTCCCTCACCTTCTCAGTGAATTGCTAAGTGTCATGGTCTACTGCAGCCTACGCGAACTTGTCAAGGAAGGGAAGGCCGGCTTTGGACTAACGTGGCAGGAGACGATCGACATTGGCACACAATTCACGCACCGCTCCCGCCGATGTTTGCAATGCCGAGCGCTCGTCAGCGGATAGATCATACTCGACGATACCCTCTGCACCGCCCCGGCCGAGCCTCGCGGGAACGCCCACGATGACATTCTGCAGGCCGTATTCGCCCTCACACAGCACCGCGCATGGGACCACGCGCTTTTCGTCCTTCATGATCGCTTCGACCATATCCACGACCGAGGCTGATGGCGCGTAAAACGCACTTCCCGATTTCAGCAGGCCGACGATTTCAGCCCCGCCGTCTTGTGTTCGCTTGATGAGAGCATCCATGCGCTCCTTGGACAGCCGTTCAGCTATCGGCCTGCCACCCACCGTCGTGTGACGCAGCAACGGCACCATAGTATCGCCGTGTCCTCCCAAGACCATCGCCTCGATCGTGGTCCCGGAGACTCCAAGTTCTTCTGCGACGAACGACCGGAGCCGAGCGGTATCTAGAACACCCGCCATGCCTAACACCCTCGACTTCGGAAGCCTGCTGGCCTGAAGCGCGACATGAACCATAGCATCGAGTGGGTTCGTGACGAGAAGCAGAATCACGTCAGGCGATCGCGAGACAATTTCCTTCACCACGTCCTGAACGATCTTGGCATTGGTTGCGAGCAGTTCGTCACGGCTCATTCCCGGCTTGCGTGGTATTCCGGAAGTGATGATGGCAACGGCCGACCCGACAGTTTCGTCATATCCGTTTGTTCCAACCACCCGCGTGCTGTACCCGCACACGGGTCCGGCCTGTGTCAGATCGAGGGCCTTACCCTGTGGAATGCCAGGCACAATGTCCACGAGGACCACATCGTACCGATCTTTTTCCGCCAATCGTTGCGCAGCCGTCCCTCCGACATTGCCTGCGCCCACAACGGTGATCTTGGGTCTTCTCATGTCGCCTCCGGTAACAGTTCTGAGTCCTGAGTCCTACGTTATGAGTGATGAGATTTGAGTGATAGCCACTGCAGTTCTTGCTCCAAACTCAGCACTCATGACTTGGAACTTAGAACTACCTATGAGTGTTCATGCTCAGTCCAGCCTGCCACTTTGAAATTGATGGTACACACAAAGTTGTCGCCATCATAGAAATTGACCTTGATCTTTTTCTTCCCATACCTGTCCGCCAAAAACTCTTCGGGTTTGTCGACCAGCGCCTGGTACGTTCCGGGCGCATACTCCCCGAGCTCGATAAAGGTGACGATCATCCCGGACTTTACTTCCTGAAGGATCTTGGCCGAACAGTTTGGGAAGATTTCCCAGAACTTGTTGTCGATTTCCTGCTTGCTCGGTTCAGGTCGTTCCTCTCCCGGTTTGATATCGCGGTTGGCGAATTTCGCCTGCCTGCGCACGTACGGATATTGATGACCCGTAAATAACTTATACAACCAGGGCGGCACCGCCTGTCGCTCACGTTGTTCACTCATACTCTTTCCAAATTCTGGATGTTGAATTCTGAATGTTGAATTACCGGTTTGATGCCAATAGCACGATGGTCATTCCGAGGTCGATAATTCATCATTCAACACTCACACATCGCGCCGTACGGTCCCTTAGGCTGTCAGCCGATGGTAAATCCGCGGGAGCTTCTCGGGCAACCCCTCGATACAATCAATCACCATGTATCGAACATCTCCATACATTCTACGCACATAGTGATCGGCATCGCGATCGATCGTGATGCAGAACGGTTCGACTCCCTTCATCCGCGCTTCGCGCAGAGCCATTTTGGTATCTTCCAGGGAATAATCGTCTTGATATCCGTCATCCAACGGCCGACCGTCGCTGATCAAAACCAGCAGTCGAGTCTTCACCTGCCGAGCCAGAAGTTTTTGTGTGGCGTGACGGATCGCCGCACCATCGCGATTCTGGTGCAATGGCGCCACTCCCCCAAGTTTGCGGGCGGCCCTCCCGCCGATCGGATCGTCGAAATCCTTCACGACGATGAAATCCACATGGTTCCGTCCTTGCCCCGAATAGGCGTACATCGCAAACTGGTCTCCGATTGCTTCGAGGGCTTCGCACAACAAGACCAACCCTTCCTTTTCGATGTCGATGACCCGGCGGCCGTTCGCCACCCGGCGGCTGGTAGACCCGCTGATGTCGACCAGACAGGCCGCCGCCACTTCCCGCTCATGCTTCTCGCCTTTGATGTAAATCCGGTCCGATGGCTCTGCGCCGGCCCGCATGTCGGTCACGCGCCGCACGGCCGCATCAATATCGATGTCGTCGCCCTCAAGTTGTCCGGCCATTCTTCTGTAGCCGGTGGGGAAGATACTTTCGAAGTATCGACGAAGTAATGTCATGGCTTGACTGTGGGTCGCAAGGATCTGCTCGACAAAGTCTGATGGGTGTTCTTCTGCTTCGCGTTCGAGCACCCTGGTCCAATGGTGCCGATAGTCCTGAATCATCCAGTCCCACTCAGGATACCGGGTGACGGACAATCGGCCGGACGGGTCCGACTGCTGGACAGGCCTTTCTCCATCGAGTGCCAGCACCTCATCGACGAGCGAGGGGATCTGCCTACCAGGAGTGAGTTCGTCATTGGAGGCTTCGTGCAAACGGGAAATCTCCCCCTCCGACTTCCCTCCTGCAGGAGATGCGGATGGCCCAGCTTCCAGGCCTGGGTCGGTTGTGATCGCTGGCGAAGACTCGGACCGGTCCTTCACCAGATTGGGGTCCATCGTTCCCCGGTAGTCCCAATTCGCCAGAGGCTGATATTCCTCACTCACGGTGTCAGACGCGCGGGAACCCGCTCCCGATTCGCTCTCCGGAGGATCACGATTCTCATCCGTCACCGTTTCTTGTCGAGCCGCCAGTAATTCCTCCAAGCGTTGATAGACGTGGTGGGCCACCCGAATGGCATCCTCAGCTGTCGCGCCCGCGGTTATCACGGGGCTGCAGAGCATCCACAATTCCGACACCACGTCCGCGACCCCTTCAGGAATCGCCACCGTTCCTGGCTCATCCGTAGAGAGAAGCAAGAGGAGATCGATGACCATTTCCCTGATCGTCAGACCCTGGGACAACGTCCTCGTCTGAACCGCTTCTCTGGCCACGGCGGTCAGATGAGGTGCCAGACCAGGATATTCC
>JBEVJJ010000120.1:0-20734 GCA_040510255.1 Nitrospiraceae bacterium | reverse complement strand
AGGGGTGCCCTTTCCCGTCGACCAGGTGGCGGGACCGTGGTCCTGCCGGTTGCATCCGATCATGAACAACTACACCACCGCAAACAAGATCGGACCGATCCGAACCCCGTTGCCGGAAACGATCTATGCCTATCTCCTCGACCACCCCTCCATGGCTGCAGCATTGGTCAACCGCCTGGACCTCGGCCTGTATCAAGCTGCAGCACGAACGCCGGGTCGGTTCTGGGTGACGGACGGAGAGGGGACGGAAGGCGAAGTCGATTCGGTTTACCAGGATCGCACCACTCGGATCTACTATCTGGAAGGGAGCCATGACGGGACATTCTTGCCACGGATGACCGGCAAAGCCGTGGTATTGCTCAAGATACGCACCGCGCAGGATGCCAAAGGGTCCGCAGCTGTCGAAACGACGCTGGTATCGTACATACAACTGGACAATGCCTTCTTATCCGGATTGCTGTCTCTCCTTCGCCCGCTGATTGGCAAAGTGGTGACCAGACAACTCATAAAGGGATTCGATACAGCCAACCGTTTGAGTCAGCTGATGTTCCAGCATCCTGATCGGGTCTTGTTTGAGGCCACGGATCCTCCAGCATTGCCGGACGATGAGGTGAATTTCTTAGAACAAGCGCTGGCGACCCTTCACGATGCCGACCGTTCGATTTCCACGATAACGACATATCCATGACGACGGCGAGAAGTTACTTTCTGCTCTGCACCATCGGCATCTTCTGTTTCATCAGTTACAATCTGATACGCATGCCGGTATTGGCGCTGTTTGCCGAATCGCTCGGCGCAAGTCCGGAACGGATCGGCCTGATTGTGTCTGTCTCCACCTTGACCGGCGTGTTCCTCAAATTACCCTCCGGCGCCTTATCGGACATCTACGGCAGACGACTCCTGCTTCGCGTCGGAGTCGTGGCGTTCGGCTTGCCGCCGTTCATCTACCCCTTCGTGTCCGATTTGAACGTCCTGACCGGATTGCGCTTTCTTCATGGTCTGGCGACCGCCATCTTCGCCCCGAGCGCCTTGGCGACCGTGGCGGAGCTCTATACCGAACGGCGAGGTGCCGCATTGGGTACCTATACGGCTTGTACACAATCAGGCGCTCTTCTGGGGCCGTTCATTGGAGGGTGGCTCGTCTATACAGCGGGGTTTTCGACCGCATTCGTGGCGGCCGGCATCTTCGGCTGTATCGCCCTGATTATCTTTTTCAGCCTCCATCTCAACCCACCCCCTCCCGTCGTCCAAGAGAAGGGGGTGGCCCCCCTGCTGGAAGAGATGATGAAGGGCTTCGCGGCCGTCGCTCGGAACCGCAAAGTCCTGATCACCAGTTCAACCGACGCGGCCAAGATGATTGCCAACGGCGCACTTATGGCGTTTCTCCCCCTCTACGGCATCTCGGTTGGATTGAATCCCGGTGAGGTCGGAGTGCTCTTCAGTGTACAGGCCATTACATCCTTCCTTTCCAAACCCGTCATGGGTCGCGTATCGGACCGTGTAGGAAGACAACCGCTGATCGTCATTGGTTTAGTCATCTGCGCCGGAACCTTCCTGCTGATTGCCTATACGGCAACCTTCTTTCTGCTCCTCATCCTGTCGGCAGGCTTCGGTTTTGGAGAGGCCGTGGTCTCCTCGTCCTCATCCGCGCTGGTCGCGGACAGTTCGGAGTTCAAACGGCTAGGCGCAGGAATGGGAATGCAGGGGACGATTATGGATATCGGACATGCCAGCGGGCCATTGTTGGCCGGCGTGCTGATCGCGCGATTGAACTATCAAGCGGCATTCTTGATCATTGCTGGGCTGCAACTCGTCGCAGCAGCCGTCTTCTGGGCCACCATGAGAGTCACGACGCGCTGACTACAATGCGTCGGGTTTGCGAACACCGCCGCGGGAGCCGAAACGATGAATCGTCTCATGTTTGCGCAGGGGTGCGAGTCGGTGAGCACCCCGTGCCTTTGTGCGCCGTAGCCTCTTGGCTACTGGGCGCCCGCGAGTAATGGGCAGGCTGGAATGAATGGTCACATCGACCTGCGTGCGGTAGGTGAAACTATCTTGAATCATGCGAACTGATGTTATAATGCGCAAATATTCAGGCCGGATATCGGCATCCAAGAATGGCCGGTAAGCAGTGGATTCGAGATTTGAAACTGGCGATGTCGTCGTGGGAATGTTAGCCGCGGTCGGCATTGTCATCCTGATCATCGTGTTCGTGTGGGTATTCCGGCAGGTCGTGCTGAAGAAGGACTGACGGTCTGCCGACTTGTGAAGCAGGTCGTAACTTCTGAGAACCAGGCATGTTTAGCGGCATCGTTGAAGAAATGGGCGCCGTGACCCTCGTGTCGAAGGGGATGGCCGGCGCGCGTCTCAACATCATGGCCTCGACGGTGCTGGGCGATCTCGCGATCGGAGCCAGCATCAGCGTGAACGGCGCTTGCTTGACCGTCGTCGCAAAAACAGACAAAGACTTCTCGGTCGATGTCTCGCCGGAAACTCTCACTGTGACCACACTCGGCTTCCTGTCATCCGGCACTCCCGTAAATCTGGAGCGGGCCATGAAGTTGAACGAGCGCATTGGCGGTCATTTAGTATCCGGCCATGTGGACGGGGTAGGAGGCATTCGCAGGCGGCATCAGGACGGCAACGCACTCATTCTGGACTTGGAAGCCCCCAAAGAAATCCTGCGGTACTGCGTCCCCAAAGGCTCGATTGCCGTAGATGGAATCAGCCTGACGATCAACAACGTCACCGAACGGTCCTTCACAGTGTCGGTCATTCCCCATACTGCACACGTGACGACGCTCGGACTGAAACAGGTAGGCGATCCTGTCAATCTGGAATCGGACCTGATCGGCAAGTACGTCGAACGGCTCCTGCAGGACCGCAGCATGCTCCCCCTCAAATCCGCTCCAGTCATCGACCAGGAGTATCTTAAGAAGCGCGGATTAGTCTGAGCCACATTACTTTCCTTCACACTTTCCTTCTAGTACGTACTGGCCGAATGGAGTATAACCAGCCCAGCTACTCCATCTCCTTCCTGATCTCATCGGAAGAAGCGTGGGTAGCCAGAGCCATCCGTACCTTCAGCAGATGAACGAACAGGACTCACCAATCCATTGAGGGCGCTATGCCTCCGCGACGTCGCTCGTCCAGTAGAGAAACCCCTCAAGCACTCAACGGTTTCCCGGCCTATCCAGGGTATTCGCTGAAGCTTCATATCAAGGACAAGATATCGGTCCGTGCCGTCCAGCAAAGGTTGAATGACGTTGGATGTGGGCCGATTCCCGTCACTGGTGTCTTTGACCGCCAGACTCGAGCAGCTGTGCAACTCTTTCAAGCTCGCTCGGTGGATGGCCAGGGTCAGTCCCTGAAAATAGATGGAGTGGTTGGTCCGATCACGTGGGCCGCGCTGTTCGGAATTCAACCCGTCCTTTCGATTGCCCACCGGCCGGTTTCGCCGTTGGTAAAAGCTACTGTGAGTGTAGCGGCGTCACAAGTCGGCGTGATGGAAGAGCCACCCGGTTCAAACCGGGGTCCACGAGTGGATGAATATCTGAGGGCTGTCGGTCTGAACCCCTCAACCGGCAGCTTTCCCTGGTGTGCAGCCTTTGTGTATTGGACGTTCGAACGAGCAGCTGCTCGATTGGGAACGACAAACCCTGTGATTCGAACAGCCGGCGTCCTGAATCATTGGAACAAGGCAGGCCAAGAAGGCGTGACACGACTGCTGCGAAATGAGGTCGAGAAGGACTTCTCGTTATTGAAACCGGGTCTTGTCTTTGTGATCAGTACCGGTGGAGGAAAAGGTCACATGGGCCTGATCGAAGATTATCGTGAGGACCGGTTGATCACCATTGAAGGAAATACGAATCTTCCTGGAGATCGCGAAGGCGTCGGCGTGTTCCGGCGATCCGGACGAAAGCTCTCCGAAATCAACAGAGGGTTCATTAGTTACGATCATTAGGTACTAGCTGCGCATGTACTCTCTCCTGTCTTCATGCTTGCAACCGATGACGTATGCGCTTGACCGCAGGTTGTCGCCTCACCTGTTGCTCTGGATGTTGATCGCAGCATGCGCGGAACCGACGCTGGCCGTCACTGTGTCGGTCGATCCCACGGTAAGTGAAGCTCCGATGAGACATCGAGCAAACGGCTATCTGGTGAGTTTTGAGCCGGAAAGTCCATCGGAAGAATTGGTCAGACCACTTCGCCCTACCAGTTTCCGGGGCAGCGCTGGGTATGTCCTGCGCAATTACGATCGGCTGCGGCGGTTGGGTGTTGATGAATTTCAGCTCACATTGGGCTTGGTGTTTTCCGATGTGGCGAGCAGTATTTTTAATATCAATCGGATCGGGAAGGATGATGATTACGCCCCGTGGATCGCACACGTGCATCGGGTCATCGATGAGGTCCAGGCCAGACACCTAACGGTGCTTTGGGATATCTATAATGAGCCGGACCTGGCTGCGACCCCGATTGCCCGCAACGACCGTCTCAAGAAAGGGTGGCAGTTGGCGTACGAGATTATCAAACAGCGTTTCCCCGATGCGATCATCGTCGGGCCGAGCGTCGCGTACTATGATACGCTTAGGCCTTTCCTCGAGTGGAGCCGGGATCATGGCGTATTCCCCGATGTGATTGCCTACCACGAATACGGAGACCCGGCAGACGCTCTGTCATATCTCGACGACCTCCGGCAATTTCTTATGGAGAACAAGCTCAAGCACCCCATTTCAGTTAACGAGATCCTCGGACGGGAATTTTGGACCATCCCGGGATACATCGCCAGTGTCTTGGCCGTCTACGAACGCGCTGGGATCCTCAGCGCCATGCATGCCTGCTGGCCGGACCCGCATGACACGAGTCGCTACGGGCAGGAAAACACCTGCGAGAATCCTACTCTCGACGGTTTGCTGTTCGTCGATCGTGAGAACAAACGACCTGGATGGCACATTTATAAAGCCTACGCCGACATGATGGGGTATCGAGTCTCTACCATGACCGACTCACGTGCAACGCATGCGCTAGCAGCTGTCGATCCCGCAACACGGACCCTGCGCATCCTGATCGGCAGATATGGGGAACCATCGACCGATGCCACCACGGTGGTCGTGAAGAATCTCTCCGGCGCCGCCTTTCTCGACGGTGTGCGCAGGATTCATGTGCGGGCCGAACGCATTTCCGACGTAGGCTCCGGACCGCTCGAAACACTCCCACAGGCGATGGAGACCGATATCGGGCTGGAGGGCGAGCAGGAGACCCAGTTCGTTCTTCCGGACTTCGGACGAATGGATGCATATCACATCGTAATTCATTCCGCAGACATGCCGCGAGAATGGGCGCCACGCTAAGCGCGTCGCGATTTCTTCTCACCATGTATCCGCCAATTCGTTCCAACCTTGACAGTGTCCTCGTCCCATCGGTAAGATGAGGCTGCCTTTAAGGCTCATCCGGTGAGGTGAGCAAGGAGTACGAAGATGGAACGCGGCACGACGCCGTCGGACATTGGGACCTTCTCATCCTATCGGGTGAGGAGGTTTTTTTATGTCGGGAATGCGCCGGTGCCCTGGCGGTGATGATGGCTCAACAACAAGAACGCATCGTTATGGACGTCGGTGATATCAGCCGGGCGCTGTCGAGGATCGCACATGAAATCCTCGAGCGCAATAAAGGCACCAAAGAATTGGCGCTCGTCGGGATCCGCACCGGGGGCGTGCATCTGGCCCATCGACTGGTGAAACGCATCCGTGATATCGAAGGCACGCAGGTGCCGATCGGGGAATTGGATATCACGCTCTATCGAGACGACCTGGCCATGCGGAAGAATCAACCCATTCTCCGGAAAACGACGGTCCCGTTTCACATCTCGGACATGAAGGTCGTGTTGGTGGACGATGTCCTATTCACCGGCCGCACGATTCGCGCCGCCATGGACGGTCTAATCGATCTGGGCCGGCCGTCCGAAATTCAGTTGGCCGTGCTCGTCGATCGAGGACATCGGCAACTGCCGATCAAGGCCACCTATATCGGTAAGAATATTCCGACCTCGCGTGAGGAACTCGTACATGTTTTTCTCGAGGAAGAAGGCGAAGAAGATCGCGTGTCGATCATGTGGGCATAGACGGAGGACGTCATGGGCCTCAAACATAAAGATCTTCTCAGCCTGGCCTCACTCTCGGTGGACGATATCCATCTCATCCTGGACACGGCAGAGTCCTTTAAGGAAGTGTCCGGTCGCGACATCAAGAAGGTGCCCGCCTTGCGGGGCAAGACGGTCGTCAATTTGTTCTTCGAACCCAGTACGCGAACCCGCACGTCATTCGAATTAGCCGCGAAGCGACTCAGCGCGGATGTCATCAACTTCTCGCCTTCCTCGAGCAGCATAGTGAAGGGAGAAACACTGCTGGATACCGCGCGCAATATCGAGGCCATGCAGGCGGACCTGATCGTGCTACGTCACCCCTCGGCCGGCGCGGCAGACACGCTTGCGCGAGGGGTCAAATCCTCGGTCATCAATGCGGGCGACGGATGGCATGAACATCCCACACAGGCGCTGCTCGACTTGTTCACGATCCACGGAAGAGGCATGGAGTTTCGAGGACTCTGCGTGACCATCGTCGGGGACGTCGCCCATAGCCGAGTCGCACGCTCGAATATCTACGCGCTGACGAAACTCGGCGCGGAGGTACGCGTCGTGGGACCTCCCACCATGATTCCGTACCAGATCGAACGAATGGGCGTGAAGGTCTTCTACAATCTGGACGAGGCGCTGAAAGATACCCAGGTCATCATGATGCTGCGGCTACAGTTGGAGAGGCAGGGACGCGCCCTCTTCCCAACCATTCGTGAGTATGCCACCCTTTATGGCTTGACTGCCGAACGGGTCAAGCTTGCCCAACCGGGAGCCATCGTCATGCATCCGGGACCCATCAATCGAGGCGTAGAAATCGCCCCGGAAGTGGCGGACAGTATTTCGTCCGTCATCCTGGATCAGGTGGCCAATGGCGTGGCGGTTCGAATGGGAATCCTGTATCTGATGTCGGGGGCAGGATGACCAAGAAGTGCTGAGAGATGAGTACTGAATGAGCAACTATTGACGCATGACAGTTGACGCTCCACATTCAACATGTTGAATGTGGAGCGAGGAGCAGCATGACGATATTGATCAAGGATGGCCATGTCATCGATCCGGGTCGATGGAACGGACCAGCCGATGTGTTGATTGAGAACGGCGCCATCGCAGCTGTCTCACCGAATCTCTCCGCGCCAAAAACCGCTATGCTGGTTCAGGCGAAAGGACAGTTGGTCCTGCCGGGATTCATCGACCTGCATGTACATTTTCGTGAACCGGGATTTGAATACAAGGAAACCGTCCAAACCGGCACCGCATCGGCGGTAGCCGGAGGATTTACCTCAGTTTGTTGTATGCCGAACACCAATCCCGTCAATGACAACCAATCCATCACAGAGCTGATTCTGGAACGGGCGAAAAATGCAGGCAACGCGCACGTGTTTCCGATCGGGGCCATTACTAAGGGGTCCGAAGGAAAAGAACTGGCGGAAATAGGGGACTTGCGGCGTGCCGGCTGCGTGGCTATCTCCGACGACGGCCGGCCGGTGATGAATAGTTTGGTGATGCGGAGGGCCATGGAATATGCGCGCGCATTCGACATCCCCGTTGTCGACCATTGCGAGGACCTTCATCTATCAGAGGGCGGATGCATGAACGAAGGCCTGGTGTCCACGGAGCTCGGGCTACCGGGAATTCCGGCTGCCGCCGAAGATGTCATGGTGGCGAGAAACATTTCGTTGGCGGAACTGACCGGAGCCCGGCTTCACCTCGCGCATATCAGCACGGCCGGTTCCGTTCGCCTGGTCCGTGAGGCTAAATCGCGCGGTCTGCGCGTCACCGCTGAAGCCTGCCCGCACCATTTCACACTGACCGAGGAGGTTGCTCGCGGCTACAATACCCATGCCAAAATGAATCCACCGCTTCGTACCTGGCAGGATGTGCAGGCCATTAAGGAAGGATTGCGCGACGGGACCATCGATGTGATCGCGACGGACCATGCGCCCCATGCCACCCAGGAAAAACAGCTGGAATTCACCGAAGCACCGTTCGGCATTGTCGGATTGGAGACCGCATTGCCGTTGACGTTCGGATTGGTGGATGAAGGCGTTCTCAGTTTGGAAGCAGCAGTATCCAAACTTACCAGCCTGCCTGCCAAGACCTTTGGCCTCTCGAAAGGAACGCTTGCCGTGGGGGCGGATGCCGATGTGGTGCTCGTTGATCCTCAGGCTCATTGGGAAATAGATCCGAGCCGCTTTCGATCGAGAAGCCGGAACACGCCCTTTGCCGGATGGAAGGTCAAGGGGCAGGTCACCACTACGATTGTGAACGGACGGCTCGTCTTTGAACTCATCACGGCCGCCCGGTAGCCGACGTGGGGCAGGGGTGGCGACGGGCGCTGGCCGCATGCATCATGCTGGAATTGACCGCGCTGGGGACATGGATCGGCGGACTCGTTATTCTGGTGGGAGCCGTGATTCCGGCGGTCTTCAATACGTTCGGCGCCCAGGATTCCGGGGGGTTTTTCCTCACGCGCGCGTTCGAGGGATACAATCGAATCGTCCTGATCGCCGTCGCCGTGCTGATACTGGGAACGGTCGGACGGGCGTGGCTCAACCATCGTGGAATCATCGATTATCCCGTGTCATCCAGCGAATGGAACGTGTTAGGTCTGATGGTCCTGATTGCTGGGGCGATCACATTCGTCCTGCATCCGCAAGCTGCGGCTCTCCAGGCGCAGGCCTTCGCAACGAAAGGGGACGCGGCAAGAAAAATCGCGTTCGACGCCTTCTTTCGTCTGCATTGGCCGATTCGAATCCTCTACATGGCCAATATGGGACTCGGCATTGTGCTCCTCGGCATCCGCATCAGATCATGGATTGAACGGACATAGGAGACGACGGTGAAAAAGGCCATTTTGGCGCTCGCTGATGGAACCTGCTTTGAAGGGCTCGCTCTCGGCTACGAAGGCGAGACGGCCGGTGAGGTGGTCTTCAACACGGCCATGACCGGATACCAGGAAGTGCTGACCGATCCTTCGTATAAGGGGCAGATTGTCACCATGACCTGTCCACAGATCGGCAACTATGGCGTGACCGCGGAGGACAACGAGTCCAGGCGAATTTGGGTTGAAGGGTTCATCGTCAAGGAATCGAGCCGCCTTGCCAGCAACTGGCGGCACAAACAGTCGTTACAGGAGTATCTTGTGCACGGTAGGATCGTGGCCATCGAAGGGGTCGATACCCGTGCATTGACGAGACATCTCCGGGAGAAGGGTGCCCAGCAAGGATGGATTTCTCACTGTGATCTGGATCCGCGCCGCGCCGTGGAGCGAGCACGCCAGGCGCCCGACATTATCGGACGGGATCTGGCTGGCGCGGTCACTTGTCCCCGGACATATGAATGGACGGAGGGGACAGGGGTGTGGGCGCCCAAGCTCAAGACGGAGGCGCAAGCAACCCCCGGCGGCGCTCGTCAATGGAAAGTCGTGGCCTATGACTTCGGAGTGAAACACAATATCCTGCGCCGGTTGGTCGATGTCGGATGTCAGGTCACGGTCGTGCCCGCGTCAACCACCGCAGATGCCGCGCTCGCGCTTAATCCCGACGGCATCTTTCTTTCAAATGGGCCAGGCGACCCAGAAGGAGTCCCCTACGCAATCAACGCCGTAAGGAACCTCATCGGCCGCAGACCCATATTCGGAATTTGCCTCGGCCACCAGATTTTGGGGCTTGCCCTTGGCTTACAGACCTATAAACTGAAGTTCGGCCATCACGGAACCAACCATCCCGTCATGGATCTACGGACAGGCAAGGTGGAAATCACGTCACAGAATCACAATTTTGCGGTGAAGGGCCTCCCCACCCAGAGTCGGGACCATGCACCCCATGCCATGGGATCGACCCCGTTCGGCGGTGTGCGAATCAGTCATGCCAGCCTGAACGATCAATCGATCGAGGGTATGATCTGTCTCGACCAACCGGTCTTCTCAATTCAATATCATCCAGAAGCCTCGCCGGGACCACATGACTCATCGTACCTCTTTGAGGAATTTGTTCGACTCATGGAGAAATCACATGGATAAGCGCACACAAGTCTACGCCTTTGCAATTGGACTGTTCCTCGCTCCACTTCACGCCGGATGCATCACCATCAATCTTCCTCCGGGACCCTCAGCTCTGCAGGAACACAAGGTCAGCGGCGCCGGAAAAGATAAGGTATTACTCATGCAGGTGTCGGGCGTGATCAGCTCCGAGAGCCGGGAAGGGTTCTACACCTACCCGAGCCTAATCGCCACGATCAAAGAAGAGCTTGGCAAGGCTGCTAAGGATGACCACGTCAAGGCACTCGTCCTTCGCATCAATAGCCCGGGCGGCACAGTCACAGCGTCCGACGTCATTTATCACGAACTGAAAAACTTTAAGGTCGCCCGGAATATCCCGATCGTGGCGTCGATTATGGATGTAGGCGCCTCAGGTGGCTACTATATCGCCTCCGCTGCCGATGCCGTCATGGTGCATCCTTCTTCCGTCACGGGAAGCATCGGCGTCATTATGCTGACCGTCAACGCGCGAGGGTTGCTGGAGAAGGTCGGAGTAGAAGCGAACGCCGTGACCTCGGGTCCCCGCAAAGACATGGGATCGCCATTTCGTCCGATGTTGCCGGAGGAGCGCGCAATCTTCCAAGGTGTGATCGACTCGTTTTATCAGCAGTTTCTTAAGGTCGTTCATGAAGGGCGTCCGAATCTGACGCCGGATCAGATCAAGAAATTGGCCGACGGCCGCATTTATTCCGGAGAACAGGCGAAGGCCACCGGTCTGGTCGACGATGTGGGGTATCTCGAAGACGCGATCGACGTCGCCAAGAAAAAGGCCGGGCTCACGGATGCGAAGGTGGTGACCTACCGGCGAGCCGGTGAATACCAGAACAATGTGTATTCCCACATGTTCGGCACGGGCTCCGGGCTGACCGCGCTGGCGAACGTCGATCTCCTGTCTCTGGTGCATGGAGGGACTCCGCAGTTTATGTACTTGTGGATGCCGTAACGGTCTCCCGTTCGGATTGACGATACAGGTCATTTGCTGATTGAATGGTTTTCTATGTCGAGATCTTCGCGTCGAGACACGGACGAATCCTTTGCACAGCTCATGGATCGACGAGCACTGTTGGGACTTGGGGTGCGCACGGCCGCCAGCCTGTGGTCGCTGGCCGGTCTGGGTGCCATTGCTGGACTCCTTGAAGGACTCGCCGGGTGTGTGCGGGCGCCCGGCACCGCGCGAGATCAGCTCATTTACCTGTCCGAAGAAAAGGAGATGGCGATGGGACTCGGCGCATTCCGGGAAGTCCTGCGCCAGGCACCGCTCAGTAACAATCCGGAAATCAACGAAATGGTTCATCGCGTGGGTAATCGCATCGCCAAGGCCGCCAACAAACCGGAATATCAGTGGGAGTTTGCGGTGATTCAAGACGATAGGACCATCAACGCGTTTGCGTTGCCGGGCGGAAAAGTTGCGGTCTTTACGGGCATTCTCAAGGTTACGAAAAATGAAACAGGATTGGCCACCGTGATGGGTCATGAAGTGGCCCACGCGCTGCAACGTCATGGAGCTGAACGAATGAGCCGGGGCATCCTGGAGCAGATCGGGCAACTCGGCGCATTGGCAGCCGGCGCAGCCACCGGGCATGCGGATGCGGCAATGGCCGCCATGACGGCATACGGTGTCGGCGTCTCGTTGCCGTTCGACCGCAGGCAGGAATCTGAAGCTGACTACATTGGCCTTCGCCTGATGGCGCAGGCCGGTTATGATCCCAGTCAAGCGGTCTCATTCTGGGAACGCATGAGCGGGTGTCCTCGGTCCATGATCGGTAAGCTCTGTTTCAGATCGCAGCAGGCCATTCCCGAATTCCTTTCGACCCATCCTTCCGATGTGACACGCATCAATCAGATCGAAGCATGGGTGCCGGAAGCCATGAAACATTACCGGCCCGATTCGACGCCTCAGCCTCAACTCCCGGTGCAGCCCTATCGACCACCGATCGGTCCCATGCCGGATACGTTGCCCCAAACCGGGTAGCCCCCATTCATCGAGGACGTACGTGCCACGTCGTACAGACATTCAATCTATTCTTCTGATCGGTTCAGGCCCCATCATCATCGGCCAGGCCTGTGAATTCGACTACTCAGGAACTCAGGCCTGCAAGGCGTTGAAGGAGGAAGGCTATCGGGTCATCCTGATCAACAGCAATCCTGCCACGATCATGACCGATCCGGATTTTGCGGATCGGACATATGTCGAGCCCATCACCCTCGACGTCGTGGAAAAGGTCATCGAGTGTGAACGGCCTGACGCATTGCTGCCGACCATGGGAGGTCAAACCGCGCTCAATACGGCGGTGGGATTGGCGAAGCGGGGAGTGCTTCAGAAATATGGAGTGAAACTGATCGGTGCGTCAGCAGAAGCCATCCACAAGGCCGAAGATCGTGATGCCTTCCGTCAGGCCATGTGGCGCATTGGCCTCAAGGTGCCTGATAGCGCAGTGACGACGTCCCTATTCGAAGCGGAAGAGCAAGTCAAGCGAGTCGGTTTTCCCGCGATTGTCCGACCGTCTTTTACACTGGGGGGCACCGGCGGGAATATTGCCTACAATATCGAAGAATTCCGTCAACATGTCGAGTGGGGCCTCGCAATGAGCCCCGTGCGCCAAGTGTTGATCGAGCAGTCGGTGATCGGTTGGAAAGAATTCGAGCTCGAGGTCATGCGCGATCTCAAGGACAACGTCGTCATCGTGTGCCCGATCGAGAATCTCGATCCCATGGGCATCCATACCGGTGACAGCATTACGGTCGCCCCTGCAATGACGCTCACCGACAAGGAATATCAGATGATGCGCGACGCCGCGGTGAGGATCATCCGGGAGATCGGCGTCGATACGGGCGGTTCCAATATTCAATTCGGCATCGACCCGGTCAGCGGGGACATGGTGGTGATCGAAATGAATCCCCGCGTTTCACGCAGCTCCGCGCTGGCTTCCAAAGCCACTGGCTTTCCGATCGCCAAGATCGCCGCAAAATTAGCGGTCGGCTATACACTCGATGAAATCACGAACGACATCACCGGCGTCACCAAGGCCTCTTTCGAGCCCACGATCGACTACGTCGTCGTCAAGATTCCACGCTTCGCGTTTCAAAAATTCCCCGGGGCAGACCCAACATTGACCACCCAGATGAAATCGGTGGGGGAGGTCATGGCCATCGGACGGACGTTCAAGGAATCATTGCAGAAAGCGATCCGCTCTCTCGAACTCGAGCAGTTCGGGCTGTCATCCAAGCTGAATTTGGATCGGACAATCCCCGCGGATCTTGATCGCGAGGAGGCGCGGAAACGGATTCGCACGGCTATTCGAACTCCGTTAGCCGACCGGCTCTGGCGTATCGCGGACGGTATCCGGCTCGACATGACCAACGACGAACTACATGGGCTTACAAGAATCGACCCGTGGTTTTTGGAGCAGGTGCGCGACATCATCGACTTCGAAAAACGGCTCGCCACAGAACGGGGACCTCAGGAAGGCAAGCGGCTCTCGCCCGAACTTCTTTCCCAAGCCAAGACGCTGGGTTTTTCGGATGAACGGATTGCACAACTGGTGGGAGTGCCTCAGGCGATGGTGCGGGGTTGGCGGACGACCCCGCCTGTGCCTGAACAGCCGCTCCGCGTCACCTACAAACGGGTCGATACGTGTGCCGCAGAATTTGAAGCTCACACTCCGTATCTTTATTCGACCTATGAGCAGGAATGTGAAGCCAGACCGACCGACCGCAAGAAGGTCATGATCCTCGGTGGGGGACCAAACAGGATCGGTCAAGGAATCGAGTTTGATTATTGTTGCGTGCATGCAGCCATGGCTCTGCGGGAGGAAGGTATTGAAACCATCATGGTCAACTGCAATCCTGAAACGGTGAGTACGGACTATGATACGTCTGATCGTCTCTACTTTGAACCGTTAACTGAGGAGGATGTCCTCAACATCATCGATCGTGAGCAACCTCTCGGGGTCGTGCTGCAATTTGGAGGGCAGACTCCATTGAAGCTCGCGCTGCCGCTGTCGCAGGCCGGAGTCCGGATTCTCGGCACTAGTCCCGATGCGATCGACCTAGCCGAAGACCGAGAACGCTTTCGAGAACTCTTGAACAAACTCGGACTTCGGCAGGCAGAAAGCGGAACGGCTCGGTCGGTTGAGGAGGCGGTGCGCATTGCGTCAGAGATCTCTTATCCTGTCATGGTGCGGCCGTCCTACGTGCTGGGTGGCCGATCCATGCAGATTGTATACGATGAGGCAGGCCTATTGAGCTATATGGGTTCGGCGGTACAAGCCTCACCCAAACACCCGGTGCTGATCGACCGATACTTGCGCGATGCAATTGAAGTGGACGCCGATGCCATCTCGGACGGACGGACGGTAGTGGTGGCCGGCATCATGGAACATATCGAGGAAGCCGGTGTACATTCCGGTGACTCGGCCTGTTCCCTTCCCCCCTACACTTTGGACAAAACGATCAGTGACGAAATCCGCCGCCAAATGACGGTCTTGGCACTCGAATTGGGAGTGGTCGGTTTGATGAATGCCCAATTTGCCGTCAAAGGCGAGACCATTTATGTGTTGGAGGTCAATCCGCGAGGCTCGCGGACCGTACCCTTCGTCAGCAAGGCCATCGGCATTCCCCTGGCCAAGCTGGCCATGAAAGTGATGGTCGGACGGACATTGGAAGATCTGGGCTTCACGACCGCGCCTACACCAACGCACCTTTCCGTCAAAGAAGCCGTCTTTCCCTTTACCAAATTCGCCGGTGTAGACGTGCTTCTCGGACCGGAAATGAAATCTACCGGCGAAGTCATGGGCATTGACGATGATTTCGGTTGGGCGTTTGTCAAGTCTCAGGCCGGTGCCGGGTCCATGCTTCCCACAACCGGCACTGCGTTTATCAGCGTCAAACAAGAGGACCGTCCCCTTGCCTGCGATGTGGCCCAACGATTGACGCGACTGGGATTTCGCATTACCGGCACCTCTGGCACGGCAACCTATCTTCGCGAGCAGGGAGTGCTCGTCGAGAACGTCAATAAGGTTCAGGAAGGGCGTCCGCATATTGTCGATCACATCAAGAACGGCGATGTCGCGCTCGTGATCAACACGGTTCGAACCGCAGCGGCCCACGCCGATTCACTCTCAATACGGCGCGAAGCGCTACATAAGGCGGTTCCATATTACACCACCATGCGGGGAGCCCTGGCGGCAACTATGGGAATAGAAGCGTTGGCAAGAAAAGCGCTCACAATTCGGTCGCTTCAGGAATATCATCGTCTCGTGTAACAAGCGATTCTCTATGAGTCCACTCATCATTCTATAATTGTTTTCTCGTCATGCATCCTGGTTCGCATCGACCGGCTCGTTAGCGGCGTGCAGGGAAGTTTTCTCATCACCCACGGGGGACATTCAATGGCCACGACACCGATTACAAGGAAAGGATATGAGGCGCTCACAGCGGAACTCAGCCGCTTGCGGAAAGAAGAACGGCCCAAGGTGATCGAAGCGATCGCCGAAGCGCGCGCACACGGCGACCTCAGTGAGAATGCCGAATATGACGCTGCGAAGGAACGGCAGGGATTCATCGAAGCCCGCATTGCCGAATTACAAACCAAACTTGCACAGGCACGCATCATTGACACCGCCGGCCGCGTCAGTGACACCGTTGTCTTCGGAGCGACCGTCGTGTTGATCGAACAAGAACGCCAGGAACGGAAACAATACACGCTGGTAGGCCAGGACGAAGCCGACTTGAAGCTTGCGCGCATTTCTGTGCAGTCTCCGGTAGGCCGTGCGCTCATCGGCAAACGAGTAGGTGACATCGTGGAAGCACAGACGCCTTCGAAAGTCGTCGAGTACGAAGTGGTCGAGATTCGTTTTGACGAACTGTGACGGACCATGCCCACCGCACTCTCTCTCGTAACATTTCTCAC
Source organism: Nitrospiraceae bacterium (assembly GCA_040510255.1). GTDB lineage: Bacteria > Nitrospirota > Nitrospiria > Nitrospirales > Nitrospiraceae > DASSBQ01. The sequence goes on along the minus strand of JBEVJJ010000120.1, from coordinate 4,651 downwards.
GGACTTCGGCTCACGCGATTATTTCGTAGCGAGCATGAAGGGCGTCATCCTCAACATCAATCCTCAGGCACATCTTGTCGATCTTTCGCACGACGTTCGACCGCACGATATTTTCCAAGCCGCCTATCTGCTCAAATCCTGCTATCGCTACTTTCCTGACGGAACCGTGCATGTCGTTGTGGTGGATCCTGGAGTCGGGAGCAGCAGGCGACCCCTGCTGGTGTCCACTTCTCGCTATTTCTTTGTCGGCCCAGACAATGGGGTATTTACCTATATTTTTGAGGAAGAAACGAGTGTAGAGGTGCGGCATATCGAAAATCGCCAATATCGACTCGATTCCGAAGGCGCTACGTTTGACGGTCGCGATCTATTTGCTCCCGCCGCTGCCTGGTTGACCAAAGGACAACCGCTTGGCTCCTTTGGCCGGCTGGTCCCTCACCCAGAACGGCTTTCTATTGGTCATCCCAGGTGGAACAACCACGTGATGATGGGACAGATTGTGTATGTCGATCATTTCGGCAATCTGATCTCCAACCTCACCCGGTTGCAGCTCACCGAAGTCCGCAGCATCACGAAACGGTCTCAGCCCTGCATTCACTTCGCCGGCATCACGATCGACGGTTTGGTCGAGAGTTATGGTGACGGCGCGCCCAACTCGCCTTCGGCCTTGATCAACAGTAACGGACAACTTGAAGTCTTTGTGAAGGAGGGCAACGCAGCCGCTACGCTTAGAGCTAGAGAAGGAGCGCCGATCGAGATGGCTTGAAACCTCTCCTCTCATCCAGGCATGACATCGAAAGAATGGCGTTGCTATCACGGGCAGGTGACTTCACTACCAATCGGGGCCGCGACCTCGGTACAAAATACCCGCAGGGTGGAATCACGTTGAGGTGAATTAGACCTCTAGAGGGAGGCAATCAGGATGCGCACGAGACCGGAAATATCTTCCGTATTCAGTATCGGGGTCACACGATTTGTGGTGTTGTTGTAGGCGGCTTCGAGAGAAAGCATCGCGGACCGGCCATAAATCGGATCAAGATGGAAGGCAAACATTCCCCTGCTGACAATGCTCTCTGTATCGATGAGGCGGTCGGCAGATCGACTGCTGGTATAGCCACCCATCGCACTGATGAGAAGGCGCTGACTCTGTTTGTAAAGGAGCGACACAGAGACCATCGGTGTTTCAAGACGTGCTCCGGACCACTGTTGGTGTTCAGATCTATACCCAAACAGGGGCATGATCGTCAGGGTATTGAACGGGCGGAACAGGCCACTGAAGTTTTGAGCAAAAGCCCTGCTTTCGGCTCCGTTCCGAAGTCCATCGGTCGTGACGATATAACTGGATGCCAACCGCGCATGCCAGGTGAGACCACTATAGGCGAGGGCACCTTCCACCGAATTGCTTTGCAATCGTTGTGGGATGAGTCCGGCGGGCTCAAAGATGCTGTTCGTCGCGCCTCGCGCATAGGTCAGACTGAGTTCTGGCCAGGATGACTTGCCCACAACAAGCCCGATACGGCCGTATCGCTGTTCAATTCGGGCTTGCGTGGGATCGAGATCGACATTGTTCCACATTTCGCCCATGGTGCTCCGTAGTTTCGCAGCGCCCCAGGTCACCTCTCCCCACATTTCTCGAACGGTCTGATCCGGGCTGTTGAAGAACGCGCGGCCGGCCGACCGATAATTCAATCCATAGCGGACCTGGCTGTTAGAGCCGGTCAGCGCAAATCGGACCATCCGGTTAGACGAATCCTCCCTCCGATCGATGCGTGACACTGCAGGCAATTCATGCGACGAGTTGTTCGCCACCTCGCCTTCAGTCATGAACTGTCCTTTAAGCCATGACGAGGCCGCGATCAGACTGCGCATGCGTGGATGCTCGGAATCAGGAACAAGATCCTTGAGCCGGGTGAAGGTCGCAGGTAAGGCATACGAACTGGTTCGAAATGAGGTGTGCAGCACCGGTGAAGCGATGGTGAATGGAATGTCCGACGCTCCGGCAGGATGTCCCACACCTCCGGCAAATTGGATACGTTGAAGAAGGAGCGTGTTTTGTTGAATGTCTTCTGCGCGAGTGCCGGTCGGAAACCCCACCCAGAAGAGTAACAGGCTGATCATCAGACGTCGTCGCATGGCCTCGATCCTGCTGAAACATGTTCACGTCGCAACATGAGATGAAGTGTAGCACTCGCTCTACCTGCCTAACTTGTTGATACATTGGCGCTTGCAAATTTGGAAATCTGTGCATCGGACGGCATGCAGCTTCACCAGGAAATTTGGAAGTTCGTAGTCAAGAGAAAAGGGAAAATACCTGCAGGGTACAGAAGGCGTTACTCGGTCATCGTCACTTTCTCAATAGACCGATGGAGAATCGATACCATGCGTGCGAGTTGTGAAGAACTCGTGCTGAGGGGAGGAACGAGCATGAGTACATTACCAAGTGGTCGTAGGAGGAGTCCCAGTCGTCGCGATTCGAGAGCCACCTGATGGCCGACCCGTGCTTCAAGCGGATAGGGCTCCCGGGACATCCGGTTTTTCACCAATTCGATGCCGGCCATAAAACCTCGCTGCCGGACATCACCCACATGTTGCTGCACCGCCAAGGGCTTCAGAAGGCGTGAGAAGAGCGCAATCTTTGGCCGCAATTTCGTGAGGGTGCCGGCCCGCCGAAAGATTCGCAAGTTGGCCAATGCGACGGCGCACCCGAGCGGATTGCCAGTGTAACTATGGCCGTGAAAAAATGTCTTCCATTCATCGTAGCGGCCGAGAAAGGCCGCATAGATCTCTTCGGTGGTGAGTGTGGCTGCCAGAGGCATATATCCTCCGGTCAAACCTTTGCCGACAGTCATCAGGTCCGGAGTCACATCTTCATGCTGACACGCGAACATTCGGCCCGTACGTCCGAAACCGGTCGCGACTTCGTCGGCAATCAACAACACTCCGAATGCATCGCATAATTCCCTGATGCGTTTCAGGTAGCCGGAAGGCGCCGTCACCATTCCAGCAGCCGCTTGCACTATGGGCTCAAGAATAATGCCGGCGATTTCTTCGTGACGCGATCGCAGGAGTGTTTCGATCGGTTCGAGGCATGCCATCCGGCACGAAGGATACTCCAGCCGTAAGGGACAGCGATAACAATACGGGGCATCGGCAGTCAACGTCGGAAATAGCAGCGAGCCGAAGCGAGCATGAAACAGATCAATGTTCCCCACACTCACGGCCCCGAGCGTATCTCCATGATAGGCGAGGCTGAGGCGAACAAATTTTGTCTTGGCTGGTGCGGGCGGAACACGTTGCTGCCAGTATTGAACGGCCATTTTGAGTGCCGCCTCGACTGCCGTAGAACCATTGTCCGAGTAAAACACCCGCGTGAGGCCACGGGGAGCGACGCGCACGAGTGCACGCGCCAGCTCAATCGCCGGTGGATTCGACAGCCCTAAGAACGTGCTATGCGCAATCTTCTCTGTTTGCGCAGTAATCGCGTGATCCAGAACAGGATGCCGATGCCCATGAACATTTACCCAGAGAGAAGAGATTCCGTCCAAAAACCGTCGTCCCTCCACGTCGAATACGTAGGCTCCTTTCCCCCGTTCGATAATCAGCGGACGCTCGGTCGTCCATTCCTGCATCTGCGTGAAGGGATGCCAGAGATACTGGTGATCCCAGCGTTCCAATTGCTTGTTCCTTGAACTGATATTCATGAATGAAACGTGCAGGGCAGGAACCGGACAAACAATTTACGGGAGAGATGCGTGAAAATCCGATGAATTATACCGGCGGGCGATTTCTTTGACAACCTTCAGGGCAGCTACTATAATGAGCCGATTTTAGGTCGCATGAACCAGGATTCGCAAAGTCTCATCAGAAATTTCTCGATCATTGCCCATATTGATCACGGCAAATCGACCCTCGCTGATCGCTTTCTAGAAGCGACGGGCGCCGTCAGCGCCCGGGAGTTCCGCGAACAGATTCTTGACGCGATGGATCTTGAGCGTGAGCGTGGCATCACGATCAAGGCTCACGCGGTTGCTATTCGATACCAGGCAAAGGACGGCAAGACGTACGCTTTGCACTTGATCGATACGCCGGGGCACGTAGATTTCACGTATGAGGTGTCGCGCAGTCTCGCAGCATGTGAAGGCGCCTTGCTCTTGGTTGATGCTACCCAGGGCGTCCAAGCCCAGACCATCGCGAACGTCAATCTTGCCATGGCTAATCATTTGACCATTATTCCCGTCATCAACAAGATCGATCTGGCGAGTGCCGATCTCGAAGGCACGACGCACCAGATTTCGGAAATTTTAACACTCGATGCCAGCGACGCGATGCTGGTAAGCGCCAAGGAAGGGCGGGGTGTCCACGAAGTGTTGGAAGCCATTGTGTCTCGTATTCCACCACCCTCGGGAGAGCCGGGCAAACCCCTAAAGGCGCTCATTTTCGACTCCTGGTTCGATAATTATCAGGGTGTCATCGTCCTGACGCGAATTGTCGATGGCGCCGTCAAACCGGGCATTAAGATCAAAGTTATGTCCAATGACAGAACCTTTGAAGTTATGGAAGTGGGTCAATTCACGCCGAAACGGACAAAGACCGGACAACTCCTCACGGGAGAAGTCGGGTACCTCTGCGCCAATATGAAGGAAGTCGCTGA
>JBEVJJ010000119.1:0-5147 GCA_040510255.1 Nitrospiraceae bacterium | reverse complement strand
CTGAGTGTCGACGGATTGCGTGGGAAAGTCACCCGTCCATCACTCGTCCGTGTCCAAGCGTTGGATCGTCACGGTGAGCCTTTGGATTTTGAAGCCACCGGCCTCTATGCCGTATGCATCCAGCATGAGCTGGATCATTTGATTGGGAAAGTGTTTCTCGACCGGATGACCGACATGTCCACGCTGACTCAACTCGAAGAATTTGAAAAGTTCTGGCAAAAACAACCTGCCAGCGTGATCTAACTGCCGTGCCCGCTGAGTGACGTGAAATCCCTCCTACGCGTCCTATCCTATCTGAAGCCGTTTCGAGGCCAGGCATTGGTCACGCTGTTGTTTGCCGCCCTTGCGACGGGTTTGGAATTGATCCCCCCGTATTTTTTGAAGGTCGTCATCGACGATGTGATCCAGGCGCATCGTCCGGACCTGCTCCCCTTGGTGCTGGGAGCGTTGGCGGCGTCCTATTTGTTCCGTTCCGTTTTCAGCAGCTTGCGTGTACGTTTCAACAATTCTCTGGAACAAAAGGCGGTCCATACGCTCCGGACTCAAGTGTTCGCCGCCTTGCAACGGTTGTCGCTGAGCTATTTTGAGAACCGGTCCACCGGAGAGATCATGACTCGTGTGACCAGCGATACCGAACATGTGGAACGCATTTTCGTGGATGGTCTGGAGGGACTTCTGACGGCGTCACTGACGCTGGTGGGCATTACGATCACGCTGTTTGTGTTGAATTGGAAGCTCGCGCTCTTATCCATGTTGCCCATTCCTCTTCTGATCGTTTCCGCTAGCTGGTTTACGAAGCGCGTCCACAAGTACTATCATGAAATCAGAAAAAGCGGCGCCAGTCTGAATGCCTATCTCCAGGATGCCCTATCGGGCATCAAAGAAACCATCGGTTTCAACCAGCATGACTACGAGAAATCCCGGTTTGAGCGGCTCAGCCAGCAGTACAGCACAAATAATCTCCGTGCGATGTATCTGTGGTCGATCTACTGGCCGGGCATGGTGTTCATCGGCAGTCTCGGTACGTTATTGATCATATGGTATGGCGCAGCTGAAGTACTGGCAGGTCAGCTGAGCGTTGGACAACTGGTCATGTTCTTGTCCTACCTGGCGTTGTTCTACACGCCTATCAATCAGATTCATTCCCTAAACCACATGCTGCAGCATGCCTTGGCCGCGAGTGAGCGGGTTTTTGAGATCCTCGACACGCCCCCAGAAGTGCAGGATCGCCCCGGCGTGGTGGCTCCGGTCCGTCGGCTGCAAGGGCACGTCGAGTTCCGGCAGGTGTCGTTCGAGTACCGTGCGGGACTTCCGATCTTATCAGACGTCAATTTGACGGCGATGTCCGGTCAACGGATTGCCTTGGTGGGACCGAGTGGAGCCGGAAAAAGCTCGCTGCTGAAGTTATTGATGCGCTTGTATGATGTGCACGGGGGGGAGGTCCTGGTTGACGGTCATGACGTGCGGGACCTGCCGCTGGACTTTTTGAGAAGCCAGATCGGGCTTGTGCAGCAGGAACCGTTTCTGTTTAATGGAACCGTAAGAGAAAACATTGTCTACAGCGACCGGCAAGCCGACTCGCATCGTATCGAAGCCGCAGCCAGGGCCGCCCGCGCACACGATTTTATTATGAACCTGCCTGAGGGATATGATAGCTGGATCGGCGAACGAGGCGTCAAGTTGTCCGTCGGCCAGAAGCAACGGCTGTCTATTGCCAGAGTCTTGCTCAAGGATCCTCCCATTGTGATCTTTGACGAAGCGACGTCGAATGTCGATACCGAAACCGAAGTCAAGATTCGGGAGGCGGTCAACGACTTGACAGCGGGACGGACGACCTTCATTATCGCGCACCGGTTGGCCACGCTGCACGACGTTGATCGCATCGTCGTGGTCCAGTACGGGCGAATCGTCGAGGAAGGCGTGCACGAAGACTTAATGCGACGCGGAGGAATCTACGCCGGGCTTTACGATGCGCAGTTTCAGATATGACATGCGCCCGCTCCTGCGCGGTATGACCTGTACGGCAGAGATTTCCATTTCTACAAAACAAGAGAAACTCTCAAAAAGAATAAACGCACATGGTCTTGCTGTACGAAAACGATCCATTGGATTCGGAAGAGGCGAGGGGACATTTTTACCATGTCTGTTTGGGACGAATCGACCGGAATGAACTCGTCATTCCACCTGACGATCAGCCGTATGAGTGTCCACGATGTGGCGTAGACCTCGAGCGTGAGGATTTTTGGGTCGCACAGTTGAAGGGGTCGGTGTAAACTCTACTGCCTATCGTCTCCGACCCTTGAGGAGCGGGGAGTGAAGAACCAATCGAAACCAGGTCGAAGTAAGGTCGTGCTGATCTTGGATGGAAGCAACACATATCTTTGGGATAGATAGAAAGCCTGTCCAGTGAACAACAGGCTCAGGCGCTAGGAGAACTCCGCTCAGAAAGGTGCTAGCCATGGCGGGAAGTGTCGGACGAAAAACTGTCTCGGTCATGCGCGGATTCATGATGCTCTGCGAGACCTGCTACGATCAGGTCATCACAGAAAAGCTGGTCGACGGGCGTAACTATGTTGCGGACCACGAAGCGCTGTTTGATACCATTTGTCCGGGGTGCAGTGATATCAATCGCCCACTGATCGACGACATGCTGGGCAGTTCAGAATAGCCGAGCCTACCGCGTCGCCCGCCGCAGGTGCTACCTGCATGTCTTGCCGTCAAAATGCTTGCACGCCGTCTCGCTGGTCGGGAATTTCCAGGTCTTGAGCAGGGGTGCTTGTCCCGGTCTCATTTCGACGACGAAGTCAGCCAATCCCGAAATAGGTAGTTTGTCGAGATGTGGTTTGGCCTCGTCTGGGACCTCTACCCAAAACACGGAACCGAGGGTGGAAATAAGGATGCGACTGTTTTCTTTATCCACGTGAATGAGGGGACTGTAATAGGACTTGTCCTCGGCAAAAGTGGGATGCGGCGACGTGATCCCTAAGAGAAAGAAAAGGAAGAAGGCGGATGCAATGATGAGAGGCCTCATGAGCACACTCCCTTTAGAAGATATCGGTGCCACGGCATTATGGCATCGTCGACGATCGAATGGTAGATGATTTCCGGGTCGGCGGGAGGTCCACGGCGCGAAGATAATGATGAGGCGCACGGTGCGATGGACAACAGAGCAGCTTGTCTGTGCGTGCCCGTTTGCGCATGGATACGAGTTGATGAGCATCCAGAGTCCCTCAGGTTGGCCGTGTGTCCAGTCAGCGGACACTATCGCTTGAGTCCCCGTGCCTCGAAATCCTTGAACGGGTTGTGTTCCCGGCGAGCGGGCCGTGTCTTGCACGCACATCCGAGCTGCTGAACGGACCAGGCGGCCAGAGCGGTGGATCGGCGAAGGAACCCGGCCCGCACACCGCAGAAATCATGGTCGGCTTCTCGCGGCAGTGAATCTGCAGTGCAGGAAACCGCTCAATGGGGAATGCAGACTAAACGATACGAACGTCAGCCGGCGTCACTTTGCCAGCTTTGATCCAGTACGTGCGGATATCGGGTGTCGTGCTGTTCATCAACGACACGAGAAGGTAGGCGGGAACCGGAAGATTGATCTGCGGCCAGATTTCCTCGTAGTCGCTGGCTATCTTGATGTCGGTGAGTGACGGCCTCGCGGGATCCTTGGGATGGGAGTGGTAGACGACCTGGAGGTTCAGCCCATTGTTCCGGATATCTTTCTTCGCAAATGAAAAGTCCTGCATATCCATCACGAAGGCGATTTCGGCGCGCTCTTCAGGGGACAGTCGTTCCAGGTGGGCAGCTTTGTCAGGATCGAAGGGTGACTGCTTGTCGACGCCCTCCAATGCCACGATATTCTTGATGCGATAGAGGTGGGTGACGCGATTCTCGCGGCCAGCCAGCAGACCGCAGCATTCATGGGGAGTGAGCTCGCGCGCGTGCGCGATGATGTCATTCACGATCTGTTGCGGAATAATGAGGTCTACCACGTCAGATCGAACATCAGGAATTGTGTAGCAGTCATACCCATCATCAACCCGCTCCAGATATAGGTTTCCAGCCGATTGCCTCAAAAGTTCGTAGCACGGTGATCCGTAAAAGGAGGACACGATGCTACCTATTCTTAAACGAGGACGGACCTATTTTGCAAGATTTCTTGTCCAGTCCATGACAAGGTCTACGTTCACCGTGAAGAAATCCCCATCAAACTATTGTCGGAAGCATTGGAGAAGTTGCAGTACCCAGCGGTGAAGGCATTACTCCAGTGAAGGACTGGCTCCCCTGACTCACGTCTGCTGCCCTTATGTCGCTCATCAGGTGGCTTGCCTCTTTCTGAGTCGCCACGCTTTCGAATACGCCCTCATCTTTGCGAGCTTCTCCTCGGTGCGATTCCTGATCCACTTCAACCAATTCGCTTCTTTGAACTCGGGCTTGTTCTTGTTGCGGTCCCAATAGGCACGGCTACTCTTCCGGCCATTCTCGCGGCACCTCTCTGGATCGTTCTCCCGCCACAACGCGGACACGAACTTGGCGAGCTTGGGTTGTCTCTGTATCTGGCCTTCGATCGGGTGCGGACTGCTTCACCGTGTTGTCGTTGGAACCGGTCTTGAGGTTTGGTCTTCCCGGGTCGCTGGTAGTACGCGGCTGGTCGTTTAGTGGTCATGGTGCGCCTTTGTTGACGATACCGAGGGGTCGTGTGATATCACTTTGCCCATGGCTGTGAAGTTCGTACGGAAACACATGCAGGGCTATCAGCCATCATCGAAGCGGGCGAGGGCTACCTAGTCGGCGGGAAGATGGTCGATGAAACCAACCGCTCTCACTAGTTGGCCGGATGGCGAATGAGGAGGGGAGAAGTGACACCATCGATCTGGGTACTGATACGACACTTGTCATTGCTGTTCCTTGTGACACCATGCTTTGCGAGTGAAGGTATTCCACAATCTAACCTCCTTGACGACTACATGGAGAAGTTTGAGCGAGACAATACACGAATCTTTGGGGGAGCCATCACCGAATGCGTTCAAACCGTGAGACAGGAAATTAAAGGCAGTGATTTCGACGCATACCGGAAGGACATGACCACAATCGCCATCTTCGGTTCACCGAGGGAGCGGTTTGCATTTGAAAAATGCATGCACCGTAAG
>JBEVJJ010000118.1:0-5934 GCA_040510255.1 Nitrospiraceae bacterium | reverse complement strand
TGCGCCATGGCGAACGCGCTCCCTGGATCAGTCGCCGATCTGCACCGCCTGGCCCGCCGTGAATTCTGTCGCTTGCAACGTCAACCCGAAATGATCGTCAGCTTCTTTCAGCACGCTGGTCTCTCTGTTGCAGGTCTTCCGTGAAGATCATTAGGCCTGGCGAAGCGAACCCACACTCGAAGCATTAGCTCGAGTGAAGCGGACAAAGAAAAAGCGCCCCACAAGGGAGCGCTTCGAAGGTGCCGGCCGTAGGGCAGAAGAGGCCGGTGGTGCGCGTCAGCGCGCTGGTGCCACCTTGGTTCCGTCGGGAGCGAACTTTTCTGCAGGGAGTGGTCCTGTGCCTGGACGCGCTCGGTCCAAGTCAGATGGCCTAAGACTAATTACTACCTTTTGATTAACTCCGAATCGCCACACGATCACAAGCATTGATCAAGCAATTGCCGTAAGAAAACAAGTACATTTAAAGATAAACTTCCTATTCGGCGGGGGCAGATGTGGGATAAAGGCCGTGAATTCGGGGATAGAACCTGAGCGCGGCTTTTTCTTTCCTCCTAGGACCCTCCTAGTACATTGCGTGTATCGCTTTAAGAGCATTCAACAAAAACAATACTAGGCTAGGGGCACGCGTACAGCGACGCATTCTCGCAAGAAAATAACGAAGAAATGGGATGCAACGACATCCCGCAGAGCAAAAACGATAGCGCGCTCAGCGATTACCAAAACAATAGGGGCATACGACATTGGCTACTCTTTACATTTCACCGACAGGATCAGGGACTCGGGACGGCTCATCCCTGGCGAATGCAGGCACGATCTCGAATCTCTCGAGTTTCATCGGCAAGGCTGGAGCAGGCGGCCAGGTTCTCCTGCGTGCTGACCAGGGTGCCTACAATCTGTCAGGCCAAATCACCATCAAGAGTGGCGGCAGCACAGGCGCACCGGTGACGATCCGGGGCGTTGACGCGAGTGGCAATACAAAGCTCGCCCAAATCAACGGCACCCGTGCCGTCGATTGGACGACTGGGAAGGCGGCCGGATCGGAGGTCTTTCGCTTGCTCTCCGGTGCCGACCATCTCAAGTTCGAGGCCATGGCGTTCAGCAACATCGGTGACGGCGCATTTCGTGTCGGGGCGGATATCCAGGATATCACGCTCGAAGACATGCAGGCGACGAACGTGAAGCGCTTCCTGTCCAACACCGTATCGAGCGGCTACTCGAGCGCCAGCGTCAAAGGCCTCACAGTGCGGAATGTCGAGGTCAACAAGTACTCCGAGAACGCTATCAAGCTTCAATACAACAGCAGCAACATCGTTATCGAAAATGTCATCGGGCGCGGCGACACCGGAACTCCCGAGCAATATGTATTCGGCGTTTCGCTCGACGGCACCGCTCATGACGTACTCTTCAGAAACGTGACGATGCAGAACAACTATGCCCGTGGCCCGAGCAACGTGTACTGGAACGGCGACGGCTTCACGACCGAGGGAGGCAATTACAACATCCGCTTCGAGAACACCGTAGCATTCGGGAATACGGATGCGGGCTATGATCTGAAATCCAGCAACACGGTTCTGGTCAACGCGATTGCCATAGGCAACAACCGAAATTACCGCTTCTGGAGCGACTCCATCACGATGGAAAACAGCCAGAGCCTTGATCCGAGGTACTTCGGCGGGAGTGCATCGACCGATCACTTCTGGTTGGGCGAGAGAGCGCACGGGAAAGTGACAGCCGGGTACATTTCGGACCAGAATGCCGGGCTTACCGTCTTCGACCTCTGGAAGACGGGTGCGGTGCTGGAGGTATACGATACAAGGATCGCCACGGCCGGAAAGCTGTCCGGGCTCAGCTCAAGCTCCTCTCTTCTTCTCGATGCAGCCAGCAGTGGCTCTGCGGTCACTTACCCGTCGTCGAACCTGTCCGCCCCGTTACCCGCGGGCACCGCGCCGGGTGCGATCTTCGGTACGAACGGTTCCGATAGGCTGACCGGGACATCTGCCGCGGAGACGGTCTTCGGCTACGGCGGCAACGACAAAATCAGCGGCAAGGGCGGCAGGGACATCCTCCTGGGAGGTGCAGGTCGTGACAATTTCGTGTTCGACACGAAGCCCGGCGGTCAAGCCAGCGCCGCCACCATCACGGACTTCCGGCCCGGAGAGGATATCATCAGCCTCGACAACGCCGTGTACAGCAGGCTCATAGGTAGAACCCTGACATCAGCGACCTTCGTTGCTGGGGGTAAGGCTCTCGATTCGGACGACTACGTGATCTACAACTCAAAATCTGGTGCTCTCTTCTATGACCCTGATGGAAGTGGCGCCACGGCCGCGGTACAAGTTGCAACGCTCGGCAACCACGCGCAGCTGACAGCAGCCGATTTCTACGTGATCTGATCGAATGCCACTCCGGCGCGGTTCAGCGCAGCGATGCCCACAGCTGAACCGCGCCGCACGTCTGAAGCAGAGCAGCCATGCCGGCTGACCGGAAGAGTCCTTTCACTCCCAAGAGTCCTTTCGCTTCCGCTTCGCCTTATGAGGAAGCCCCTGCCATTCAGGAGTCCGGCTCTCGGGCATCAGAACCGCATTTCCCTACGCCCCGCGAAAGAGCTAGACCGGGCGCAGCATCACGCTCCGGCACGCTACCTTCAGCGCCTGGACCATCAGTGATAGGCACGACTGGGCGGCAACGGTTGAGGATGACGCCTAGAGCATCGGGCGCTTTCAAAGCAGCTGGCCGGACGAAAACTGCCAGACATTGAGAGGTGCGGTGCATAACGTCATGCTCATATGAGTTCCCGTTGCGCTTGCCATCTGCCTTGTTATTGTTTCTTCAGAAAAAGTAACTCTCCGAGGCGCTAATAGCCCGCCGCGGATTACGCAGTATCCGTTTTTATGGAACGAGCCATCTAAGGCGAATGCACAGCCATCATCCCCCGTAAGCAGACCAGTATCATCGGCCACCTCCGCCATCAGGTCATCGGGACTGACAGTGCACTTCCTCAGCTCCCGGAGGCCCCACCTGGACACCGTCATGGGCCTGCGGGCCCGGTTTCGGCCGGTCCGCCGGTGTGCTATTCTGTGGCTAGGTCATTCGTGCCAGCACGGGCATCGAGCCGCGCGTCCCTGCGACTCGTTCTGAGGCGCTCAGCGCCACAAGGCCTCCGCCCGGCTTCGTCGAACTCAGGCGGCCGCCACTTCACCCGGCCTTCCCGGCTCCGGCCTGCCACTCCACTCCGCAGCCCTCGACCAGATTTCTCGGATCGAGCACCGCTTCGCCATGGCGAGAAGGAGGCACAATGGCTCCCCGGATCCCAACTTCCAATGTCATTAAGTCAGCCACACCGAGCTTTCAGGTTGAGCGAGTCTCCGTCACCAGCGACGGCACTGAAGTGCACGATGCTCAAGGCGGCTTTGTAGCCCATCAGAACGTTGCCTCAGAATTCCTCATCAACGACAAGACGGAGTTCGCCCAGTGGGATTCCGCCATCACGCCCTTGGCGGAGGGCGGCTTTGCGATCGGCTGGATCGATGCTCAATCAGTTCCTCAGACAGACCCCTTAGACCCCCTTGGCGATATCGTCCTTCCCGTGAGCGACCAAATCCGGGGACGCGTGTTCGATCCGACGGGTCAGCCGGTTGGGTCAAGCTCGGTCCTCTCCGAACAAGGGCAATCCAGTAACACCTATTTCTCCGATCTTGATGGCATCGCCTTGATGAACGGGGATGTTGCCTTTGGCTGGAGAACCAAGTTCACCGATGTCTACGAGGAACAGACGAGAACCTTCTCCCCCCGACTGATCCCAACAAGTGGCGTCACCGGGCCGGAGTTCGGCGGAACGCAAGCTCCCCGCGGCGAACTCGATCTCGCCGCGACGGCAGGGCCTGACTACCTCCTCAGCTACCTGAGCGATGGAAGCGCCTTAATCCTTGCCATCTCGGGCGATTCCAGAACCACCCCGGATTTACTAACTCGGGAATCAAAGGCTCTATCCTTGGTCGATCTCACCGATGACAACGCGGCGATGATCTACTACGGACCTATTGTACCACCTATCTTTGACCCCATCCCAGACACACTCAACTTCCGGAAACTCGATGCCACGGGCATGGCACTCGGCGCCCCGCATCAGATTCCGTTTGAGCCGGGTTCGCTCACCACGATCAGCAGTGCGCTGCTGAGCAACGGGAACATTGTCGTCCTCCTGGGTTCCACGAGCGAGGTCCAGGGCACGGCACTGGTCATCGATCCGGACGGCAATGTCGTCATACCGGCATTCACGGCTGGAGGCCCGGAAGGGGAGGTCGCCGCTTTGAGCGAGGGCGGCTTCGCCATCGCCTGGACGGATCGAAATCCAGCGACCGGGGACGGCTCCGGCTCGGCTATCAAGACCCAGGTGTTCTCGGATAACGGTACACTCCTTAGCCAGGAGATGCTGGTCAACACCACGACCTCGGGGGACCAGTTCGATCCCGATGTGACCGGCCTCGCCAACGGCGACTTCGTCGTGAGTTGGACGGATGCGAGCGGCCAGGGAGGGGACGCGAGCTCCACCTCGATAAAGGCGCGTATCTTCGAGGGGGATGTCGCCCCGCCTATCGATGGGGTGGTTAAGGATGGAGACGAGGGCAACAACATCCTCAAGGGCACCCGCCGCGACGACATCCTGCGCGGGCATGGCGGCAAGGACTGGCTGTTCGGGAACAAGGGCGATGACAGCCTGGACGGCGGCACAGGCAATGACAAGATTTGGACTGGCAAGGGCTCGGATCTGGTTGTCTTCACCGAAGGCGATGGCCATGACCGGGTCTTTGACTTTGACCAGCGTCGTCACGACGATGACCACAGCTTCGACCGGGTGCAACTTGATGTCAGTATCGGCAGCAACGCCATTGATGATTTTGCCGAGCTGGAAGCATTGATCGCCAGCGGCGACATCGGCCTGAACACTCGTAAGGGCAGCCTGACGCTCACCTTCGACAATGGGGACACGCTGACCTTGGGAGGGGTTCGGCACCTCTCGGCGGACGACTGGCTGTTTATCTGAGAACAGCCGCGGCGCCTGTGTTCTGAGAGACTGGCTACTGGAGTGGCTGGTTGCGACTGAACTCACGCATGCACTCGATCACACTGTCAACGAGTTGAACACGAGGGCTCTAACCGCAAGCAGGAACAGCACGAATTTCGCAGAAGCGCCTGTATGGAATGAGGTGGACGCCTGCTGGTTCAG
The DNA here is from genome assembly GCA_040510255.1 of Nitrospiraceae bacterium. Lineage (GTDB taxonomy): Bacteria > Nitrospirota > Nitrospiria > Nitrospirales > Nitrospiraceae > DASSBQ01. The sequence goes on along the minus strand of JBEVJJ010000118.1, from coordinate 707 downwards.
ATACCTATGCCCAATACGACATTGAACACGAAGCTGAAGATGAAGCTATCCAGGGCGAGCTTGTACATGGCGCGTTTCCTCAATCCGACGGCTTTCCGGCCATCTGACAACCTGGATCATGGTTAACGGGAATTTACGGCCTGCGGGAAGGCACCATTCGGGTGTGCGGCTTGAACAAGAGAATTAGGTCTTTGGACCAGTAGAGATTAGGTCTTTGGACCAGTGTCGTGGGCTATACGACGGTTCAATCTCGATGCATGTGAAGGCCGCGTAATTTCGCATAACGTCCAGTATGGAATGCGCTTTCCGATAAGGCCGTTTAGGGAATTGGAGCGTGTGGCGTTAGATTGCGCCTCCTGTACAGGTGATGGCCGCCCGCTTATCCTCGAAGCTTGATACAGCAGCGCAAACCCTGACGAGTTCCAAGCCGGAGCAGCCCTCGAGGACCTCGCCCAAGTAATGCGTCACCGCGGGTCCAAGGACCTATGAAGTCCCAATAGGGAGTGAGAAAGCTGCGCTAGTTGCGCGATCCGCAGCCAAAAAAGAACCCGGCACGAGGCCGGGTTCCTGTCTCGGGGACGGTCATGAGCAACAACACGTCTGCTCATCAACGCTGGCGCCCATGAAGCCGTTCCACGACTGTCGGGCTACCGGATGGCTTCCTACAATTGATTGCGGTTGCGACTCCGCGAGAAGTACCAGACAGC
>JBEVJJ010000117.1:0-6952 GCA_040510255.1 Nitrospiraceae bacterium | reverse complement strand
CCGACTCGTAGCCGTCCTGACGTAATTCGTCCGGCTAGGATTCGGCGGACGTCGAATTTGTACACGTCTTGAATCGGAAAGCGAAGAGGCTGCTCGGATCGCGCCGCCTCCTTTTGAAAGCGGCTCAGGGCTTCCAGGACGGTCGGACCACGGTACCAGGACAGCTGTCCGCCGCGCTTAACAATATTATCACCGAGTTTCGCGCTCACCGGTATCACGCAACCTGGTACAACCTTAAATTGATCCAGATACCCGCGGTACTCCTTTTCAATGCCATCAAAGACGTCCTGCCGGTAGCCGACCAAATCCATCTTGTTGACGATGACGACAAACTGCCTGACGCCAAGAAGGGAAAGTAGATATCCATGCTTCCTAGATTGTTCCTTCACCCCCTCGAGAGCATCGATGAGCAACAGTGCGGCTTCGGCGCGCGCCGCGCCGGAAATCATGTTCTTCAGAAATTCCTTGTGTCCCGGCGCATCGATGATGATGTACTGCCGCTCGTTCCAGACAAAAAACGTGCGGGCCGTATCGATCGTGATCCCCTGCTCCTGCTCCTCAAGAAACGCGTCGAACAGGAATGCGTACTCAAACTCCTTGCCCTGCTGACGACAGATGGCCTGCACCTTTTCGAGCTTCCCATCGGGGAGGGACCCGGTGTCCGCATACAACCGGCCTAACAACGTTGACTTTCCATGGTCAACGTGGCCGACGATGACGATGTTCAATGTTTCAGTTCGGTCGGTAACACTGGCATTCATCTGACCACTACCTTCGAATAGGGCGCACAGGCAAGAATTTCGCCGGCTGGTCCTTCCGCACCCTCATCGCCTCACATGTATCCGTCCTTGCGAAGCAACTCCATGCCGCGACCTTCATCTTGCGCCCTCCCCGCCCGCTCCGCTACGCTCGTATGGCGTAGTTCCTCGATGATATCGTCCACCGTTTTGGCGGTCGATCGGATGGGCGTCGTGCAGGGCGCGCAGCCAAGACTTCGGTAACGCGTGCCGTCACCTTTGTCGAGATAGAGATCCATGAAGGGAATGCTTTCGTATTTGATGTACTCCCAAATGTTAATCTCCGTCCAATCCAGCAACGGATGGATACGAACATGTGTTCCCGGGGGAAACGTTGTCTTGAATTGATCCCACAGTTCCGGCGGCTGGTCGCGAAAATCCCAATCCCCGTGTTTGTCTCGCGGTGAAAAATACCGTTCTTTCGCGCGCGTCCCCTCTTCATCCGCCCGCACGCCGAGAATGATTCCCGTATACCCTCGTTCTTCGATAAGTTGTTTGAGACCGTTCGTCTTCAGGGCCGTGCAACAGGCCACGCGTCCTAATGTATGATTCATGCCTGCGGCCAACGCTTCCCTGTTCTGCCCCACGACCAGGTTCAAGCGCCATTCCCGGGCCAGTCGATCCCGATATTCGATCATGGCGGGAATCTTATAGCTCGTATCGACATGGAGCAACGGGAAGGGGACGTGTCCGAAGAAAGCCTTCCGTGCCAGCCAGAGCAACACGGTAGAATCCTTCCCCATCGACCACAACATCGCCAGATTGTCAAAATGCTTGTACGCCTCTCGGAGGATATACACACTCTGGTCTTCGAGTTGACGCAGATGGTTCATCGCGCCCCCGTTGCACCCGGTACGGTCAGCCGTCGGGGGAAAGAGCGGGAAGAGCCGGCCTCTCCCCCAACGAGATCGTCGAGCTTCTGAGCCGCTGCGCAGGAATCCAGGGCCTGCCGCGCACTCGCGAGGCAAGCTGAAATCGTGGCGCCCTTTCCCGCAGCATAGAGCAAGGTGGCGGCATTGAGCAGCAGCCATTCCTTGGGGCCCCCCTGGATGTCGTTCTCGAGCAGCCGTTTCACAAACTTCGCCTCTTTCTCGGATTGTTCCTTCGGGAACCCTGCCATGTCGCGAAACGACCCAAGGGCCAGCCCGGCGTCCTTTGGATGGAAGGCAGTCGGAGTGATGCGCTCGTCCCGCAATTCCAGGACCCTGGTGATCGCGGCAATCGACAATTCAGGATCTCCTTCGACCCCTCGAAGAATCAGCGCCCGGCGTGCACCCAGCATGCGCAGCGCTTCCGCCGTCTTCTCAAAATAAGGCGGATGCGACAGTCCGATGACTTGTGATGCCGCACGTGCTGGATTCAGGATCCGCGCCACCGGATGAAAAAGATTCCTCACGCCTAGTTCCTGGCGCATCTCCAAATACCGGCTCACCGGCGGGTGATACAGCGCGAGGTCGAGGTAGGCGAACCCTTTCCGTTCCAATTCAGGGCCGATCTCCTGCGAGCCGAGACCAATCGGAACTCCAAGGCCTTGGAGAACCGAACTCGTCCCTCGACGATCAGGCGGCCCCTCGGTCCCGTGCATGAGGATCACCGCTCCCACAGAAGCCGCGACAATCGCCGCCGGGACGATGACATGAAAGGTCTCTTGCTTCCCGGCATAAGTCGGCACATCAACCACAGAGAGGCCGGATGGAATGGCGACCGGCGGCACGTACTGTCGTGCGGTCGCTGTGAAGGCGGCCAACTCCGTGACCGACTCGGTCTTGAGCCGCATCGCGACCAGAAATGCGCCGATCTGAGCAGGCGTGGCCCCTCCTTCAATGATCAACCGTATCGCCTGTTTGGCCTCTTCCCAGGTCAGATCCTTCGCGGTCTTGTGCCCCTTCGCGATCTTGGCAAGAATCTGTTGCATCGACAGTTGAGAAGCCATTGTTGGTCAGGGGTCCTCAGCTCGCTTTGTGCAACCCGCACTCGGTCTTGCCGGAATTCTTCCATCGTCCGGAACGTGGATCCTCGCCGGGCAGGACAGGGGCCGTGCAATGGGTGCACCCGATGCTAGGATAGTTGCGGTCGTGCAGATTGTTATAAGGGATTTCGTGAAGCCGGATATAGGTCCATACATCTTCGCTCGTCCAGCGCGCCAACGGATTCACTTTGACGAGCTGAAACCTTCGATCCCATTCGACCAGTCCGGCGTTCGCCCTGGTCGGCGCCTGATCACGGCGAATGCCTGTGATCCACGCGGCGTAATGTTGCAGAGTACGTGTCAGCGGTTCGATTTTGCGAAGATCACAACACCGATCGGGGTCGCGAGTCCACAAGGCTTCGCCATATTGGACGGCTTGCTGCTCGGGTGTGAGTAGTGACTTGACCTCTAGAACTTGCGTCGGCTGCAGGCCGTACCGGTCAATGAGTCGTCGTTTCACGTCGTGGGTTTCTGGAAATAAGAAATCCGTATCGAGGTAGAACAAACAGGTCGTGGGGTCAATCCGGTGGATCATGTCGATCAGGGCCACATCCTCCGCTCCGAAGCTACAGGCCAGAATAATGCTCGGCGCATACTGTCCTAACGCGTACTCAAGGGTATCCCACGGCTGCTTGGATTCGAGCGAATCGCTGACCGCCTTCAATACCTCATCCGCTGGACGGGCCGGTTGTTTTTGCGCAATCACAGTCCCCTCATCAATCCATCCAACATCGCTTCTACGTGTCAACTTTCTCGATGAGAATCTTGAAATGCTTCGCGTGCTGATCCAACGGTTCTTCCTGCATGACCTTGTGTCCGTCGTTCCGCACACTCATCGGAACATTTCGTATGGGGTCGCCGGCATCCAACCACACCTCGAGTTTTTCTCCGGCATCCATCATCTCTAACTTGAGTTTGGTCTTCACATAGTTCATAGGACAGGCGACTCCGCGCAGGTCGTACACGGGAGTCGCCGTCGATGCAGCAGCGGTAGAAGTAACGACCGCCGAAGGTGCAGGTTGCGGCTTTTGACCGGGAGCCGGCTGCTCTGCCTCTCCGTTGACTTGACTGAGTTTCAGGTCCTTGCCCAATTGTTCCGTCGCAACACGGCAAACATCGACGAATCCTTTGGCAAAATTCATCTTTTCGGCAGCAAAGACCGGCGTCGAATCCTTGGGCCCCAAATCGCCGACATGCGATCTCAGCTCCTTATATGTGGCCGGCACGATTCCCTTTGCCGCAAATCGTTGTTCGAATTCCTGAAACGTGTCGGCATCCGTGGCCGGATCAATTCCCTCGGTCACCAGCAGCGCTTTCGCGGCAGCCAACACAGCACGGTACGACTTATTCACCGACACTGAATACTGATGTTTCTCGATGAGCAACCGAGCCTGGTACAACTCCTGCTCAGCTTCAAGCATGCGATTGTCAATCATTTCGAGGGCGCCCCCTGCGCACTCTCCCGGTCCCAGATCCTCAAGGACAAACTCCTGCTCTCCTTCCCAATCATAATAATAGGTCGCGTCGTCCTCATAGGCCGGCACAATCGTGTAGGGAATCAGTTCCTCCTTGAGCTTGGCCTTACCGACCCGGGTGATAAACGCCGGCAGTCCTTCGTTGAGCGCTCGATCACGACGATAGACTTTGATCAAATGCTCGATAGCCGAAGGAACGCTTTTCGCCGGCAACTTGACCGTCATCTGGCCGATCTTGGCCGTCCCGTTTATCTGGCCTCCCAGATGCAGTTCATAATGCGGAGCCACGCGGTCACCAAGACGTTTCCCCACGCCATGCAACCCGATGGTGGCAATATGGTGCTGGGCGCAGGAATTGTGGCAGCCGCTGATTTTGATACTGACGCCGTGGAGATCGTCGGGGACCTGGCCTGCTGGAAAGATCTCAGCCAGTGCCCGCGCCATGCCTTTCGAAGACGTGATACCCAATCCGCATGTGTCGGTCCCGGGACACGCGATGATGTCCTCGACCAATTCGGCTCCGGGATCGCCGAGCCCTTTGGATGCAAGTTCTTGATAGAACTCGGCCAACCTGAATTCGGGAATCCAGCGAATAATCATGTTTTGATTGATCGTCGTTCTAATATTTCCGTTGGAATAGCGCTCCGCAAGATCCGCTAGAACATACATGTGATCGGTCGTGAGATCGCCCATTGGCAGCTTGATCACGGCCGCAGCGAATCCCGCCTGCTTCTGAGGGATGACGTTCGTCCGTTTCCATGCCGCAAACGCCGGAGAAGCCGGCGCTTCCCCCGCTCCGTTTCCATTGGCATGAGCACCCGATCCGTTCAGCCTACCGGGCATCAGCAGTGGAGGCTCATCATGATGGTGCAGCAGCCGAATAGGCTCTTTCGACGGTATCGTATAGCCCATTGCGCTGTAGGCCTGTTGCCAGCGACGCTTGAATTCCTCGAACCCCAGCTTCTCAATGACAAATTTCATACGGGCTTTGTGACGATTCTTTCGATTGCCCAGCGTATCGAACACTTTGATGACTGCCTCAATCGAGGGAATCAATTCCTCCATTGGAGTGAATTCACGGAGTACCTGCGCGATGCGCGGTGCGGATCCCAACCCTCCCCCGGCAACCATACGGAAACCAATGACCCCGTCTTCTCGTTGGGCCGCGAGAAGCCCCACATCGTGAATGGGCGTCAGCGCACAATCCGTTCGGCAACCGGAGAAGGCAATCTTGAACTTTCTCGGCAGACTCTGGTTTAGCGGATTCCGTAACAGATGCAACGCAACCGTTTTGGCATATGGTGTCACATCGAACACTTCCCCCTGACAGATACCGGCCAGATGACATGCCGTCACGTTACGAACAGTGTTGGCACAGGCCTCGCGCGTGGTGAGATTCACTTCCGCAAGGCCGCGCATCATATTCCCGACATCCTGCAAATCGACAAAATGCAACTGAATATCCTGCCTGGTGGTGACGTGTCCGACACCGGTGGCCGACCGCTCGGTCAGTTCCGCGATCCGTCGCAGTTGATTTGCGGTCAATCCACCGAACGGAATCTTGATACGAACCATCTGCACACCGCTTTGGCGCTGGCCATAGATGCCATGTTGGAGCCGGAATGGCTTGAAGATGTCGCTGGACAGGTCCCCGGACAGCAATCGCTGCGCCTCTGCTTCAAACGTCTCGATCTCTTCGCGGATCTGAGGAGGAATCGGTGTGGTGATGACTGGCTCGCGAAGGCCAGCAACAGGAGGAGTCATGGTCAACCTCGCATGAGAAGGACGGAATTCTACAACTCCGCGCCTACGTCGGCTAAATGTGATACATCAAGGATCGCTGCTGTTCCAATTGTCGTTGTCTGTTTGCCAATTGATCGACGGTAATCTCTGCTAGAATAGTCAACTCCGCCTGCTTGATCCGGTCCCAGACATGAGCCAACAGAGCATCTTGTCGGTGGACACGGGCTCCGGGAATTCTGCGGTGCCGGCCATTGGTTTCGGTCAGAGGCCCTTCCAAGACTTCGAGGATGCTTGCGAGCGAGAGCTCCTGAGGCTTGCGGTTCAAGGCATAGCCTCCTTGGGCGCCACGGTGACTGACGACCAGACCGGCCTTCTTCATCGCGTGCAGCACCTGCTCGAGAAAGCGTGCCGGAATGCCTTGCCGCCGGGCAATCGTCTTGGCTTGAACCGGTACATCGTGATCGTGAAGGGCCAGATCCACAGCGGCAATGATCCCGTAAGTCGCCCGCAGGGAGACTTTCATTCTTGAGTATTCCGATAGGGATTTACAACCACTACCTTTATACAGTGCTGGAGAGAGAACTGTCAAGTTCGTATGCGTGTTGATTTCCGATTTCCGCCGGGGCGGGATGTCACGCTGATATCGAACTCCGTTCCATCGTTCACTCCGCTCTGTCTCATTCGATATTGTCAGCCGACAATAAAACACCTATGAAGAAAAACAGTGACACGTCTCGCGCTCGCAAAAATATTTTTCGTGAGAGCGTTCGTGTTGTGGTCAAAAATATTCTCCGCGGAGAACACGCCTCGTCATCGTCTCGGTTACCGACTGGCCGTTATCTCCCGCCTGGCATAGGTTTGCAGACATTGACAAAATTGCACCGATAGAATGCTGGCATTAGTCCAGCGCGGAGGACGGACATCAATTCGCCGATTTCATCATTGACAAGCTTTGATCACTGAGCAAT
>JBEVJJ010000116.1:0-2645 GCA_040510255.1 Nitrospiraceae bacterium | reverse complement strand
AGTCACCGCCATTGCCAGACGGGGACCGCTGGAACGAAAGTACAATCCGAAAGAAATTCGTGCGGTCTGTTCGAACATGGATATGGATGGACTCACACAAGAGTTTGCCCGCATCAAGGACCGGTTGGCCGCTGTCGGTCAGGATACGGACAAGGTGTTGAAGGAGATGACGGAAGAATTCACAAAATGTGAACCGAAGGCGAGTGAGTCCAAAATGGGATTCAGGTTTCTGGCCTCTCCCAAACGTGTGCTGGTGGACGCCAACAATCGTGTGCGCGCTCTGGAAATGGAAGAGAACAAACTCGAACCAAAGGGCGAAGATACGGCCGCAGTCGGACTAAAGCAATTGTACGAATTTCCGGTTGATAGTGTCATCTTCGCCGTTGGCGACAAGGTGGACGAAAAAGTCGGCCTGCCCTATAAAAGCGGGATGTACGTCACGAATCCCAACAAGACCGGCAATGATCCCGACGACGCCCTGTTCCAGGCCTACGATGAAACCAGCGGGAAGGTCCTCGACGGTGTGTTTCTGACAGGATGGGCACGAAAAGCGAGCGAAGGACTGGTGGGAATTGCCAAACGGGACGGGGAGTGGTGCGCAGAAGTGGTGACGCGCTTCCTGGCCACACAAAGCCAGCCTCCCGACAAGGCCATCGAGGGTGTGCTCGGCAAACTGCAGGCGATCTTGAAGGAACGGAAGAGTCGACCGGTGGATCTCGCAGGGCTCAAAGCGTTGGATGCGGTTGAAAAGACTCACGCCGGTTCACCGGATGCAATCGGTGAATTCAAATTCACAGCGAATGCCGACATGTTGGCTCACATCGAGCGCAGTAGGTTGTAGTTGCGTCGGGTTTTCTAACTATCTCCCCACTTCAGCTTTTCTCGCAACACCTCGTAGTAGCTGCTGTCCGGAAAACGAATGAGCCTGGTCCGGTGCTCGGACGTCGTGATCTCAACGGTGTCGCCTTGCGTCATGGCTACTCCCACCTGGCCGTCCAACGTCGCCATGGCTCCATCATCCTTGCTGGTGAGGGTCACGTCGATTTCGGCATTGAGCGGGACAATCAACGGTCTATGGGTCAGCGTATGGGGGCACACCGGCGTGAGAATCAAACCTTGGACGGCCGGATTAATAATGGGACCTCCGGCCGACAGGGAATAAGCCGTGGAGCCAGTCGGGGTGCTGACAATCAGCCCGTCACCGCGTAGATTGGTTACGAACTGACCTTGAATCGTAATCTTCAGTTCGATCATGCGGGCCAGAGTTCCTTTGCTGATGACGACATCGTTCAGCATCGTACCTTGCGCCACTGTTTCTCCATGCCGATGGAGATGGGTCTTGAGCATCAGGCGTTCATCAATGACGAAATCACTCGCAAATACCCGTTCAAGAGATGGATACAAATTCTCTAATCGGACTTCGGTCAAAAATCCTAATCCTCCCATATTCACGCCCAGGATCGGAATGCCTCGCTCTCCGGCGAGTCGAGCGGCATTGAGCATCGTCCCGTCACCACCTAGGACGAGGAGGACAGCCGCCTTGCCAGCCAGTGCAGTTTTCTGATATCCCCCGTGCTCGCCAAGGAGGGCCGCAGAGGTTGTATCGAGAATCACGTCTATCGCTCGGGCACGGAGCCACGCGACGACATCTTGGAGAGTGGTCCTGACCTCAGGGAACTTCGGTTTGGTCAGGATTCCGATACTCTTGTTTTTCATCGGTGCAACCGTCTCGTCAGGAGGTGAGCCGCCGGTCTAAGGGTGCGGGATTTTATAGGGATGGCTCTTTTCCTGTCAAACCACAATCCCGAGCACACTTCTCGTGCTCTCTTGCAGCCAGAAAATGTGATCAATGCAATACCCATTTGAATGCCCCAATATCTTGACACCCCGCTGGTCTCTCGTTAGAATCACTTCATCAGTTTTTTCGAAGGTTTGTCTTCTCATTCATTGCGAGTCACGGTCTTCAGTTCCCCATCACTCATTGTAAGGAGGCAGGATGTTCGAACGGTTCACGGACAAGGGTCGTAAGATCATCATCCTGGCACGTGAAGAAGCCGAGCGGCATCAGAACGATTATCTCGGCACGGAACATCTCGTTCTTGCCATCCTTCGCGAGACAGACGGGATTGCCTTGATGATCCTCAAGAAGATGGGGCTTTCAACGGAGCAGATTCGCCTTGAAATCGAGCGCAATCTGCCGGGCGGCGGCACCACCATGACCTTCGGCGAAATCCCTTTCAGCCCGCGCGTCAAAAAGGTGATCGAGTACGGTGTAGAGGAAGCGCGACTCCTCGGTCACAATCACATCGGCAGCGAACATCTTCTGCTTGGCCTGCTGCGCGAGGAGGAAGGGATCGGTGGGAAGATCCTCCGGAGCCTCGGCGCTAATCTGTTAACGGCTCGCCAACTAACCGTCACGTTCCTCCGCAAGTCCGCACCCCGTGAACGCGACCGCAAGAGCAACACGCCTGCGCTCGATGAGTTCGGACGTGATTTGACCCAACTCGCGCAGGAAGGCCAGCTTGATCCAGTGATCGGACGCGCCGATGAGATTGAGCGCGTCCTTCAGATCTTGAGCCGCCGAACCAAGAACAACCCAGTCTTGATCGGAGAATCCGGGGTAGGCAAGACGGCGATCGTCGAAG
>JBEVJJ010000115.1:0-2804 GCA_040510255.1 Nitrospiraceae bacterium | reverse complement strand
GCATCAGCGCGGGATCAACGTCGGTTGCCATGAGCGGTGGCGCAGGGAATGACACACTCGCCGGCGGTGCCGCGAACGATACCATCTCGGATGGCGCAGGACGTGACGCGGTCTCCGCTGGCGGCGGCGATGACCATGTCGTGGCTGCAGCGGACGGGGCCAGGGATACCTATGATGGAGGCTCCGGACAAGACGTGCTGGACTACTCGACCGCAAAAGTCAGCGTCACGGTGAACGTCGGAGCAGGTTACGCCGACGGCCTTGATATCGGCCACGATCTGATCGCCTCTTTCGAGGAAATCATTACCGGATCCGGCGATGACCACATTGTCGCGGGATCGGCCTCGGCCGTTATGACGGGCGGTGACGGCAATGACACGTTCGAATTCCAGGGGGCGGACCAAGACCAGCAGATGATAACGGTCCGCAAGATCACCGACTTCACGGTCGGGGACCGAATCGTGGCCGCGACCTACGAGATCGGCTACCTCAAGGAGGATGGGCTCGAAGGCGCGCTGTCCGACATGTTCAACGACATCTACCTGTCTACAGACGGCGGCGAACAACCCGTGCGCTTCCGATTCGAGGAAGTTGACAGCAACAAGTTGACGTTCGTCGATGTACACGATCAGCCCGACACCGATCAGTTCTTCACAATTGAACTCGTCGGATATCATCACCTTCAGTTCAACGTCGCCGTTAGCTAAGGCAATCGAGGAATCGGACCATGAAGCATTACGATCCGAAAAAGTTCACCTCGGAAGCATCGGCAGCTGCCGCCGCTCACGCCACCGACCGGTCCTTCCGGCTGTGGCCAAGGGTGCTGGGTGGTTTGGCACTCGTGGTTCTGCTGGTCATCGGCTGCGGCGGATGGGCCGCAATCGCGAGGCTGGAAGGCGCTGTTGTCGCCGCCGGTACCGTGAAGGTCGACCAGAACCTGAAAGAGGTCCAGCATCGGGACGGTGGCATCGTGAAGACACTTGCGATCCGCCAGGGCGATCTCGTCAAGGAAGGCCAGGTTTTGGCAACGCTGGACGACGTCCAGATCAAGGCGGAGCTCCTTATCGTCCGGTCGCAGCTGGGCGAGGCCATGGGCCGCCAGGCGCGACTGATTGCAGAGCGAGACAATCTTCGCTCAATCGAATTCCCGGCCGATCTCGGACAGGTCTCAAGCGCCGCGGACATCGTGATTCATGGCGAAAGCCGCCTGTTTGCAGGCAACAAGTTGGGCAGGGACAGCCAAAAGGAGCAACTCGAGCTCAGCATCAGCCAGACCCTGGAGGAGATTAGGGGAATGGAAGCGCGGTTCGCTGCCAAAGAGGAAGAGATCAAACTGGTTGGCGCCGAGCGTGATAAACTGGACTCTCTCTTCGAGAAGAGGGTGGTCGAATACACCCGAGTCTATTCGGCGCACCGTGATTGGGCGCGGATACAGGGAGAGCGTGGTGAAATCTCGGCCACCATTGCCCGCGCCAAGGTCCGAACCAGCGAAATCAGGGTCCAGATCATTGCCGTAGACCAGACTGCTAGCACCGAGGCGCAGCGCGACCTCCGGACCGTGGATGCCCGCATTTCCGAATTGAGCGAACGCAAACTGGCGATCGAGGACCGTCTGTCGCGCACCGAAATCCGATCTCCCGTTTCGGGCTACGTCAACGAACTTTTTGTTCATACGGTGGGCGGCGTCATTACGCCTGCAGCGAAGATTGCCACGATCGTTCCCCAAAACGCGGAACTCAAGTTCGAGATCAAGATCTCGCCTGCCGACATCGACCAGGTAAGAGAGGGGCAGCCCGCACGGGTTCGTCTCACGGCCTTTAACCGCACCACGACCCCCGAGATGAAGGGCCGCGTCGCCATGGTTTCGCCGGCCTCGGCCCGCGATCCAACTAACGGCCAGGAGCACTACATCGCATACGTCAGTTTGCTCCCGAGCGAGGGGGCCATCGTTCAACTGAATGGACTGAAGCTGGTACCGGGAATGCCGGCAGAGGTGTTTGTTTCGACCCAGGAAAGGACGGTTGCCTCCTACCTATCGAAACCCTTTACCGATCAGATGAATCGCGCTTTCCGCGAGCGCTAACCAGCGAGTGGGGGACGAGCTATGCCGAGCCTGCCCGGAAAAATACCGCTGGCGTTCATCGTTGATCCGTATTTCGTCCAGCTGGGCGTGCCCGAGCTGGGTTTTGGTTGCGAACTGGATGCGATGGTCGAGTTCTGTCTCGAGCATGGCGAAGAATTTCGCATTGGGTGTTTCCGAGAAATCGACCAGCGTAACTGCATTCTTTTCCGCTTCCGAGATCCGGGGAATGCCACGGAATTCGCAAGGCGCTTTGGAGGTGAGATCGTTTTAGCACCCTCGGTTGACGATCTGAGCGCACCGTACTCCTCTTGACCTCCAGCTCTGCAAAACGTCCTGTTAGTAGAACAAACTCGGCACAGCATCATCCCAGTATCTCAAGTACCAAAATTCAGTGCTGTCCGTATCATCTTGCGGTTTCGATCTGTTTGATTGTCGCCGGGGTGTTGGATTGCTCTTATCGGCTTCAAGTCCTTATCAAAGGTCCGGCTGCTTAAGATGCCGTCCGTTGACGCCGTCATCGATGGGCGATCGCTTCCTCTTTGACTCGGGGGCAGCTCGTATGGAATTCTGTTGGGTATCGGCTGGGCGTGAAGCACAGTAGCGAGCGGCCACGTGGTGCTTTATTGTGGGTTTGAGAAGGTTGGCCAAGCCGTATTGGACGTCGCTCATGGACAGGGCCGAAATCGGTGCAAGCGTACGCGAAAGACTATCGTGCGTTCCT
>JBEVJJ010000114.1:0-4645 GCA_040510255.1 Nitrospiraceae bacterium | reverse complement strand
ACAACGACCTTCACGAATCCGCGGCGAAGGTCGAGAAACTCGGCGGCACCATCTGCAAGCCCAAGACGGTGGTACCGCGGATGGGCTACTTCGCCATCTGCCAGGACACAGAGAGCAACATGTTTGCGCTGTGGGAACCATACGACCGCGCAACGTAGATGTCCGGCTTGAGGAAATGATGCCGCATACCGCGTGTGGTGTATCGCCTGTGATGCAGAAGGAAAACGGATCTGCCTTGAATGCGGCAGTCCTTCCGTTCTTGGCAAATCACCATGAAGCGGCCTGACTGAAGATGTAGGCGACGGCTTATAACCACCGCTTTTTTGCTCAGACTCAGGCGTGCGTACTGCCCAAAGTCGGACTACAATGTTTCGTGCTGGCTTGGTCACCCCGATCATTTGCAAAAGGAGATGGCGATGATTTGCGTCACCGGAGCAGGCGGGACCGTCGGCAGTGAGCTCGTCAAGCAGCTCAAATCGGCACATGCGCCATTCCGCGCGGCATACTTCTCGGTCAAAAAGGCGGAAGCTGCACGCGCGCGAGGGATCGACGCTGTTGTCATTGACTACAATGGCCCGGAGACGCTTCGTCCGGCGTTTCAGGGATGTGACAAACTGTTTCTTCTGGGGCCGAACGTGCCGGACCAAACGCACCTCGAACTCAATGCGGTCGAAGCGGGACAGCGGGTCGGCGTACGGCACATTGTGAAGCTGTCCGTCATGGGCGCCGAGGAAGAAGCCTACGCCCTCGCCCTGGTTCATCGGTCCGTCGAGAAGGCGATCGAAGCGAGCGGCATGGCATGGACCTTTCTCCGCCCGAACAGCTTCATGCAGAATGTCCTCACGTACATGAGTCACATAATCAAGGCTGAGGCGACGTTCTACAGCGCCAGCGGCGAAGCAAGGATCAGCCACGTGGACGTGCGTGACATCGTGGCTGTAGCTGTTGAAGCACTCACAAGGCCTGACCATGCGGGCAAGGCGTATACGCTCACAGGGCCGGACGCGTTGACCTACGACGAGCTTGCGAACGAGTTGTCGAGAGCGGTTGGACGCCTGATCAGACACATCAGTCTCCCTCCTGCCGACTTCAAGAACGGAATGCTCGCCGAGGGCATGCCTGTGGAGATCGCTGATCGAATGCTCGACCTGGAGCGCTACTATCGAGAGGGTCAGGCGCGCCATATCACACATGACATCAAGCAGGTGACTGGGCGCGATCCGAGACGGTTTGGGCAGTATGCGCTGGAGGTTGGCCCGTCACTGCACTCGGCATAATCGCAGGCGCCCCCCTAAAAACAATTCTAGACCCGTCGATTTCGCGGATCTCGTTCGACTAACAGGTAGACCCCGGCTTCGGGCGGTCAAGATCCTCAGAAGCCCGGCTCCTAACTCGAAACCAAGGAGAAAACGACGATGAGGAAGCGTCGATCGTTGACACACTACCTGACTAGATCGTCTGGTATCTGCGTTGGGGGCTCTTTCTGATGAGCCTAAAGTCGCTTCTCGAAACCGGTAAGGGTGCTCCCTATCCAAACGATATCAAGATCGACAACTGGAACTAAAGCGGGGCCGACTGAAGAAAGGATGTCAAGATGAAAACGATCCAGACAATGGTAGGAATTGCAGGTCTCTTGTTCTCGCTGACAGCGAGTGCGGAAAATATGCAGACTCCCAAGGTGCTGAATAAACTCGAGCCGCTACCGCGAGATTTGGAAATTCAGCTAGCCCTAAGCGCACTGCCGCCGCACCTCAGAGACAATGCAACAGTATATATTTTGAACCCTGCTAAGGGCTTCGAAGTTGCCCGCAAGGGGACCAATGGATTCCACGCCTTCGTTGCTCGAACTGGCGATGATGCGTTCAGGGGATCCTGGCCCTTAACGGAATATAGAGAGGATATTCTCTATCCGATTTCCTTTGATCCAGCGGGCGCCAAAGAGCAGATGCGGGTATTCTTTGACGCAGCAGAGATGCAAGCCCAAGGTACTCCTCCCGGCGAACTGAAGAAAATGATCAAAGACCGTTACCGAACAGGATTCTACAAATCGCCGGAACGAGCCGGTATCTCATACATGCTGTCTCCAGTGCTGAGAACGTACTTCAACCCGGAAGAGAGCGGCGACAGGGTCCCCACCGTAAATTTCCCACACGTCATGTACTACGCCCCTGGTGTTTCCAATGAAGACATCGGTGGTGGGGAGCTCGGCGGCACGTATCCATTTCTCATACTTCACGGCCACCATGGATACATGATCCAGTCGCTCGGCGTGACGGAAAGAACAGCAATTGTCAAAGAGTACGAAGAGATGCTTGCAAGACTTTGCCACATCAAAGACGTCTGGTGTTTGCCAAAAGAGAACGGTCAATAAAAGACCCAACACATTTTGGCGATGGGCTGATCGCTTGCCCTTTGATGGAATGCAGCTTGGTCCATGCATCGGATCGAATGTAGGAACGTTGGGGTCGGGCCATCGGTAGGCACGTGTATCCATTCGTGGAGGAAACAGTCATGCAAGCCGATAGTCAAACGAGTCACGTCTCAAAAACAATGTTCTGGACCGGATATGTCCTCAGCGCGCTCCCCGTCCTGATGTTGCTCTTTAGCGGAGCCATGAAGGTGGTAAACGCCGCTTCGGTTGTGGAGGGATTCGCCCGTTTCGGATACCCCGATAATGTGGCCTTCGGGATCGGGGTAGTCGAACTTATCAGCACCGTCCTGTATGTGATTCCTCAAACGTCCGTTCTCGGAGCGATCCTGTTGACCGGCTACCTCGGCGGTGCCACTGCTACGCACGTGCGAGTCGGTGAGGCGTTCATTTTTCCGATTCTGCTCGGTGTGCTGGTTTGGGCAGGGCTCTTCTTGCGCGATACGCGGCTGCACGCACTGCTTCCATTGCGCGGGTAGCGGTCCACGCGCGCGGCGCGTATATGCACTGTATGGACCGCAACCGTTGGACGATCTGCGACGATCAGACGTGATCCGCCTAAACAGGCGTGGAGTCAGGGTCCGCCTGGGGGTTGAACACCACCGACACGTGTCTTACAGTTTTGTCATGCTTTCGTCCGCGTCAGGCGCTGCCTGGAACCTGATGTCAGGTTTGTAGAATGACCAGGACGGCTCGCTACGGCGAAATGACGCAGGTCTGAACGAGGGGACCGTCAACAAGGTTCCTAGGGCATGTCGATTTGCGGAAGCTCGATCGACTAAGAAGCAGAGCCGGGATCAACCGATCGAGACCATTCGAAACACCTGGCTTTCAACACTCAACCAGAAGGAGTCATGGCCATGCGATTCATGATGTTAGTCAAAGCCGACAAGAATTCAGAGGCGGGCGCTCTCCCGGACGAGAAGCTCCTGACCGAGATGGGGAAGTATAACGAACAATTATCGAAGGCCGGGGTGTTGCTGGCAGGTGAAGGGCTGCAGCCGACGTTGAAGGGCGCGCGCGTGCGGTGCGCCAACGGCAAGGTCACGGTCACTGACGGTCCTTTTGCCGAAACAAAGGAACTGGTCGCCGGGTTCTGGCTGATCCAGACGAAATCGAGGGATGAGGCCATCGAATGGGCCAAGCGCGTTCCTTTCCAGGAAGGTGAGGTCGAGGTTCGGCAGATCTTCGAGCTGGAAGACTTTCCGGTCGATCCAGCCGAGAAGCTCGACGGCTGGCGGGAGAAGGAGGAGCAATTCCGCGCGGCGCCGCCCACTTGGAAGCCGGGAAGGATCCGGTTCATTGGCCTGCTCAAGGCGGATAGGGATACGGAGGCAGGTGTTCTTCCGGATGAAAAGCTCCTGGGGGCCATGGGAGCATTTATTGAGGAAGGAGTGAAGTCCGGGGTGTTCCTCTCGGGCGAAGGGCTCCAGCCGAGTTCGAAGGGTGTGCGTGTCCGGTATGCCGGGAGCAAGCGCACGGTGATTGACGGGCCCTTCGCGGAAACGAAGGAGTTGATCGCCGGCTACGCGATCATCCAGGTCAAGTCCCGGGAAGAGGCAATCGAGTGGACCAAGCGTTTCGTCACGGTCGACGCCCCGGGCCGCCTTGGCGCGCAGAGCGAGTGCGAGATCCGTCAGGTGTTCGAGGCGGAGGACTTCGGGGAAGAGTTGACGCCCGAGCTCAGACAGCAAGAAGAACGCTTGCGTGCTCAGGTGGCTGCGAGGAAGTAATCGGCGGGAGGCGAGCCATGGATACAGACCTTGATCGGATGACACGGGATCAACTTATCGCGGAGATTAAGAAACTGAGAACAGGCATTCGTGAGCATCGAGACAGCAGAGAGCATGAGCTGTGTTGGCACCATCCCGCGTTGTGGGGGTTGTTGCCGGAAAAGACCGATCCGATTCCGGTGGTTCCGGAATGGCCAGAATTCATACGAGGGTGTGTCAGATACCGGCAGTCGCTGGATACACAAGCCCCTGCCGCTCCACGCACGAACACACCGTATCAAGAAGCATAGGCGACGCAAGTGCGCGTTTGGTTGCGCCGGTGCTTTCGACGTCAGACTCGAGGAGGTTACGGGCAGGCTGATCCCATCCGGGGGCAACGCTCTACCAGAAGGAGGCATGACGATGAGCAGGAAACAAGTAAAGCCTGTTCCAGATGGAATGCGTACGGTCACGCCACACTTGATTTGCGCCGGTGCGGCCGATG
>JBEVJJ010000113.1:0-6211 GCA_040510255.1 Nitrospiraceae bacterium | reverse complement strand
GTATCGTTGCATCCGCCAGGGCAGCCCATCGTTTGCGGAAGGCGCACGCAACGGCACGTCCCGCAGACCCGCTCGGGGCATTTGCAGATCAGCAGCAAAGCGTTTTCGATGTGTCGACCCTTTGTGGCATCACGGCAAAAGCCCGAGGCGTATCCAGGTCTCCGTGGGCGCTCTTGATTCCTCCACTAGTGAGGCACCTTGGTCAATATTCATCGGGCTAGTCAGCCATGCCGCTTCGACGTGGCAGCTTTAGAGCACCTCGACCTGGCTCCAGGGATGATTCATCGTACGGAACTCTGCCGGTGGCGCCATGTATATGTAGTAATGATTCTGATGGCTTCTGATTAATGTGCTCGCTCGCTTGCTTCAGCCACAGATGTACAGACCTTGCTCCGGCCCGAGATGGCCCCAAAGCGCTCCCGCTCCCTAATGCTAGAGCCACACGGCACGTCGCTTGATCATGCCTACAGGAGATGTCTGAACCACCCATCTTCAACAGATTCAGAGACCCCGTGCTCCTGCTGGTGGGCACCATGCTCATCCACTACGTCAACATCGTTCGAGTTTGTCAGTTGACATGGCTAGGCCCTGGAAACTCGGTTGCGGAGACCGTGACCCAGGTATTCGCCAGCGGTGGCCTTCCTACGGGCTGGCCGACATTTACGAAACAGATTCCTCTTCCAGACTGCAGAGATTTCGCTTGCCAGGAGGAAGGGGAGGTGGCTCACACTCCCCTTGCCAACCCCCCCGGAACTCAGACCACGGGGGTGGTCCAGGGGTTTGGAGAGGATGGCTGACTGGATTTTTAATCATACATCTGGCTCTCCGTAATATGATACGCTCGCCTGCCCGCTATGGTTGCGGCTTATGGAATCAGTGCTTGGCAGCCTAAGTCCTAAGACACCCGCCGGAGGAGGATGGTACTGTTCTTGATGCGCGAACGGGCAACATATGCGAAGGATCGTCCGTTGTTCTCGAAGCCCGCAGCGAAGGAATCCTTCACTGTGTACCGCATCCTTCGCTGCTTGGCCTGAACGGTGATCAGAGGGGTTTTCAACTCGGCAGAACAGGCCTGTCTTGAGATATTATTCTTGAGTTATTATTTCCTTTGACCGATACAGTATGTTCTCTTGATGGGGACTTGCAAGAACCCAGTCCATGATGAATACGTGTTTCTGCAGCCTGTATTGTTCGACCAAGCCCTGCATGAGCTGTTATATAACTAAGGCATGGAAAGCAGAATATCGTCACATGCCAATATGTTCATTGCGGCATGTTTGTTCCCTGACAACTCCGGTTAGCCGGCAACTCCTTCCGATCGCGGTATCATGGATCGTAACGATCTCGCATCATTCCATTTTCCCATGTGCATGATACGGCCGAAACAGCGAGGCTTTATATGACACTCAGAATCTGTGAACATTCAACACTGTAAGTAACTGGAAATGCTCGTCTCATCGGTCCATATTGGCCATCATGACCATGCCCCAGGCAGTGTCATGGGTAGGGTGGTTATGATAGAGAGATGCCACGCCAATTGCCACCTGAAAGATGAATGTCAAAGCATTAAACATGATCCAGTCACCTTTTATATGCCATGACCTGAAGACGTTGATTTTTCGATCTAAGCGACAACCTTCACAAGTACTCAGTAACCCATTGCGAATTGTTGCTATGACATCAGCTTGGCAGCCAAAGTCGCGTTGAGTCGAGTCGCGCCGGTTGAATTTCGGCATTTAGCTGAGCTCAATCTCCGACGGTAGTGACGATATGTGCTCACTATGACTACCAGGGGAAAAAGTTAACTTCAATTTGCCCTCTTCAATAACGTCAACCTTCCGCGGCGACTCATCATACCAACGCATACTTTAAACGCGTCCATACAACATAATCGCTTAAACAGCGCCTCAGACTGTGCAAAGATCACGCGCACAGTCATCAACCCCACCTCCAATTCTACGGACATCAGCTTTATGCAACAAGTGCCCCTCGAAACTTCAGAACAGCACTCGCAACCTCTCGACGCCTCGATCTCCACGTCTTCATCACAACATGGCTTACACCACGACGACTCCAGCGGTCTCTACCGCGTCCGGTCTGACGGCACCAGCCCTCCACCGCACTCCGTCGGTGACGCCAGACGCGGCTCCCGGGACGGTGTCGATGCTGACAAGCTCGACGAGAAGCTACGCGGATTGAGCCTCGACAAGCATGCAGCTGGCCGCCTTGCTACAGCTGGACAGCGTATCGCTGAATACGAGAATGCGTTGACTCCGCCGACTCCTAGACAAGCCATGGGCTTCAAGGTTATCAAGCGCCCTGACTCGGCATCTTCGGGAATCCAGCTCACTGAGTTCCCCAACGGTCAGTCGTCTGGCATTCACAGGGCTATTACACGAATCTGACGACTTCTTTAGAGATCCTGACGCACATCCTGTCGCATTTGCACCCAGATTCACATTCTGCGGTTGCCCTCGTATCAAAGCGGTTTTACGCGCTGGTCACGACCCCACATGCGTGGCGAATGGCCTTTTTGCGATACTTTCCTGGACATTCTGCATTGGCAACGGGAACGACCAAGCGCAATGCAGACCTATGGCCAGATGCGAACACCGACATTGTCCGATCCGAAACTCGCTATTTCGGCCGCTTGACTTCACTCGCAACCTGGAGAAGCGAATATCTATTCCGAACTCGTTTGATCAGAAGTCTAGTACGTGGCAAACCTGGAACCAGCTCAGGCAATATTGGGTCGTCCGTTCGGAATGCCCAATCTGGAAAAAAGATAAGCGCCGTTTTGACGTACAATTCCAAGCTGCCTTGGCTTGTGACAAACGTTCATGCTGTTTTCAATAATGGCAAGAAGCCGCCACGAGCCGTCCAGGGTGCTTCCGACCTGGGTGTCGCAACCACCAGCGACCCAACTAGCGGGAAGATTGAGAAATGGGGACTTGAAGATCCGTACAACTCGATTCAACTTGACGAGGTGATGCCCAACTTGGTCCCGTATGGTCTAGGGGAAGGTCCGGCTGCTACCCCCAATGTTATGGACGTCAGTCAGCCATACGGGATTCTATGCGGCGAGGGCTT
This sequence comes from Nitrospiraceae bacterium, assembly GCA_040510255.1. GTDB lineage: Bacteria > Nitrospirota > Nitrospiria > Nitrospirales > Nitrospiraceae > DASSBQ01. The sequence continues at coordinate 3,121 of JBEVJJ010000113.1, read as the reverse complement.
TCCTGGTGGCCGGGCCTTCTTTCGTAGCGTCAATGAGCAGCGGGGGCGCTACCTCGGCGGCGAAACCGGAGTCGTGGACACATATCCCGACATCCCGAAGATTCCTGAGATGTCCGAAGCTATTTGCAGCGTCTGGATTGCAAAGTCATCTGCCGTGCCTACCGCTACAAGATCTCTAGCTGGCATGCTGATTGGATCCACCCTTGGTGTTGTCACAGCGTACTCGCTCGGTACGGAATCGAATGCTTCAAGGTTCTCCAATGGCGACATCACAGCTCGATGGGTTCTGAGTCCAGGAGTGCCTATCATCTCCTTGAAAGTGGATGATCAGTATAACCTGAGGCGGAAGGCATCAGCAAGAGTTTGGGCTGTTGCTTTAAACGCATTGGGCGAGGTCTACTACATGACAGAGACACCCACAGATGTACCGGGAGACAAGGGTGAAGATGCCACCAAGTCTGCTTGGTATACCGGCCGCACCGCGTCTTGGCATCTGCTTGAGTCGACCCGTCGAGTAGCTCGTCAGGATGACTTCGACAAGAACGCTCTTCGTGGTGGCTACTCGCCTCGCTCACCATCTAATTCAATGAACCTCAGCAGAGAACAGCTTGCTGCGGAAGCTCGTGAGATTGACCGATTCCTGCGCCACAAGCCTGCCCATTTCCGCAAGGTATGCGAAGGATGGGACATGCAGCGCAAGCTAGAGGTTGACTTTGCGAGCGATGACGGCCACGGTGCCGGCGAGAGGATCTTTGTCATTGATTGCGGTTTGGCGGAAGGCGTGCCGCCGCGCGTCGAGCGATATTCGCGAAGCATTGGGCTTGTGGAAGATTCGACTCCTACTGCTGGAGACCAAACTTCAGTGAAGCTGAAACCTCCGCCATCTTTATTTGGTGATGTTGGCGGCGTACCGTCTCCATCGAAGGTTGTAACACCGGAAATACAGTTACCGAGGTGTCCTCCACCTACACCCATGTCACCGATTGATGGCTCTACAGTCGTACATGATTGGAGAAGTGCGACCATGGACCTGAGAAACTATCATCAGGCCACAATCTCCGCTACTGCTTTGGATTGCTCCATTCATTCAGTTCTGACATTAGCAGAGGATCCCCTGCACAGTTCTACCGATGCTGCCCCGGCAGCAGCAGCAGCAACCCATATCGACCAAAATGCCCGCGAGATCCCGGGTCGACGAACGCGATTTCTCGCGATTGGCACAAAAACCGGCAACGTCATTATTTGGAACGCCCGTGACGACGAAAGTGCGGCGAGCCCAGAGCCTATTCGCATCATACAGACCGAGTCTCCTGAGATTTCATGCGTCGCAGTTACTGCACTATATCTCGTGCACGGCGGAAGCGACGGACTTGTCCAAGCTTGGGACCCGTTGGCGTCAACTTTGGATCCCATTAGGACACTCAACGCCCGATCAAACGGCCGGGTTCCTCGCCACATGATGATCATGAATCCCACATTGCGTGAAGGTACATACGCTGCAGTCGGTGCCATTTTCCTGGATCCAGACCCTTCGATTCTTAGGGGCATTGTGTCTTTTGGGGCCTTCCTTCGGTACTGGTCATATAGCTCCAAAGGTCAATCAAGCGGACGTAAGCGTCGTATACGACATTCCGACTTGCACGGACGACTTGCTAGTAGACGACTCGGAGGGACAGTGGCTGGGTACATTGCTGCCGAAGAACGGGAACTCCGCAGGGAAAATGAACAGCGCGCGAAGGAACAAAACCGGCTTCGTAACAGGTTTGGCGTGGGTGCTCTCGGTGACCTCACGGAGGAGGAGGCCATCCGCTACGCTCAAATGATATCTGAAGAGGCATATCAGCAAGATGAGCAGCGTCGTACCAGCGCGAGCGACTCGGCCGCGGATGCCAGCCTGGATACCGCATCATCATTCAGCGAGACCTCGCTCGACACCGTCACCCCAGAACCCAGTGTTACTGACCAGAGCCCACCTCCCCCTGCAAATCCCGCAACGGGCGCCGAAGGGGACTACGAGCGCCAGATCCAGCAAGCCATTCGCTTGTCGTTGCTCGAAGGCGCTAATGACCTTGGCCAGTCGCCCCATGGGAACAGCTCGGGTGAGTATGAGTTCGCCGTCACGTACAAGGCGAAAAGCAACAAGAAGGGGAAGAACTCCGGCTCGAACTCTCCTTATGCAGGCCACACTCCGGTAAACGGATTCGGCAGCGGCCCATCAAGACCTGTTGTAAATGAGGACGAGGACTTGGCATTGGCACTCAGTCTCAGCATGCAAGAACAGGAGCAGGCCCATTCCTCCATGGCAGAGGCGGTGTCTGCAGGGGCTGCCAGTCCGCAAGATGAATTTCCGCCCTTGGAAACCGAAGGAGTCGGCAAAGGAAAAGGAGTACGCCGGTGGTAATATTTCTATGCTTCATACTCGAAATTACCTGGGAAGGGAGCTGCGCCATAAGTTTTGTTTTGCCTTGCTTTCATTTCGCAGAGCTCAAGGTCTCAGCGAGCGGGTTTTCTGGTTTCCTCATGCCATTCTGTATCCTCAACCAAGCGAGGACCGCTCAACACCTTAGCTATCGAGCTCGTCGTTCAACACTGTAGTCTCAAATTTAATACGGCAGTTTCTTCCACTGGCTGTTCCATGCACACATCGCTCCACCCTCCGAAAAGAATACCCAAGATCCGAGCAGGACAAGGTTAATCGTATTTTCTTCCCCGGAGAAACTCATGAAAGGCACACCGCTCGGCCCGAGTATCCTATCATCTCCACAACAGGGGTTTTGCCATAGTGTGTTTTCAAGGTTAACCACCTGGGCTTTTTCGGAGCGAACATGCTCCATAAACAAGGAGTTTTACTGCTGCCATGGGTATCCTTGCCTGGCTAATCGCAGTTAGTGGTTGGCGCAAAGGCAGAGCCCCATGTTCCCAGCCATCACGGATCCTCTATTGCATGTAAGAGGGTCCGCTTGGCCCCTGCCAACCGACGGTATCGTTTTCGCTCGGCGAAGCGAAGAGCCAGAACGAGCTAACCAAAGATACCATCCTGCAACGCACTCGCGTATTGTCCGTGCTGCCGATTACTAAAAGGCAAGCGCAGAAATAGACAACCTGCGTTCCCTGGTAGACG
>JBEVJJ010000112.1:0-5499 GCA_040510255.1 Nitrospiraceae bacterium | reverse complement strand
ACCTGAGCCTAAAAGGCGGCAGCGATGGACAGATCCGATTTGAAGCAGCGGCCTATTCGTGGATGAAAAATGTCGAAGATACCGTCTGGCTGGGTGAAGGAGTGGCAATCGATCATTCGTTCCGTATCGAAGTGCGAGACTCGTATATTCACGACGGCGCTTGGTCCGCACCCGGCGGTGGCGGATATGCTATAAGTTTGGCCAGCGCGTCAGCTGAAGCGCTTATCGAGAACAACATCATTCTTCATGCCAACAAAATGATGGTCGGGCGATCGGCCGGTGCAGGTACAGTTGTCGCGTATAACTACACCGACGACGGCTTCATTAATTACGATCCGAGCTGGCAAGAAGTAGGCATCAACGGAAGCCACATGGTCGGCTCGCACAGCTGGCTTTTCGAAGGCAACGAATCGTTTAACTACGATTCGGATAATACTCACGGCAACGCGATCTACATGACCGTGTTCCGTAACAACCTTACTGGTGATCGTACCGATTTTTCCAACCCTGAGAGTAATGCACGCGCTGCCGGCCTGATGTTCGGATCTTGGTGGCAGTCGATCGTTGGAAACGTCCTGGGAACGTCGGGCCAGATGGCTGGTTGGACGTATCAAAGTCCAGGTTTGGGGAACCAGTGGGGCAACTATAACATATGGGAGATAGGATACGACCCGCAACATTGGGAACAGGATGCTGATCCTAAAACGATTAGCACGCTCATTCGGGGAGGAAATTACGACTACGTTACGAGTTCTGTCCACTGGGAAAACATACCGGCGCAGACACTTCCGCTTTCCTTGTATCTGTCCGGCAAGCCCGCATTCTTCGGCTCCTACACTTGGCCCTGGGTTGACCCGACAGGATCAACGAAACTCTATATCCTGCCCGCGAAGGCGCGCTATGACGCCGGCACGCCATTCGCGCTTCCGCCCTTGCAGTAAAGCAACTATTACAGTGCGGTTACAGGCGCTGAGCGGTTACAAGCGCTGAAATGGCTTTGCTTGCACGACGCTTGGTTCCCGTCCTTAACGGCTGTGAGGACGCGTTTTGGGCCGGCGGTCCAGGCGAATGGCTTGGGATCGGCTTTGGTATCGACGACGAAGCGGTGGATGGCGAGTTGCAGGTCAACGACCGATTGGAAGACGCCGCGCTTAAGGCGCTGGCGCTTGAGCTTCGCGAAGACGCCTTCCACGGCGTTAAGCCGGGACGCGGAGGTCGGCGTAAAGTGGAACGTTTAACGCGGATGACGCGCCAGCCATCGGCGTACCTTTGGGTGCTTGGGGGTGGAATAATTGTCGACGACGACACGGATCACCTTTCCCACCGGGGAAGATGCGCAGGACTCCTGACCTCCGGCACACCTCAAGTGGAGCCACCCGAAGAACGACTGAGGGAGAATGACCGACGATGAAGATCACGTTTGTTGGGCACGCCAGTGTACTCCTGGAAGAGGAGGGTGTAGGCCTGTTGATGGATCCCTGGCTGAAGGGCGAGGCATTCAACGACAGCTGGACACTTTATCCCCAGCCCGTTCTGAGGCCCGAAGACCTGACTCATGTCACGCATATTTGGATATCGCATGAGCATCCCGATCACCTCAGCATTCCCACCATAAAATCCATACCTGCGGAATTGAAGTCGAGCATCGTTATGCTTTTTCAAAAGCATTACGATACCGAGATTCTAGATTGGCTTAAGACCGCAGGTTTCAAGGAGGTACGCGAATTGCCACACGGCAAGTGGGTCGATCTCTCTCCCGGATTCAAGGTCGCCTGTCACCAGATCGGGCATATGGATTCGGCCCTGGCAATCAAATCGCGGAACCACACGATCCTGAACCTCAACGATTGCGAAGCGCCGATACCGACTCTCAAGCGGCTGAAACGTCGGCTGGGTCATGTGGACGTGCTCCTGGACCAGTTCTCCATCGCGGGATGGCCTGGCAATCCGCAGGACGTCGACCGCAGACGTTCCGCAGCTCGCCAGGTCATGGCCAATTTCGTCAGGGATATACAGTACCTAAACCCGGACCTCGTGGTGCCGTTCGCCAGTTTTGTTCGCTTCTCGCACAAGGAGAATGCGTACATGAATTCCATCGTCAACACGCTCGATGACGTGGCAGCCAACATTGATGGTGACAAGCTGCTGATCATGTATCCTGGTGATGCGTGGGAATTGAGCGGGGATCGCTTCAACGGCACAGCTGCCGCGATGGACAAGTATCGACGCGGTTGGGCGATGGTAGGGGAGCAGCAACTAAGGTCTCACGAAACCTACGGAATGAACCGAATCCTGGAGGCTGCCAAGAAGCGTATCGAAGAGTTTCAATCCAAGTACCAGCGGTTCGTCTTAAGACGCGTCCCGCCCGTCACATTTTATGTGACAGATCTTGGCAGCGCCTTTCGCGTCAACCTTTTATCTCAGGCCGAGGAAGTGAAGATACCGGAGACGGATTGTGTAGTCAGCCTATCATCGCAAGCAGCCTGGTACACGTTCGCTATGCGGTTCGGCCTCCCTTCACTGGGCGTCTCAGGGCGCTTCACTATCAATCATTCCGAGCGAGCCTTTGCTCGGCTGAAGAAGCTTGGGGCTGCGTATTCCTCTGGTTTCTACACGAAGAAGCCCCCACGTTTCGGAGTAAAGCCGCGTCTCTTTGAGTTCTGGTGGAGGCGCAGGCATGACGTCTTCCCTCAGTTTCTTCGACGCCTGTGGTAGTTGTCCCAACGTTGAACGGTTCCTTCGCCATTAGCGCGTTCGTCAGGAACATCGTTGACACGCAGTTCACCCCTTTCCCCCACGAGCGCCTCGTCAATCTAGAAGTGTTGGCGCTTATGTCGAACTGACAACCCGACGCCCCGGCGAGATCGACTGGACCGGACGCATCTCGAAGTGTGGTGTAACGTGCCAGCTTCAGAACCTGACGATCGAGATCGTCGGTCTGCTGCTCGATGGCCTTACGTGCCTTGAGCAACGGCCCGACTACAGCGATCAACTCGGGACGATCCTCGATCAGTTCCTCGGCCCGAATGCCGGGCGCCGCCCAGCCCAAACCAAATGTGCGAAAGAGTCCTCGGTCACGTCCTCGCCGATCTTGTCAATACCCCGCCGCAACGTGCGCCGGCCGTGGGTCCGGAATCGCGGGGCCTTGGATTCTATTTTGGTTCACTCCGGTCTGGTGGTTGAGCGTCTTTTCGGTAAGCGGCGGTCACTACGAATATCAACATGCGCATTGCCCCCCGTCTGAGAGATCGCCTCGGTCCCTCGACAGCGATCCTATTTGCGCTTTCCGCGTTGCTGCGTCTTTCGCAAGCGCACCCCGGGGCCGCCGCCGTTTTCGGATATGAACTGAGCGCCACCCGCCTCTAGCGCGTTTTGAATTCGGGTACGTGCCTCAACTGATACTCGCGGTCCTATCCCGGCCTCAACCCGTTTCACCGTTGGTAGTGAGAGCCCAGCGCGATTTGCGAGCTCCGTCTGGGACCAGCCAAGAAGTCCACGGGCAGCACGGATTTGTTGGATCGTGATCACGTCGAGAAAGTCCTTGATCCTTTTTGGATCATCAGATATGATCCAATTTGGATCATTTAGCTAAACCCGTCCGGACGGGCTGGCGAGGCTAAGCAATTTTCGTATGGAGATTACAATGCCGTTTATCGTGCGCAATAAACGAGATCGCCGCTCCTTTATCGGCGGCTCCGACGCCCGGATTATCATGGGCAGTGATGAAGCCGCCCTGATCCGACTCTGGCGCCAGAAACGCGGCGAGGCGGTGCCAGAGGACTTGTCAAGCAATCTGCTCGGTACAGCGACCGAGGAGCTCAATCGCTCCTGGTACGAGCGCAACACCGGCCGGCGGGTCCGTGACGTCCAGCGCCGCGTCAAGCATTCGGCCATCCCTTGGATGGCAGCTACCCTCGACGGCATTGTGGACGGCTCCGAGGCTGTATTCGAAGCCAAGTTCATGCTGCCCTGGTCGTTCTCCGAGGAGGCGGTCGCCGAGAAGTACATGGCCCAGCTCCAGCACAACATGTGGGTCACCCACCTGCGGATCTCGGTGCTTTCAATCATCACCGGCGGTGGAAAGTGGGTCGAGATCGCGATTCCGATGGACCCACTTTACCTCAGCGTCTTGGTCTCGGCGGAGAAGAAGTTCTGGCGCTGCGTCCAATCCGGTGAGGCGCCTCATCTCATCAATGCCGAGCAGCCGCGGCCCCGCATTGAGGCGATCCGCATCGTCGATATGAGCGAGTCGAATTCCTGGGCGGAGTTCGCGGCCCTGTTCCGCAACACAAGACAGGCCTTTCTCGACCATGAGCGGGCGAAAAGCGAGCTCAAGGCCCTGATGCCTGAGGACGTCAAGGAGGCGATCGGGCATGGGGTGCGAGGGAAGCGGTCCAAATCGGGGGCGGTGAGCATTGACGTTCTCGCGACGACGGAGGCCATCCATGCCCAGGTCCAGTGAAACGGTCGCCGCTCTGGCATCTGCATTGGCAAAGGCGCAAGCTGAGCTTGTCAACCCGGAAAAGTCCCTCACCGCCACGATCCGGAGCGCACGGCCAGGTGAGGTGGAGCGCAGCTTCCGCTATGCGCCGTTGGCGAGTGGCCTCGACATCGTACGCAAGACGCTGGGGCAGCGCGAGATCGCCACGGTGCAGACGACCGCCATCGATCCGGCAGCCGGGATGGTCAATCTCACCACCATGCTGGCCCATGCCTCAGGCGAGTGGATCGCCTCGGACTGGCCGGTCTGCCCCGTGGCCGAGACCGCCAATCCGCAGTGTATGGGCGCCGCCCTGACCTACGCTCGCCGCTACGCCCTGTTCACGCTCGTTGGCATCGCCGGCGAAGATGATCTTGATGCGCCCGATCTCTGCGATGGACCGCCCTCGTCGTCGCCATCGGCCGTCGACCGCTCGTTTAAGCCGAAAGACGGCCGAGATTGCGCGCATCCCGGAGCCTCCGGTAACGCAAATCCGCGCGGAAGCGGCATCAAAGGGGAACGCGCCGTCAGCCTCAATCCTGATCAGTCGACCGTGTTGCGCGAAAAGCTGTCGGCCGAAATTGAGAACATCACATCGGCGGATCTCGCCGCGGCTTGGGCGGGTGAGGCGCTGGCCGCCAAGAACAGTCTTACCGCAGCCGACGCCAAGCTCGTCGAGGGTGACTTCGAACGTAGGTTGTCGGAGCTATCATCCGACGCGACCGCCCCCTTGAGCGAGACTTCTACAGTAAGCGATGCACCCGTGGCTGAAAACGCGAAGCCTCAGGCGAGGCCAATCGCTGAGAGCGCCGAGGCTGGTCAATCAGAAAGCATCGACAAAAGCGTCCTCACGCTCGGAACCCCGCGTCGCTATCGCAATCGGGAGCAGGAGCCGGGTGGCTGGCATGCCAGAGGTGGGCCCGCTCGGCGTTGACCCGAGCTGTGGCCGCCCTTTTCCCCATACGTAGGCAGGCGTGCTGGTAGCAGCGGAGGTATCGCCTGAACTCGAGGTCCTCGTA
>JBEVJJ010000111.1:0-6619 GCA_040510255.1 Nitrospiraceae bacterium | reverse complement strand
AGGTCATGCTGTTTCCTTCTGAACATCTACTCGCATACTGCATCAAATCGAATCCGTCCGTAGAGTTTCGGCCGGCGCCCCCTGATGAATCATCAACAGCCAAGGATGGCGCACCGATCCTTTCAAGTTAAGCGGCACGTTGAACCATGTGATCGAGTCGGCACAACATCAACCTGTCGCTTCCAGAATCGATCAACCAGCGCCGGATGGCGATTGCTCCGGAGCAGAAACATCGACAACCTCTCCATCGACACGTGAGGCAACCGGTGGAGATGTATGGACATCGCACTATGGGCGGTGTGCGGCGGGACCAGCAGGAGCAAAAACTGCTGGTGTTGTTTGGAACCTTCCGGCAGTCGTGGGGAACTAGGGTGGGCTCGAGAACCGTCTCGAAAGCATGAGGTTGTGTGGGCTATGGCTTGGACACAATCGGTTTGTCCACGATGTCCGTTTTCATCGGCCGGAGCGCACCTAGCAACTCACCCTGTTCGCGCTTGCCGATCTCGAACTTGTCCAGCGTGGCGATAAGGTCGCCGACCAGTGCTTCAAACTCCTCGCCCCCGATTGACATCCCGGCATGTGTGAACTTCATTTCGCGTCCTTCATAGACGCATGGTCCACCGGACGTCTGGCAAATCTGGTCGACGAGCATCGCCTTTAAATGCGGGATATCGGCTTCGGTGAACCGGCCCTTGATGCGCATGTCCGACACAACTCGTGTGACGAAATCATCGACGATCAAGACGATCGCAGGCTTTTCTCCCAGCCGCACATACAAGGATTGATCGGCCATCCTCACGGTTCCGGCCAAGGCCATCTGGGGACGCTCCGCATCCCAGGGCGTTTCAGCGGTGGTTTGACAACCGGTCAGACCCATCAAGGGGAGAACTACAAGCAACAACCATGATCTGCTTCCTAGAGACACAGTGCTACCTCACCGTTTCACTGAACTGCCTGCAGCTTATTGTGAGAGATCGGACCATGCCATACCGTGATACAAGCTGGCACAGTGGCTTTCCTAGAACAACCGAGACCCATCACAGCGTTCCGTTTCTGCGCACTGAACTGGATCAAGCGGCTGACACCAATTCGGTCTATTGAACCACAATTTAGGACAAAATTCGCATCTTCGGCGCGTCCGTCAAAAATAAACTTGGCATGCAGACTCAATGGTACCATTTAGTACCGTTCAAGTATTGTCGGGTGGGCCAGCGCGGCGGGAACTGGCCGTCGTTTTTGCGAGATTCGTGTTATTTCAGAATGGGTTAGCGACGTGGATGCAGAAGAATCAATCACCACAGATGCATCGACATCTTCGGTCTTCAGCACTTCTCCCTAATGTTTTCAAATGGTTCCCTCACCCCTTGCGGCGGAGAGACAGAACATATGCAGAAGATCAGTCCGATGTGCATCCCACGGAATTTGTCCGCCTCTTCAAGGAGTCGGCCTCGGGACTGATAAGTCACGAACCGACTCGGAGAAAATCAACGTGCCTCCGTTCGACATCGGTTTGACCAATTCCACTCGGACTCTATCCCCGACATCGAGACCACGGCGCCAATCACCAGTTTCCTTCGACCGGAGGTTGGAAGATCCTCACGCACGTGGCTTTGTCAGCGGCTCCGGTGACAATGGCGTCGAATCGTTGCCCGAGTGCGATTCCAGAACTGATGGATGCCTGTCACGCTAGGGGGAAAGTTTGGCTGCAAGGACATCGACTTTCTCGATCACCGGTGACTTCGCAAACAGGTCCGCCTTCTCTTTCAATGCCGCCGCGACCTTTCCTGAGAGGTGCGCCTGCCGGCCGGATTCGTCAGTAAAGGCATCGAAGATGCCGAAGGTCGAGGGTCCCATGCGGATTGCGAACCACACGGTCGTCGCCGGTTCTTGCTGAACGATGGCCAAACCACCGCGAAGAAACTGTTCAACTTCGGACTCCTTTCCCGGTTTCGCTTCCAATCGAACGAGCAATGCGAGCTTCACCATGGCGGTCCTCCATTCAGGAAAACTGTTTGTGACGGAAAGCATCACACATTCTCGTCTACCGTACGAGCAGGCAAAGGTCTAAGCAAGTGTTCTGCGCCAGGCGCTGAGATAGGCGTAACATGACATGCATTCTTGGTCGATCCGTCGGGGAGGCAGCGGAAAACCGGCTTCCATTCGTTGCGTCTTGCCAGCCAGGCCAATCCTTGCCAGTTTTGGTTACTCGATCCTTCATAAGCAGAGGTGTCAGACCATCTACTTTCGACCATGCACCCCTGTTGACACCTTCGACCCGGCCCGCGTAGCCTGTGCGCATTTTCTCACCAGAAAGGACTGTCACTATGGCGACACATCACCTTACCTCCGAACGAATCCTGCAGCTCGGCCTCGGATTTTGGGGATCGAAGACGCTCCTCAGTGCGGTCGAACTTGGGCTCTTTACTGAACTGGCCAAGGGTCCGTTGGATGCGACTGTCTTGACCAAGCGACTTGCCCTTCATCAACGGAGCGCGCGTGACTTTTTCGATGCACTGGTGGCACTGGGCATGTTGCAGCGGACTGGCACGCGGTACGCCAACACGCCCGAAACTTCCCTGTTCCTCGACCGGGGAAAACCTTCCTATGTCGGCGGCATCCTTGAGATGTGCAATGCTCGGCTCTACCCTTTCTGGGGCTCGCTCACCGAGGGGCTCCGCACCGGCAAACCCCAGAATGAGGCCAAAACGGGCGAAGACTTTTTCGGCAAGCTCTACGCCGATCCGAAACGATTGGAAGGGTTCCTCAAGGCCATGACTGGTCTCAGCCAAGGAACGGCGCGGGTCATAGCCGGGAAATTCCCCTGGCGTAAATATCGATCATTCGTCGACGTCGGTTGTGCTCAAGGAGGTGTGGCAGCCGAGATCGCGTTGGCGCACAAGCATCTCGCCGGGGAGGGGATGGATTTGCCGGTCGTGCGACCGATCTTCGAAGACTACGCGCGTGCGAAGGGTGTCGACAAGCGCCTGCGATTTCATGCCGGAGACTTTTTTAAAGACCCGCTCCCGAGGACCGAAGTACTGATTATGGGGCATATCCTCCATGACTGGAATCTCGACGAGAAGAGGATGCTTCTCCGCAAGGCGTACGACGCATTGCCGTCAGGTGGCGCTTTGATCGTGCACGAGGCCATCATCGACGATGCGCGCAAGAAAAACGCGCTTGGTCTATTGATGAGCCTGAACATGCTCATCGAAACCCCAGGCGGCTTCGACTTCACCGGCGCTGACTGTACACGCTGGATGAAGGAGGCCGGCTTCAAACGGACAAAGGTCGAGAAATTGGTCGGGCCGGATTCCATGGTTATTGGTATCAAGTAACAATGGATGCAGTCCCGATCGTGCAGATCACGCAGCCCTCGCGGTCCTGACAGGCATACTGAAGATCCCTGTACGAAAGCAGAGCGAGAACACCATACGAAGACCACAAGAAATCAGAGCTGACGTGGTCTGCACCGCGCGCACCAAGCGATAGATCCCAATCACGCGGGGGCTGCGAGGGTAGAGACCTCTCGACCGTTTCACCTGTCCTTCCCAGCCCGCTGGCCATTCACAATCCATTCGGCCAGTGCGATTCCAATTCCGGGAATTTCGCACGATAGTCGGCATGGCTGGCAAGGATCACATTGAACGCTTCATCCCGACCGTACATGCTCGTGATCTCGACTTTGTGTTGCGTCGAACCAGGAGCATGTTTGTAGGTCAAGAAATAGTGTTGGAGACGATCAAGCAGGGTCAGCGGGCAATCGCCGATGTCGGTAAAGTTGCCGTAGACGGCATCTTCTTTCATCACGGCAATGATCTTGTCGTCGGCCTCGCCGCCGTCCGCCATGCTCAGACCCCCGATGGGTCGCGCCGTGAGCAGAATGTCGCTATGCGGAATCGTTTTCTCCGTGAGCACGCAGATATCAAGCGGGTCTCCGTCCCCAATCATGTGCTGCCGCTGCGCCCTGCTGGCGAATAGGGTCGCGACCCGTTCCCCGCAATAGGTTTGCGGAACCAACCCATAGTACACGGGACAAAAGTTCGAGAACCGCTGCGGACGATCGACTTTGAGAAAGCCGCTCACCTTGTCCACTTCGTACTTCACCGTGTCCGTCGGTACGATCTCAATATAGGCCGTCACCACCTGCGGAGCTTCCTCGCCGATCGAAACTCCATGCCATGGGTGTGCCCGAAACATCAATCCCATGAGCCGCTGCGCCGAGTTGGCTTTACTCCCGCTCATCTGTCGTTCCTCCATACATAATGGCATCTCATCGCACGTGAGTCGTCAATGTTCTGTGGGGTCACGATCTTAAAGCATATGGGCCTATGTTCAAATTGAAGGAAGTGGACCGCAGTGCGCTAAGACAGGTGTGTCTGTGTCATGCGACCACTCAACCGTGATTGACTGGATGCTCAGTCCGAGATTGTCGCCTACCTCTCTTTTGAGTATGACGTGGAAAGTCTTTACCCTCACATCGAGCGAGCACCTTTTCATTGCGTACTCTGGGAGAAAGGAGATTCACCGCGTTGCCCTCGCACCTTTACTCGCGAAACAATCTCACCGTCACCTTCTGTCCTTTGATCCTAGTCCTGCTCAGGGCCTCGATGATTCGGCGTGATAACTCTTCCGGAACGTCTACGAGCGAAAATCGATCCGTTACTTCGATCGCGCCGATTTGGCTCGAATTCACGCTGGCTTCATTTGCTATCGCCCCGACCAAATCTCCGGGTCGAATGCCGGCTGCCCGACCTGCGCCGACGTAGAGTTTTGCCATACCGGCGTACCGTCCCGGTCGACCGGGCTTGCTGAATGGCCTGCCCTGGCCGTCCTTCATGTGCGGTCCGAGCCCGCGACCCCGAGACGGAAATCCGTGACGTTCCGACATCCTGGACGTATCCTCTTCCCGTGCCCTCATGACAGGAATCTCTTCCTCCTCTCGTTCACCGCCCTGCGATTGGTAGGCCAACTTCACCGCAGCCGCCGAAACATCCGCCTGGTCGAACTTGTCGGCAAGTGACTCGACGACGACCCGAAACAGATCTAGGTCACCGCCCTCGAGCACCTCCTGAACGGAGCGTCTCGTCCGGTCCAGTCGCATCTTCTTGAGGTCTACGACGGTCGGCAGCGGGAGCAGTTCGATTCGAGATTTCGTAAGCTGTTCGATATTTCTGAGTAATCGCTGTTCGCGAGGTTCCACGATGGTCACAGCAGCACCTTCCCGCCCAGCCCGGCCGGTGCGGCCGATACGATGAACATAGACTTCAGGAGCCGACGGCACGTCGTAGTTCAACACATGCGATACGCTCGGGATGTCCAATCCCCGCGCAGCCACGTCCGTCGCCACGAGCAACGCGATTTGTCCGGAGCGAAACGAGTTCATGACGCGATCGCGTTGAGCCTGGCTCATTCCTCCATGGATGGCTTCGGCGCGGTACGCCCGGTCCTTTAGCATGGCGGTCAGGTCATCCACTTCCAAACGTGTCCGGCAAAACACGAGGGCCGATTTCGGGCTGGCTATATCAAGGATACGAGCCAGTGCCGCGACTTTGTGTGGCCGTGCGACGAGATAGGCAATTTGATGAGTGCGTGGAGCAGAGCCGGCCTTGAGCGGCTCACGGGCTATCTTAATTTCGACCGGGTTCTTTAAGTGACGCTTGGCGATCGCGGCAATGCGCGACGGCATGGTGGCGGAAAACAATGCCGTCTGCCGTTCAGCCGGTGTCTGTTCCAGAATGGCATCCAGGTCTTCGGCGAACCCCATGTCGAGCATTTCGTCGGCCTCATCCAGCACCACGATTTGCAGGTGCTTGAGTTGAAGCGTATGGCGACGGATATGATCCAGTGCCCGGCCAGGCGTGGCCACCACGACGTCGACCCCGCGCTTGAGGGCATGAAGCTGCGGACCGATGGCCTGGCCTCCATACACGGCGAGGACGGCGATGCGAAGCTCCTTGCCGTAACGCTGAACTGCCTCCCCTACTTGAATCGCCAACTCGCGCGTCGGCACGAGACTCAATGCGGACGGATGGCGTCGGGCCGAATGAGCAATCCGTTGAAGCAGGGGCAAGCTAAAGGCCGCCGTCTTACCGGTCCCGGTTGCAGCCTGACCCAGCAGATCGCGCCCAGCTAGGAGCGGAGGAATCGATTCCCGTTGGATCGGCGTCGGCTCTTCGTATCCCAATGCATCAAGCGTGGCTAGCAATGTGGCCTCGAGACCCAGTATGGCAAAGCCGGGAGAAAACCCTCGTGCGGGGGGCGCTTGGTGCGGACGGATCGTCTCGTGTTTCATGAGAGGTGTAGAGTGCCTTTCCGGAATGAATCCCGAATAGTCAGTGTCTCACGGTGGTCGGCGAATTGTGTTACCGGTGTTGTCCCAGCTGGTGTTCCGCAGCAATCGCATGAGGGTGACGGTGGAGTATACCAGGGTGGGCGGTCGGTTGTACGACAATGAACCAGCAGGCCCGAAACGAGAGGACCACCGTGTCAAGTGGCAGTACTCGTCCGGCCGACCGGTCGCAAGGGTGAGTTTGTCGTCGGGGAAGTGATGCGTCAGCCAAGGAATACGTAAGACTCGCACGCATTACTGACTGTATGTGGCGGAACGGCTATGTGA
>JBEVJJ010000110.1:0-31983 GCA_040510255.1 Nitrospiraceae bacterium | reverse complement strand
ACATTATCGGAGAACTTCTTTACGGCTATTTATTGCCTCATTTTCAGAAGGGATCACGCCATAAGAGCGTATTCTCAGGACATCGTGGGAAGGCCATTTTCCTCACTGTTGACCTGTATCCCAACAGCTCATTATGTCTGTAACCATATGTTTGGAGAGATGGGATACTGGATTGGACAGCCGTGTGTCGTAGTAAACATGAATGTGTCATGGATGAAGTATGCTCCCCTCTGGAGACTCGAACGACTTCCAGAACTATATGAGCTAGCGGAAAGACAGGGCGCCACTGCCTCAGAAGTCGACCGTTGGCGGATTCATAATCTCCAGGGGGCATCGAAATTTCTCGAAAGTATTTATTTTCATGATGAGGAGGGAAATGCTGAGTTGTTCTCCTTTGAGAGATTTATCAGACGCCACAAACATTTGCCTGAGTTCAGGTCTGAATTATCGAAGCTCATGAATATATATACGAAAGCGTATGCCCAAGGACGTACGCGTAGTGAGGCCTCGCCAAAGGAAATGCTTGCGCGGTTTGGTTTGGGCCCAGGAGGCCTAATCGCAAGGTGGGTTTCCAAACTGGAACGTAAGACGTAGGAAGGTCATGGCGAGTTATCAAGAAATCAAAGCGTGTCGGGCTTGTGGGAGTGAACGGATCATTCCCGTTCTTACCCTGGGCAACCAGATGCTGACTGGAGTCTTTCCAAGGAAGCGTGACAGAAACGTCACCTCAGGGCCACTTCAGCTGGTCTGGTGTGTGGACTGTGAGCTGCTTCAACTGAAACATTCTTATGAACCGAGCGAGATGTACGGCGAAAACTACGGGTATCGCTCGGGGCTCAATGCATCCATGGTGAACCATTTGACGGACAAGGTGCGCTCTCTCGAGCGCCTCGTGTCGCTCAATCCTGGAGACGTCGTCCTCGATATTGGCAGTAATGATGCGACCACGCTTAAGGCGTACAAAATTCCCACGATACAGCGGGTGGGAATAGATCCCACAGGTTCAAAGTTTTCACAGTATTACACCTCGGACATCCATCTCATAACTGACTTCTTTTCTTCCGCGGTCTACCGGTCGGCTCAATTGAAGCCCGCGAAGATCGTCATGTCGATTGCGATGTTCTATGATCTTGAGGATCCTGTCCAGTTTGCCCGTGAAATTGAATCAATTCTCGCAGATGAAGGGATTTGGCACTTTGAGCAGAGCTACATGCCATCTATGCTGCGTCTTAATTCATACGATACGATCTGCCACGAACACCTGGAGTATTATTCGCTCGGTGTAGTCAGGAAGATTCTGAGTCAGGCTGGGTTCCAAATCATCGATGTCGTTATGAACGCTGTTAATGGCGGTAGTTTCGCAGTGACCGCAGCGAAAGTCAGAAATGATGCACTTAAGGCCAATCATTCCGTAATCAACTGGCTCCTGGAACAGGAAGAGCGGATGGGACTTGGAACAGTGAGGCTCTACCGAGAGTTTGAAGATCGCGTATTTAGGCATCGCGAAGACTTGATTCGATTGATAAGGGCTCTGAATGCCGATGGGAAGAAAATCCTGGGCTATGGGGCGTCGACTAAGGGGAACGTTGTAATGCAGTTTTGTGGATTCACTGACAAAGATATTCGTGCCATTGCGGAGGTCAACCCGGATAAATTTGGATGTTTTACTCCCGGGACCTACATCCCTATTATTTCCGATGAAGATGCGCGCTCAATGAAGCCCGATTATTTTCTCGTATTGCCATGGCATTTCAAGGCGGGAATCCTTCAACGAGAGAAGGAATATCTTGCGAATGGCGGAAAAATGATTTTTCCGTTTCCGGAGATCGAGATCGTATGACCGTCTCATACCGATCTATTCTGTTGGTGCCACATCTCCTCAAGAATTGTGGTGTGCGTCGCTCCCATTGATTCCTTTTTCCGCCCAAGTCCTCAGGTGTTTGCCAATGATCGACCCTACAAGGCGATGCCCAGCCTCATCCAATGTGCTTTATCGGCATGAAGGACGTCTCTCCGCGCTCTTGCAGCGCTTATAGCACTTGCCACACTATCTATAAGATTCCATGCCGAGAAGAAATTCCCCTAAAACTACTATTGTATGGATCATTATCCGAGGAATTAAAAGCTACAGTGGGTGTCTCTTTAGCAGCGAACCTGACGCGCTCCATAATATGGCGGTTAGGAAATGCGGCGCTCCTGATTGATCCCTAGGATGTCGAAGGGCTTGCTGAGGTGATGCATCGAGCGCTGACCAATCGTGGACTTCGAGACGAGATGCGGAAAAAAGGATTGTAGCGGGCTAAATTCTTCTCTTGGAAGGAGACTGCGCGCCAGACACTCAAGGTCTATGAGGAAGTTTATTCTCACTCAAAATCGGTCTGAAAGACTTTCCCAAACGCTTGCTTCCGTACTGCAGGATTATCGGCGGTCCTTCTCCAACATCGCCCTGTTAACGGCCACGCTATTTCTGCTCTTGCTGACGTTAGAAGTGATTCTCCGCCTGTGGCCTGCCGAGATTCTAGGACAGGAATTCGTCACAGCTGTATTGCACAAATATACAACTGCTCCGGATGGCATTTACTATTACGACCCTGCTTTAAAGATGCATTTCATGAAGCCGAATTTTAAGACCGACCAGTATTGGAACGGCTATCGATGGCGCCATGAAACAGATGGGCTAGGGTTTCGGAATGTGCAAACCCGAATGCGGGGAGACGTGATATTGCTGGGCGATTCTATGATTTATGGCCATGGAGCGAATATCGGTGAGACGGTTGGCGTGTTGCTTGAGCAATTCATTCCATACGCGGTGATTAATCTCGGCACGCAAGGGCATTGTGCTTTTCAAGAGATGTATCTTGTCCATGAATATGTGCCAAAACTCAAACCTCAATACATAATCTATTTCTTTTTTGAGAACGATATTTCCGACTTGTACGCTATCCTGACTGATGAAGAGATGAGCAATTTTATCCAGCGAAACGTCTCAGAGATTACCTTTAGACCCAGAACTGATCCAAAAACATTAATACGGCACGCGTCCTTCTTCGGCCTGTTCCCGCCGAAACTGTATCTCTTCCGTGCATTCGATATGCTCAAATTCAAACTTAGGAAGCAGAGACAGCACGAGAAGCCCGTTGCCATTGACGCGGTGCCTGACGTAAATAACGAAGACACCATCGGATGGAAATATACAAAGCAGGCTATTCTTTATATGGACGCTGTCGCCAAATCGCATCAGGCCAAGCTCATCATCGTTCCTATAACCAATAAATCGTATTATGGGATTTTGAAAAAGTTCGCTGCCCAGCACGGCTTACTATTTGCGGAGAAATCCGACGTGTACACCTGGGGCCCAACACATTTTTTTCCAGGAGATGGACACTTCAACGCTGCCGGGGCGACCAGGATGGCCAAAATCGTCGCTGATTATTTAAAAGACCAGTCCTAGAAACCCTACCCAGGAGCAGACAAGTAACCCTTGTCGTCGGCTGCCATTGTCTAAACCACTGAAGACCGTATGGTTCGAAACGCATGGAGGTGGTGCCAATCGCTGAGCTCTTGTGCGCCATGGTTGCAGTCAAATCTCTAGTGCGCATACCCCCCATATCTTGTTTTCTTCGTAT
The DNA here is from genome assembly GCA_040510255.1 of Nitrospiraceae bacterium. Taxonomy (GTDB): domain Bacteria; phylum Nitrospirota; class Nitrospiria; order Nitrospirales; family Nitrospiraceae; genus DASSBQ01. The sequence goes on along the minus strand of JBEVJJ010000110.1, from coordinate 28,357 downwards.
CTCAACGCTAGGGTGTATCGGAAATGATCATAAAATATCCCTGAATTCTAATTTTCTTGATGGAATGCATTCCTGCCGGCCGATTGTTGTCACGAATATCCTTGGAGTATACAAATAGCTCATCTTGCCAATTCGAGGGTGCCCTAGAACAGCACCCAGAGCGCAACATGAAGCGAAAGGCCCACGGGTGCGTGTCAACATAGATGGCAGTGTTTTACTCAAGGAGCGTTCTGGCGTCGGCCAATATGTGTACCGGCTGGTCCATGGCCTCGGCACTGTCGATTCGAGGAACGAGTATCGGCTCGTCTGTGACTCTTTCAGGAGAGCGAATGGCCGCCTACCGTCTTTCCCATATCGAAACATCTCTTATCGACGACTTCCGGTCGAGACGAACGTCTTGAAGGGCGCTTCCGGGTTAGGACGATGGAGTATCCCTCTGTTCAATACATTATTCGGCACTGCTGACGTCTTCCACTGGCCGAACTATCTTCTCGTCCCAGGAGGATCCTGCAAGCACATCATCACCATCTGCGATTTGACCTTCCTGCTTTTCCCAGCCTATCATCCTTCTTTTCGCGTACGAGCATACTCATCCGGCATTTTCCGATCTGCTGCAAGAGCTGACGGGATTGTTGTGATTTCAGAACACACGAGGCGCGATGTAATCAAATATCTTGGCGTGCCAAAGGAAAAGATAAGAGTGGTGTATTGTGCCGCGGCGCCACACTTCCGGCCCATTCCACCTTCCGAAAGAAGCCAAGTATTATCAGGATATTCTCTTGATGATCAGAAGTATGTGTTGTTCGTCGGAAATATTGAACCGCGAAAGAATCTGATTCGCCTTTTGGAGGCGTATTCCCAGCTTCTTAGACGATCGCAATATCGTGGTCCTCTGATACTTGCTGGTGGACAGGGTTGGCGTAACATTGGAATTTTGCGGTGCGTGGAAGAATTTGCGTTAGAGAAACATGTGAGATTTCTCGGGTATGTCCCGGATGATGTCATGCCGGCGTTGATGAGCGGAGCAGAATTGTTCGTCTATCCTTCGCTCTACGAAGGATTTGGCCTGCCGCCATTGGAAGCCATGGCTTGCGGCACTCCGGTGATTACTTCAAATGTCTCGTCCTTACCGGAAGTAGTAGGAGAGGCTGCTTTAACAGTGAATCCTCATGATGTCGCGGCTCTCGCTGATGCGATGCATCGTGTACTGACTGATAGCGAGTTTCGGGAAGAAATGCGAAGAAAAGGACTGGAGCGGGCCAATGAGTTTTCCTGGGAAGAAACGGCTCGTCAGACCTTAAAAGTTTATGAGGAGATACACGCAAAGGGAACACTGAGTTGAGCCCATGCTATATGGCGTTCATTGCTGCTTACCATGACCACTTGACAGCATCCAATGTTTGCAACATGAATTAGTAAAAGGAGCCTTGAATCACTATGAAGAAAGCACTGGTCACGGGCTTAACGGGACAAGATGGATCCTACCTGGCTGAATTGCTTCTTGAGAAGGGCTACCAGGTCTTTGGGCTAATCCGAAGGTCGAGCCATGAACCCTTTGACAGGGTCCTTCACTTACTTGATAAGGTCCAACTTGTTGATGCTGATCTGACAGATCAGTCTTCTCTGGATGAAGCCATTCGGATCTCTGTGCCCGATGAGATCTATAATCTCGCCGCGCAATCTTTCGTACCCGTGTCTTGGAAGCAGCCCGCATTGACCGGAAATGTTACGGGACTAGGGGTGACACGATTGCTTGAGGCAATCCGGAAGGTAAAGCCGGATGCGAAGTTCTACCAGGCTTCTAGCTCCGAGATGTATGGAAAGGTATTGGAAACTCCACAAACTGAGAGAACTCCCTTTTATCCGAGAAGTCCCTATGGGGTTGCCAAAGTATACGGGCATTACATTACCGTTAACTATCGTGAAAGCTATAACATGTTTGCCTGCTCAGGCATTTGCTTTAACCATGAGTCGCCGCGGCGTGGGCTTGAGTTCGTCACACGCAAGATTAGTTACAATGTTGCCAAGATCAAACTCGGTCTGACAAGCGATCTTGCCATGGGAAACTTGGATGCCTGCCGCGATTGGGGATTCGCCGGTGATTATGTTGAGGCTATGTGGAAAATGCTGCAATATGACAAGCCTGAGGATTTCGTCATTGCTACCGGAGAAGCCCACAGTGTTCGAGATTTCGTCAGCCTGGCTTTCGGAGCGGTTGATCTAGATTACAAGAAATACGTTAAGCTAGGTCCTCAATTCCTGCGACCAGCCGAGGTGGATCACCTAATCGGTAGCCCAGCAAAAGCGGAGAAAGTATTGGGTTGGAAACCAAAAGTATCTTTCCAGCGGCTTGTTGAAATGATGGTGCAATCTGATTTACGGCTCCTGAAAGCCGGCCAACCTCTCGCTTAATCATTGCAAGAACTGACTCGTGTCAGTCAGTCAGTAATCACGTAAGACCCTTGGCACCTTGACAGACCAAAACCTCATTTTTATGATTGGGCATTTAAGAGCGGGCGGTTAGGATTGGCAGTAGGTAACATGCCAGTCATTGCCATCGCGGATTCCTGCGTTGCCTATCACAACGCTCATCCCACCAGCCCAAAGAAGGATTTCAAAAGCCTGATGTCATGGGGGCATTGTCGTGCGTTTCAAGAAGTCGCTCCTGCATTGAGAGAAACGCAAGAGTACGGTGTGCGAGCAAGTGTGTAACCTACGCAGCTTACTAAAGCACATGACAGCCTATCTACGTGCGCCGCATTCTAAACGCACAACTTCAAACCAAAATGTTTCAAACCAAAATGTTTCAAGCCAAAATGTAAATATTGGAAACCGGAATTTTCTGATTACTTCTGACGACGATTATTTGAAGCATATTGGTGCAAACTTTGAGCCCAATATGTGTAATCTGTTTCAGTTGTTACTGCGCCCTCATTTCAATGTTGTTGATGTCGGAGCTAACATAGGCTGTACAAGTTTGCTATTTGGTAGCTTGGCTTCTCGTGTCGATTCATTTGAACCGTCCCCATCAACATTCAAGCTTCTTACACTGAATGTCCAAAAAGCTGCTCTCCCGAATGTACATCTTCATAACTGCGGACTTGGCGTCAAAGACGAAGATTTGACGTTGACATTCGCACCATCAAATCGCTCGGGGGGATTTGTATCGAACATTACGCAAGTGAGCATCGGACATACCGTTGAAAATATTCATGTAAAAAATGGTGACGGTTTTCTTTTAGACAAGAAAGTAGACTTTATTAAAATCGACGTAGAAGGGTTTGAAAAGTATGTAATCGAAGGTCTCCAGGGCGTCATTCAGCAAAACCACCCCATCGTAGTCTTGGAGCTAAACCATTGGTGTTTAAACGCCTTTCAGAGAATATCGATACCCGATTTCTTTGACTTCTTGCTTAAAACCTTCCCTATTCTTTACGCTATTGACGACACCAAGTACGCCGATCTTCGGGACCAGAATGAGAGATACCATGTCATGTATCATCACATTAACCATTTCAAATACCCGAATCTCGTTGGAGCTTTTGACAAGACCCAGGTTGAACGTCTTTTAAGTACTTTAACGAAATAGACGCTTACACCAACTCAACCGCCTCATTAATAACAGACGGACGCAAAATCTAAGTTTTGTGTCGACGACATATGCGTGTGCCCAGTGCCGCGCCGGTTGGATTGCTTATCCTGCCGGTGGACGAGCGGAGGAAGAATTGGGCACACCCGTCTTTGTCACCAAAGATCTCGATGCCTGGCTAGCCAGCGTCCTTACGGTCTTGGGCCAGACACATCCATGAAGGTTGCCATTATCCATGATTGGCTCACGGGAATGCGTGGTGGAGAGCGATGTTTGGAAGTGTTTTGCGAGCTTTTTCCCAAGGCGAAAATCTTTACGCTTCTCTATGTGAAAGGCTCAGTCTCTTCAACTATTGAAAAGCATCAGATCCAGACAAGTTCTATTCAGCGCTTGCCTTTTTCTTCGAGCCACTACCGTTACTATCTGCCCATTTTCCCACGCGTGATAGAATCTTTGGATCTCTCCGGGTTTGACCTCATTCTGAGTTCTAGTCACTGTGTCGCGAAGGGCGTTCAGATTCCACAAAGAGCCTGCCATATTTCCTATGTCTACACTCCTATGCGTTACATCTGGGATCAGTATGACGCCTATTTTGGCAAAGGGCAGGCTGGTTTGCTGTCGAGGATCGCTATGAGGCTTGTTCGTCACCGACTGCAAAAATGGGATGTTGCGTCTTCCACCCGGGTTCACTATTTTATCGCGATTTCCCGCCATGTTGCGGATCGCATTCAACGTCATTATAGTAGAGAGGCTGATATTATTTACCCTCCCGTCGATTGCAATGCATTCTCCGTTTCTACGGTGGACGATGGATTCTATCTTATCGTGACCGCGTTCGCTCCTTATAAACGGATCGATCTCGCGATTGAAGCGTTTAACCGAATGGAGAGGCCTCTGAAGATTATCGGTACCGGGCAAGACGAAAAGCGGCTACGAAAGCTAGCGGGACGAACAATTGAGTTCCTAGGCTCGCAGTCTGACCACGTAGTGCGTGAGCACTATGGCCGTTGCAAGGCATTGATTTTTCCCGGCGAAGAAGACTTTGGGATCGTGCCTCTTGAAGCCATGGCATCTGGTAAGCCAGTCGTGGCGTACGGTAAAGGAGGAGCTTTGGAGACCATCAACCCTCTCAATCCTTACCTCGCAGGCTGCGCCAAGAACCACAATCCTCCCACGGGAGTCTTCTTCCATGAGCAGACTTCTGAGGCGTTGGTCGACGCAGTTCATCTTTTCGAACGGCACGCTACGCATTTCGATCCACAAGCCATTCGGGCCCACATCGTGTCGTTTGATCGCGCCCGTTTTAAGGAAAGAGTCCGGGAGACCATAGAAAAGCGCTACAAAGAATTTTGTCTGGCCCGTTCATGCTGAAACGCCACTCTGAATTTCTCAAGAGTCTCCTCTTTTTCTTGGATATTGCTCTAATCTGTGTCTGTTGGTTAGGCGCCTACCACCTGAGGTTTTCCGGAAGTCTCCAGCCCGTCACGAAGGGAGTGCCATCCTTTGCCCCGTACCTCTGGCTGCTTGTCCCAATGATCCTGGTATGGGGCTTCTCGTTCCAGGCATTCAATCTCTATCGGCCGAGACGGATGGGATCTCACCTGGCCGAATTTATCGATCTAGCGAAGGCCAACACCCTCTCTGTGCTCGTCCTGCTGTCCGTCACGTTTTTTATCCGTGACTTTGAATATTCTCGACTAGTTGTTCTGAATTTTTGGCTGCTGAGTCTCCTTGTGCTCGGCGTCTCTCGAATGGCTTTTCGGGAGGGTCTCCGATTCTTTCGGCGGCGAGGATTTAATCAACGTTATGCCCTCGTTGTTGGTGCAGGTCGACTGGGACAGAAAGTCGTGCATGGTATAAAACAGCACTCCGAATTGGGAGTACAGATTCGAGGGTACCTTAGCGCTCGGATAGAGAAGTTGGGGCAGAGGTATGAGGGTGTTCCAGTGATCGGCACATACGACGATATCAAAGATACCGTGCAAGATGGAATCGATATCGTCTTTATCTGTCTGCCTCCCGATGTAGAAGGACAAGCAGAAAAGATCTTGCAATATTTGGCGACGACGACGGTGGAGGTCAAAGTAGTGCCGTCAATTTATGAATTCATTACTCTTCGTGCTGAAGCCGAGATGTTCGAGGGACTGCCCCTCATTACACTGCAGGGATCGCCGCTGCACGGGTGGAATCTCGTCATCAAGCGCATGCTGGATGTGTTCGGCGCCACGATTGCCTTGACCATCTGGGCACCCGTAATGCTCATCATCGCCGTCGCCATCACGACTGCCTCTCCCGGTCCAGTGCTGTACCGCCAGGTCCGGATGGGCCTCGATGGCCGGGCCTTTAAGATGTTCAAGTTTCGCACGATGTGTGTCGATGCGGAAGCGGAAACGGGGCCAGTGTGGACCCAGCAGAACGATGAGCGCCGGACGGCCATCGGGTCCTTTCTCCGCAAGACCAGCTTGGATGAATTGCCTCAGTTCTGGAATGTCCTGAAGGGGGAGATGAGCATCGTGGGGCCCAGGCCAGAACGGCCGGAGTTCATCACCAGATTTCGCGAGACGCTGCCGCAGTACATGCTCCGACACATGATGAAAGCCGGCATTACCGGCTGGGCCCAAGTCAACGGCTGGCGGGGGAATACCTCGTTGGAAAAACGAATCGAATATGACCTCTATTACATTGAGCATTGGTCCGTCTGGTTCGATATGAAAATCATGTTGCTGACGGTGTGGCGAGGATTCCTGCACCGGCATGCCTACTGATGACAGTTCTATCCCGGCCCACCTCAACCATCATCTGTTATCTTGAGTTTCCAGCGTTGGCTTGCTACCATCACTGCTGAGCATGCCGCATGGCCAGGACGAGACTTCCACGAAAGCGCCAACATCGCCGCGGATCATCTCTCCGCACAATTCTCCGTAATATCCGGCTTTTCGCGACGGATGTGGATGGAGTGCTGACCGACGGAGGCATGTACTATGCCGAATCCGGCGACGAATGGAAAAAATTCAATACCAGGGACGGGATGGGCATCAAGCTGCTCCAAAAGGCGGGACTTGTGACGGCGATCATCACGCAGGAATCCACGAAGTTGGTGAGTCGTCGCGCCCAGAAGTTGGCCATTCCCGAAGTCCACCAAGGAGCCTACGACAAGCTTTCAGTCTTGCGCGATCTCATCAATCGATACGGGTTAACGATGCAGCACGTCGCGTACATCGGGGATGATGTCAATGATGTGCAAGCACTTAAGGCCGTCGGTTTTTCAGCCGCCCCTGCCGACAGCGAACCTCCGGCGTTATCAGCGGTGGACTATGTCTGTGAAAGAAAAGGTGGGGAAGGCGCGGTTCGAGAGGTCGCTGACCTCATACTTTCCGTTCGGATTCCGTAACCGGTTCCTGAGAAGCTCGAGTCGAATGAAAGAAATCCCATGACAGCACGTCAGCATCTCTATCCTGTTATCTTGGCCGGCGGGAGCGGCACCCGATTCTGGCCGTTGAGCCGCCATCTCTATCCGAAACAATTACTGCGCATCATGGGCGATCATACGTTGATCCAGCAGACGATGCGCCGGGTGCTTGGCTGTGCGGACGCGAGCCAGGTCTTGATTTCCACGACTCCAAGCCATGCCGATTCGATTCGCGTGCAATTGAGTGATTGGAAGGATGCGTTACGGGAGAATTTCGTCGTTGAACCTGTCGGACGCAACACGGCGCCGGCCATTGCGCTGGTCGCCCTCAACCTCATTCGCAGAGACCCGGAAGCGATCATGGTCGTCCTGCCGGCTGATCATGTGGTGACAGGAGAGAAGGCCTTTCGCTCGGCAGTGGCATTGGGTGCGGCCCTGGCGATGAAAGAATATCTGGTGACGTTCGGTATCACGCCGACGAGACCTGAAACCGGCTATGGATATATTCAGCCGAACCGACGCATTCGCTTGCTGACAAAAGGGAATTTGACGGGTCATCCGGTGGCGCGGTTTGTCGAGAAACCGCATGCCGCGAAGGCTGTGCAATATCTGCGAAGCGGCAATTACTATTGGAATAGCGGCATGTTTGTCTGGAAAGCCGCGACTATTCTAACGGAGCTCAACCGCTACCAGCCTGCCCTGAGCAGAATGATGCCTGATATCCATCGCATGATCGTTGCCGGTCAACAGTTTCGCATGGTTGAAGAGAGCTATCGAAAAGTACCGGCCGTCTCCATCGACACGGGAGTTATGGAACGATCCGATCGTGCAGTCATGATTCCAGTTGGATTTCAATGGTCGGATGTCGGCAACTGGAGCAGCTTGGAGGAAGTGATTCCGCGAGACAAGTGGGGAAATGTGGTGATCGGACGGGTCGTCGATCTCGGCAGCCGGAACTCCGTGATGTATGCGGACCGACGTGTTGTTGCGACCATCGGCTTGGAAGACATGGTGGTGGTAGACACGCCAGACGCGACCCTGGTCTGCCCGAAGAACAAGGCCCAGGACGTCAAGAAGGTAGTCGAAATTCTCAAACAGCAAGGAGCGCCTGAACAGCTCGAGCATCTTACCGTCCATCGACCATGGGGTTCGTATACGGTGCTGGAGGAGGGGCCGAGCTATAAGGTCAAACGGGTGACCGTGAGACCCGGTGGTCGGTTGTCTCTGCAAATGCATCACAAGCGGAGTGAACACTGGGTGGTGATCACCGGAACGGCCCGCGTCACCCGAGGGAAGGAGATTTTCGATATGGCTGTCGGGGAGAGCACGGCAATTCCGGTTGAAACACCCCATCGGCTTGAGAATCCTGGCTCGGACCTCCTCCACATTATTGAGGTCCAGAACGGTTCCTATGTCGGCGAGGACGATATTGTCCGGTTCCAGGACGATTACGGGCGAACCACCAAAGAACATTGAGGCGACGCAATGGGATTGTTTCGAGAGTACGATATCCGGGGTATTGTGGGCAAAGAACTCACCGAGGATACGGCTGAGCGTATCGGTCGCGCCTACGCCTCGATGGCCGGCGACAAAGGCGTGAAGACGGTGAGTCTGGGCCGTGACGGGCGATTGAGTTCCCCCGGATTACACGCAAGGTTGGCGCAGGGTCTATTGTCCGGGGGGCTGGATGTCATCGATGTCGGCGTCTGTACGTCCCCGTTGTTGTATTTCTCGCTCTTTCAATTGCCGGTTGATGGTGGAATCATGATTACTGGGAGTCATAATTCCGCCGAGTACAATGGTTTCAAGATCTGCATTGGACAGGAAGCGATACACGGGGAAGAGATTCAAACACTTCGTAGGGTGATGGAGGCAGGCCGGTTTGTGTCGGGATCAGGCACCTTGTCCTATCACACGATTATCCCGCAGTATCTCGACTATCTCACGAAGAGTTTCGCCGGGGTGTGCGCTGACCACTTGCACGTCGTCATCGATTGCGGGAACGGTGCCGCCTCTCTCGTGGCAAAACGAGCGATCGAGTTGCTGGGGTGTCGGGTGACGGGCCTCTATTGCGACCTGGACGGGACATTTCCGAATCATCATCCGGATCCCACCGTCGTCGAAAATCTTCAGGATTTGAGGCAAGCCGTGCGGGATTCTAAGGCGGATGTGGGTATCGCCTACGATGGTGATGCCGACCGTATCGGAACGGTGGACGAGCAAGGCAATATTCTGTGGGGCGATCGGCTCATGGTCGTGTATGCGCGCGATATTCTCGCGGAACGGCCCGGGAGTACCTTTATTTCGGAAGTGAAGGCCTCACAATGTTTGTATGATGATATTGCCCAACGCGGCGGCCGGCCTATCATGTGGAAGACCGGCCACTCGCTGATCAAGGCAAAGATGAAGGTGGAACGGGCCGTCCTCGCCGGAGAAATGTCAGGGCATATGTTCTTCGCAGATCGCTATTTTGGATATGACGATGCTGTGTATGCCTCGTGCCGTCTTATCGAAATTCTGGCAAGATCCAAGAAGACCCTGTCGAGCCTGGTCGCAGATCTACCGCCGACGTCCGTAACCCCGGAGATCAGAGTGGATTGCCCCGATGACCTGAAGTTTGCTCTCGTCGAGCAGGTATTGACCCGCCTCAGAGCATATGCTGACAACGGACGACCGGTCGGGCACTCCGGCCTTCGCCTCAAGCAACTGGTGACCATTGATGGAGTTCGCGCCATTTTCGAAGAGGGATGGGGTCTGATCAGAGCCTCGAACACGCAACCGGCGCTGGTACTGAGATTCGAAGCCATCTCGCCGGGTCTTTTGTCGACGATCCGTTCGGCTATTGAAGTCGAATTGGAGCAAGCCCGTAGACCTCTCACGTCGTAAGCTTGTGCCGCTCGTCCACTCGATGTTCTTCCCCGTAATCCTGCCGGTCATTCTGCTGGTCTGGATAGCAACTCCGCTCTCCCTCGTTGCAGATGGCGGACAGCAGTCTCCATCCGTCACATTACCATTTTCGATCGGAGAACGACTCACCTACGATCTGTCCTGGACGTATGTGAAAGCCGGGACTGCGGTGATGGCTGTGGAAGACTCGGCGCCGATCAACGGCCGTCGGACTTTCAAATTGCACACCATCGCCCGATCGAGTCCGACCATCACCAAATTTTATCCGGTTCTCAACCAGGTTGAGTCGTTCATCGACACCGAACGCTTTCTGCCGCTCCGGATGATCTTCAACCGAAGAGAGGGAAAGCGAAAGAATGACTTCGAATATACATTCCGTCATGAGTTGGGAACCGTCACCGCTGTTAAGGATGGAAAGGTAGAAGACCTGACCATCCCGGCGGATGCTCAAGATGCCATCTCCTGTCTGTATTTTGCGCGAAAGGCGCTCCCTCTCGTCCCCGGGTCGGCATTGATCCTGAACGTTCACCATGACAAGAAGAACTACAAGTTGGAGGTTCGCGTAGAAGGATTGGAAACGCTAGAAGGACCCTGGGGTAAGACTGAGACCGCGCGTGTGCTGGTGATCATGCCGTTCCAAGGCATTTTCTTGAACGAAGGGAACATTCGTGTCTGGCTCACCACAGATTCACATCATCTGCCTGTCAGGATGAAAGCCAAAGTCGTGATCGGATCAATAGTCGCGGAACTGGTCAACGGATTTCACTCGCCTGACGGCCGCAAATAGTGTCCGCGTTCGATTGCTCGTGTCTGTCAAAACCGTTATAATCGCCTTGAGCGCTCTGTGGTCGTCGATGTTATTCGGCCAAACCATGGCGCATGTCTGTGCTATGTTCTCCCCAGTCGAGGACCGCTGATGGGCAGATTTCCCGTTAACTTAAGCCGGTTTATCATCGAGAAGCAGGTCGGGCATGCCGAGGTTGTGTCGGAGCTTTCGATCTTATTGACGCAAATCGGTCTCGTCGGAAAATTTATCGCGCGGGACCTTCAACATGCAGGGTTACTCCCCATTCTAGGTGTGACCGGGGAAACCAACGTGCAAGGGGAGGTGGTCAAAAGACTGGATGCCATTGCCAACGACACCTTCATCCGGGTATTTGAGCATAGTGACTGGGTCTGCGTACTCGCGTCCGAGGAAATGGAAAAGCCACTGGAGCTATCCCAGCACGTGCCCCGGGGGAAATACATGCTGCTCTTTGATCCACTAGACGGGTCCTCGAACACTGACGTCAATATGCCGTTGGGTGCCATTTTCTCCATTCTGAAATACAAGGGAAAGGAGCGAGTGCCGCTTGAAAGGGAACTGTTGCGCAAAGGGACCGAGCAAGTGGCTGCGGGATATTTGTTGTATGGAGCAAGTACGATTCTGGTGTTTTCCGCGGGGCAGGGGGTTCACGGGTTTACGCTGGAACCGTCTATCGGAGAGTATCTGTTGTCGCACGAACAGATGAAGATTCCGACGAGAGGGAAGATCTACGCCGCGAATGAAGGAAACTATCACAAGTGGCCGCCGGGAACTCAGCGCTACCTGGACTCGCTCAAGGTTCAAGATAAATCTACCGGCCGACCTTACAGCGCCCGTTACTCAGGCTGTCTGGTCGCCGACGTCCATCGTATCCTGCTCAACGGCGGTATCTATTTGTATCCCGGGGAAAAGAATAAACCTGAAGGAAAGCTTCGTCTCCTGTACGAAGCCAATCCGATGGCTTTGGTTGTGGAACAGGCCGGGGGAAAAGCCACCACCGGATCGATGCGCATCTTAGACGTTGAACCTGCGGCGCTCCATCAGCGGGTTCCTTTGGTGATCGGTAGTGTGGAAGATGTGAACGAGGCGGCGGCCTGCATGCAGGGGCAGCAATGACAGCGACGGCATCATGAAGGATCATGAAGATTTGTCTGGAGGTTGATCATGGGAGATCGAGTACAAGAAATTCTCAGTTGGTACGAAAGCGATAATCCTGGTACCAAAGCCAGCCTGGCCAGGCTCCTCAACGGCGGCAGATTGGGAGGCAGTGGAAAGCTCGTCATTCTCCCTGTCGACCAGGGGTTCGAGCATGGACCTGCCCGCAGCTTTGCACCGAATCCTGCTGGATACAACCCGCAATATCATTTTCAGTTGGCGATCGACGCCGGCTGCAACGCCTACGCCGCACCATTGGGTTTTTTGGAAGCGGGAGCCGGCCGGTTCGCCGGTCGCATTCCGTTGATCCTCAAGCTCAACAACCACGATGTGCTGCACGATGACAAAGATCCGCTTCCCTCTGTCACCGGGAGCGTCCGTGATGCGCTTCGGCTTGGATGTTGCGCGGTTGGTTATACAATCTATCCCGGGTCCGCCCATTGTACCGCCATGTATGAGCAGCTCCGCGGCATTGCAGAGGAGGCGAAGAATTGCGGCCTGGCCGTGGTGGTGTGGTCCTATCCTCGCGGTTCCGCACTGAGCAAAGAAGGTGAGACCGGAATGGATGTGGTGGCGTACGCCGCCCAAATCGCTGCTCAGTTGGGCGCACACATCATCAAGGTCAAGCTGCCCACTGCCCACTTGGAACAGGCTGCCGCCAAGAAAGTCTATGAGGCGGAGCAGATCCCGATCAAGACATTGCCGGAACGCGTGAAGCATGTGGTGCAAAGTGCATTCGACGGCCGGCGCATCGTTATTTTCTCGGGGGGAGCCAAGAGCGATGAAAAGTCGGTGTACGAAGAAGCCCGCGCAATTCGCGATGGAGGAGGATTTGGCTCCATCATTGGGCGCAATTCTTTTCAGCGGCCGAAGCCGGATGCGGTGAAGTTCCTTCAGACGATTATGGGCATTTACGCCGGAGAAACCCCGTGAACAGAGAACTCGGACGCTCACATTTCTGGCAACAGGACCAGGATGTGGAGGGAGAGTGAGAGAGGCGCAATCTCAACGGTCCTGGGTGCTTCCCGGGCTGTTGATCATCTCCGGCATCCTGATTGGACTCATTGCGGCGTCGGAGTTCGAATGGCTCCCAAATGGCAGCGCCGTCCCGGAGATCGCTCCGGCGGTTCCTGCCCATCCTGTTGCGACTGCCGTTCAGCCCACCTTGCCGGGAGCGGGGGGGCAAAGCTTCGTTGATATTGCAAAAGCGGTCAAGCCCGCCGTCGTGAATATCTTCGCGACCAGAAACGGGAAGGGAGAAGGCGGAATGCAGGGCCTGCCCTTTGATGATCCCTTCTTTCGCCGCTTCTTCGGAGAAGAATTCAATAAACGGTTCGAAGCGCCCCGCGAACGCAAAGAACGGGGAATGGGATCGGGAGTCATCGTCGATGCCGGTGGGATGATCATTACGAATAACCATGTTGTGAGCAAGGCGGACGACATCAAGGTGTTTCTCTCTGATAAGCGGGAATTCAAGGCCAAGTTGATCGGGACCGATGCGAAGACCGATGTGGCCGTATTGAAAATCGACGCGAGCGGCCTGGCGACCGTCCCCTGGGCCGATTCCGACAAGCTTGAGGTCGGCGAGTTCGTCCTGGCTGTCGGTAATCCATTCGGTCTCACCCAAACGGTCACATTAGGCATTGTCAGTGCCCTTGGACGTTCCGCAGGAATTGCAGAGTACGAGGATTTCATACAGACCGATGCCGCGATCAATCCCGGGAACTCAGGTGGTGCGCTCGTTAACGTGCGAGGAGAGTTGGTGGGGATCAACACGGCAATATACAGCCAGAGCGGCGGAAACATGGGGATCGGCTTCGCGGTGCCAAGCAATATGGCGCACTCCATCATGACGCAGTTGGTTCAGCACGGAAAAGTGGTACGTGGATGGCTAGGTGTTTCCATTCAGGAATTGACTCCTGAACTGGCCATGCAGTTCGGCGTGCCAAAAGAGACCAAGGGCGTCTTGGTCAGTGACGTGATGGACGATAGTCCCGCGAAAAAGAGCGGCTTTGAACGGGGTGATGTTATTTTGGAATACGACGGCCGGTCCATGGATTCTCCGACTCAGCTCCGCAACGCGGTTGCGCAGACCGTCGTCGGAAAGAGAGTCTCCATCAAATTCATCCGTGAGAAGAAGGCCAAAACCGCTGAATTGACGATCGGTGAACAACCGAAGAACTTGACCCAAGCCGGCCAGGAGGAATCTGGGGAATCGGCGGCTCCGGCCGGTCTTCTATCGGATATCGAAGTCAAGGAATTGACCGACGAATTGGCCAGCCGACACAATCTGAAGCCGAATGAACACGGCGTGATTGTTGTGCGTGTCAAACCAGGAAGCCCCGCCGACGAAGTCGGGGTCCGGGAAGGAGACATTATCATCGAAGTGAATAGGAAAGCTGTGACATCGTTGAAATCCTACGAGCGTCTTGCGTCAAGTCTATCGAAGGATCAGTCCGTCTTGCTCTTGCTGAAACGGCAGGGGCGGACGATCTATCTCACGCTGCGACCTTGACGTCAGACATCATGGGGGCAAATGGACGTCATGTTGGAGGAGGTGGAAGTATGGTACAACGAGCCATATTCGTCCTTCTCAGTGCCCTAGCCGGCATGGCCTTGTTTCTCCGTGCGAAGGATACAAGCACGGAGTTTCTATTAACCGGTTTTGGCATTGGGGCAGTAACCGGAGCTCTGATCATAGCGGGTGAGTATGCATTACGAAGATTATCATTCGGCATCATTGCCGGTGGAACTATGGGGATGGCTGCCGGGCTGCTACTTGCGGGCCTGGTTGAGTGGGTCGGCAGTGCTGTGTTCGACGTCCAGACGTTCTTGTTCCATATCGGCGGCCTCGTCTTTCTCCTAGGGCTACCGTATCTGGGTCTGGTGCTCGGCGCTCAGTTCGGAAAGGAACGATTTACAGAAGGCCGTCATAGCGTGAGCGGTTCGGCCAGTTCGGGGACGAACGCGAAACTATTGGATACCAGCGTCATCATTGACGGGCGTGTGTCGGACCTGTGCGAAACCGGATTTCTTGAAGGCCCGTTTCTCGTTCCCCACTTCATTTTGAACGAACTTCAGCATATCGCCGATTCATCCGATTCCTTGAAGCGGGCGCGGGGGCGCCGGGGCCTCGACATTCTCAACAAGATTCAAAAGATGACGGATTTGGATGTGCGAATCATTGAAGAAGATTTTCCTCACGTGAAAGAGGTCGATGCCAAGCTGGTCGTACTGGCGAAAAAGGTCGGTGGCCGCATCATTACCAATGACCTTAACTTAAACAAGGTCGCCGAACTGCAGGGCGTCCGCGTATTGAACATCAATGAGCTGTGCAATGCCTTGCGTCCGGTGGTATTGCCGGGGGAGACGATCCGGGTCTTCGTTCTCAAGGAAGGAAAAGAGGCGGGCCAAGGGGTGGCGTATTTGGACGATGGGACAATGATCGTCGTCGACAATGCGCGTCGCTGCATCGGGCGCAATGTGGATGTCATTGTGACCAGCGTTTTGCAGACAACCGCGGGACGGATGATTTTTACCCGGATGAAAGAGGAAACGGAGCGGGAGGAGTATCAGGTGGCGCGCGGCTGATCACCGGTGGAGAAGGAGGTTGCACGGGGTGCTTGCTCGCGCGCGAGTCCTTTACCCATATGAGTCGTTTTGTCGGCGCCATACCGTCTTGATTGATCCGCGCAGGACCATGACGCAGCCTCCAGTTAGGCCATCAGGCTCACAGGTGAATCCCAAAGTCGTGGCGCTGGTTCCAGCTGCCGGACGGGGTCTCCGGATGGGAGGCCCTATCGCCAAACAGTTCCTGTCCCTCGCAGGTCTTCCGTTGATCGTTCACACGCTACGTGTCCTGCACATCTCGTCCGTGATAGAGGAAATCATCCTTGCGGTCCCAGAACCTGATCGACAGTACTGTTTCGATCACATCGTAGGGCCACACGGTTTTGGAAAAGTGACGAAAATCGTGTCCGGGGGTGAGCGGCGGCAGGATTCCGTACGGCATGCGTTGGCGGAAGTCCGTGCCGACGCCGAAATTGTCTTGGTTCATGACGCGGTGAGACCGTTTCTGACTGAGGACATGATCGAACAGGTCGTCGCTCAGGCCAGAGTCCATGGTGCGGCGATTGTGGCTCTTCCAATGCGAGATACCGTGAAACAGGTCACCAAAGAGGGTCTGGTCGAACATACGGTTGATCGCAGCCCGTTATGGTTGGCCCAAACCCCACAGGCCTTCCGACGTAACTGGCTTGAAGAGGCACATGCTCAGGCGCGAGCAAACGGGACTCACGCAACGGATGATGCGCATTTAGTGGAATTGTTGGGGCGACCGGTCATGCTGGTCGAAGGAAGTGGTGAAAACATCAAGGTGACCAGACCAGAAGATCTTATTATCGGTGAGGCAATTTTGGCGGCCAGGCCTGAATGGCACAGGAGTCACGTCTGATGCGCAGTATGAGGGTCGGCTGTGGATACGATATTCATGCGCTAGTGCCGGGACGACCGCTGATCCTAGGGGGGATTGAGATTCCCCATTCCAAGGGTTTGCTGGGCCACTCCGATTCCGATGCGCTCGTGCATGCGGTCTGCGATGCGTTGTTGGGAGCGATGGGAGAAGGGGATCTCGGTCGTCACTATCCCAGCAGTGATCAGCAGTATAAGGACATATCCAGCCTGAGGCTTTTGGAGGACGTCATGACCAAACTTGGGTGCAAGGGTTATCAGATTGTGAATGTGGATACTGTGATCATTGCGCAAGCCCCCCGGCTCAGCTCTTATTTGGCCGCAATGCAAAAGAAGATCGCCAGCGTTCTCAAATCGGACCCGGATACCGTCAATATCAAAGTGAAAAGTGGAGAGGGATTGGATGCCGTGGGACGGGAGGAAGCCATCGCCGCTCAAGCTATGTGTTTGATCGCGCGGTGAACGATCACTCAGTTGCCGGACGGAACATGATGGTCAGGATGATTCGTCAGGATCTTCAAGCAATTTTTGATCGAGATCCGGCTGCGACCGGCAAGCTGGAAGTGATCCTGACATATGCGGGTTTCCATGCACTGCTGGCTTATCGGGTCTCCCATTGGCTGAAGGCACATCAGGTACCGTTCCTTCCTCGAGCTATCTCTCAACTGGCTCGCTGGCTGACCGGAATTGAGATTCACCCGTCCGCGAAGATCGGCGTAGGTTTTTTCATCGATCACGGTATGGGTGTGGTGATTGGGGAAACGGCCGAGATCGGGGATTTCGTGACGCTCTTTCAGGGTGTCACATTGGGAGGCACTGGAAAGGAGCGGGGAAAACGCCATCCTACATTGGGAAACCATGTGGTGGTTGGAGCGGGAGCAAAAATCCTCGGAGGCATTAGGGTGGGTGATAATGTGAAAATCGGCGCCAATTCTGTGGTGCTGAAATCCGTTCCAGCAAACTCAACGGTCATCGGAGTGCCCGCTCGTATTATCAAGTCGGAAGGGGAACGGCTCCCGGATTTGATGATGGATCATACGAATATGCCGGACCCTATCGCTGATCGTTTTTCCTCTCTTGAACAGGAACTCATCGAGCTTCGTAAGAAAGTGGAGAACCGGGACGATGACCCCCGTTAATTCGGCATAGGTGGATACTTTCACCTGAAGAATTGAGATACAAGCAGCGGGTGCGTTTGATGGAGGACGCCGGTGGGACATTTAGTTCGACCGGCAGGTACTCACGAACTTCTTTCGTTCCTCACCTCCTAGATTGTGAACGCCGGCATCCTTGCTGCCGGATTCAACTGCTCGCTGACATGTTCCACTGTCGCTGCCTTCGAGGATTTGGGCCGAAAGGCACTCTTTCATCTTCCGAACTCCTGCCGGATATGGGGAGGATGACTGCCAAGCATGATCCCATTTGATGGGCACAACTGCTTCATCACACAGGTCCTCCATTTTTACCTGCCCACTGCTTACCCCACCGTGACAGATTCAGACTGCGCCCCCCTTATGGTATTGAGAGGCACTCGGTAATCCCAGTTGTGACCTTCACAAGATTGGGCACGATTCCGCGGTTGAGATCGCCGCTCGTGCCGATGCGATCCGCTATTCGCGGATCTCTTGCCATTGACAGGAATACCATCGGGGCTATACTTGACTGGGCACCAGGGAGACGTCATGGATTGGTATCTTGCATTGTGGACCGGCATGAATTGGATGTTCAGTGGAGGCATTCTGTACCTGGTGTATCGTTTTGGCTTGAACAGTGCAAGTGAAAAGGGGCTACGGATCAAGTCATGGCGCAGCGTCGTGCTGCTGCTTGGCTTCTTAGTGGCGGTGGCTATGTTCGGGACGGATTATCCGGATGAAGGGCTTCTTGTTGCGTTCGATGAGGAAGACTACTCCAGGTTTGTCGGCGTGTTTACCATCGTGGTAGCGGCCTACATCTTCGGCTATGCAGATGGGAAGTACCCTAGACAATTCGGCAACCGGGAAACAAAAAGCGAACAGGTGATGTCTTCAGCAGGATGAGGTGCATCAGGTCCACGGCGCGATGAGCCGAGCGCCATGTTCATGGACGCCCGCGAGCGTCTAGTATCTTCTGAGCATTGGAACAAATCTGGCCGACTTTCTCAACATCCCCCCACTTCAGTAATCGACCCGTATCAAATACAACCCGTGAGGTGGCGCAGTTTGTCCTGCAGTTGACCGACGGCGTGCATCGAGAATCGCCTCCATGCTTTCAACCGTACGCTTGTGTAGCCCCACTTCCACGAGCGTTCCGATGATGGCACGGGCCATCTGCTTAAGGAATCGATCCGCGTAGGCTGCGACCACAATAGTTTCGCCGAACTGCTTCACGTCCAAGCGTTGCAGATGGCAATGAGAATTCTCATTGTCAGTGGGAGACCCTTCAAAACTGGAAAAATCGTGTGCGCCAACCAGGCAAGCTGCTGCCTCGGCCATACGCGCAACGTCCAATGACTTATAGATCGTCCATGCGCGATGTCGCTGAAGGGGTGCATGCTCGGATCGATTCAGAATATGATAATCGTACTGTTTGCCACGTGCGGAGTACCTTGCATGAAAACTATCAGGAACTTGTTCGACCGACCGAATGCTAATATCTTTGGGGAGGTATGAATTCGATGCGCGCAGCCATTGGTATGGAGTAAGCTCACGAGTCGTTTTGAAGCTTGCGACCTGACCGAGGGCATGAACACCCGCATCGGTTCGACCTGCGCCGACGATCGGGATAGGGACCTGCGCGATGCGTTCCAGTACTTCTTCGATGGCCGCTTGGATAGTGGGGTGGCCGGGTTGTCGTTGCCATCCCGCGTAGTTGCTGCCGTCATATTCCAGCGTCAGTTTGAACGTCGGCATTCCAAAGACAAACGGGGAGTGAACGAACCGACGGCTGTCACCGAGTCCGAACAATCATTTGGCAGACAATCGGCTGGGTTGAAGGTAGGTTCTTACGCCGTCCACAATCGATTCGGCGATATGGGTGAGAAACGCTTGCGTGCGCATCTGTTCTTCCTCTGTCGGATTGGACATGAACGCGATCTCAGCCAGGATACTAGGCATCGTGGTGAAGCGAAGCACATAAAAAGGGGCCGTTTTGACTCCGTGGTCGATGGTGCTATAGCGACCGTTTAGTCGGGTGACCATAGCCTGCTTCGCAGTCCATGCGAGTTCCAATGAATCCTCGATTTTCTTGCTGGTGAGCAGATCTGCAACCAGGTATTCCCAACCTACCCCCGTATTATTCAATGGCGTTCCATTTTCTCGTGCGGCCACCTCCAAAGCCCGTTGATCCTTTGCTTCACCGAAGTGGTAGATCTCCAAGCCTCGTACGCCCTTATGTGGATGGGAATTCACATGAATCGACACGAACAGATCCGCATCCTTGCTGTTAGCGAACTTTGCGCGATCTTCCAATTCGATGAAGACATCCCGTTCCCTGGTCATCAGCACTCGGGTATTGGGGACCTTGCTGAGCATGTCTTTCACCAGCGAGGCAACTTTGAGGGTAATGTCCTTTTCAGTCGTGCCATGACGGCCAATTGTTCCAGGATCCTTTCCGCCATGGCCGGGGTCAATCACGATTGTCCTCATGCCATCGGACATCTTTGGCAAGGCAATGACCGCTGGTTCCGAGACCGTGGGACTGGGAATCACAGGTGCGGCGAGCGTAGACGTTGCCGTCGATGATGAAGTCAACGGCCGAGTCAGATCACCTATCTGACGGAACTGATCTTGTGGACGATGATAGACATCGACGACGAGGCGATCCGGGTTTGTCAGGGCAAATACCTTGTATTTATTCAGAGGGTTCGGGCGCAACGTGATCGCGACGGTGCGGGGATGACTTTGGCTGACCATGAATGCCCTTGGTATCGTTCCTCCTGATACACGGAGCCGAGAGGATTGTCCGAGTATCGTGTTCTTAACTTCAATGATAATGCGGTCGGGGTTAGGCTGAATGTGCTGGCTATAGTCGGCAGCTCGGTTCAGGTCGAACACCAATCTTGTGATCTCGGGTGCGGACCAGGTCCGGATGTCACGCACGATAGCAGGATATCGTGCCGCAGACGACGACTCCTGCCTGGCCGGTTGGGTAGAACCCGTCCCCGGTGCTCGTTCAAGTCCATCCCCTGCCAACCACGCTGATGCAAGGGCAACATCAGCTCGAGCCGTATCCAACTCTTTGAAGGGATGAACGGAGAGGCTGATGAACAGACAGATGATGACGGTGATACAACGAGGGTACTGGGTCAAGCGGAAACTCCTTGACGCTTAGACCGATACAGCGTTTTCTCAGATGCGTATGGTATTGTCAAGAAAAGCGCCTAAATAATCAACGATGAATGATTGAGACAACATGGCGACGACGCTGATTATCGACGGATACAACCTTTTGGGTGCGCGTCACCCTACCCAGCACAAGGAGAATACCCTGCCCGAGTCGGGACGAGAAGAATTACTACGCATGCTGGCGGCGTATCGTCAACGAAAGGGACATGCCATCCTGGTGGTGTTTGACGGATGGCGGACGGGCTCAACCCTGGAACAGCACGAACGTCGTTTGGGAATCGATGTCGTGTATTCGCGCCGAGGGGAACGGGCAGATCAAGTCATTCAGCGGCTTGCATGGGACCACGGGACCTCGTGCGCGGTGGTGTCCTCGGATCATGAGGTCGTCAATTCAGCCAGGATTGCCGGAGCCTTTGTCATTTCGGCAACAGAATTTTGGAGCAGACTGCACACCTTATCATCCGACCGAGACAGGCAACGCTTCAAGGAGCTGGATTCAGAAAGGGAGGCGCCCTTCAAAGCACGAAGCGAGAAGAAAGGTAATCCGCGCAAACTTCCCAAGTCTCAACGGAAACGGCGTCAACAGCTTAAGGGATTCTAAAGAGCCGGCGCGCATTTTCGGTCGTCAGACGAGAGATTTCATCGAGATCTCCGAGGGCGGCAACAGCTGCCAGGGTTTCCGCCACATGTCGGACAAATGCCGGCTCGTTTCGTTTGCCGCGATGGGGAACGGGGGTCAGATAGGGACAATCCGTTTCGATCAGTATCCGGTCCAAGGGCACCGTTTTCGCGATGTCTCTCAGCATCGCGGCGTTCTGAAACGTCAGAATGCCGGAGAAGGACAGATAGAATCCAAGATCCAGTGCGTCTTTGGCAAGCCAGGCATCTCCGGAAAAGCAGTGAAAGACTCCGCCTACGTCTGTTGATCGCTCATCTTTGAGAATCTGAATCGTGTCTTCCTGAGCCTCTCTGGTGTGAATGACGAGAGGGAGGCTGAGCTCGCGCGCCAACTGAATCTGTTCGCGAAAGCGATCGCCTTGCGTCTTCGGCGATGAGAAGTTGTAATGGTAATCGAGGCCGACCTCGCCGAATGCGACGACTTTCTTATTTTTCGCCAATTGTCGAAACTCGTTGTACCAGCTATCCTCGATATGTTTGACCTCGTGCGGATGGACCCCGACCGTGGCATACACGAACGGGTATCGATCGGCGAGCGCTACAGCTGCTTGACTGGTAGAGAGGTCGCATCCGATCGTGATCATGCTGTCGATGCCGGTCTCGCGGGCCCGCGCAATAACAGTCTCTCGATCCGATTCATAGCGGGCATCATCCAGATGCGTATGAGTATCGATTAGCATCGGGTTATCCCAGCATGGCCATGAGATCTGATCAGGAGGTCGGGTCCGCGGCGTCAAACATGTACATAATGAGGAGGAGACGATGAAAAAGTCGCCTCGAGGTTGCGCTGGCTATTCGATCGGTATTGTTTACACAGCCTTGGCAGCCAAGGAATCGGCAACTTCGTAGAGCAGGGCTTCCGTATCGTTCCAGCAGAGACATGGATCGGTGATCGACATGCCATAGGTCAGCGCCTTGTCTGGTTCCCAGGTTTGCCGACCCGCTTCAAGGTGGCTTTCCAGCATCAGGCCCATGATGGAACGGCGACCGGTTGCGAACTGTCTCAACACTGCGCGCGCGACGTCGACCTGGCGTTGATGGTTCTTTTCGGAGTTGTCGTGCGAACAATCCACCATGATGGCGCGAGTTATTCCTTCGCCGGCGACCGCGATCTCCGCTCGGCCGATGTCCTCATCGCTGTAGTTCGTTCGCCCACCACCGCCGCGTAGTACGATATGCCGATCTGGATTTCCGGTCGTCTTAATGATCGAGGTGACGCCATCAGAGTTCACGCCGACGAAATGATGGGGGGTTCTGCTGGCGACCATCGCGTTGATCGCGACCTGCAGACTTCCTTCGGTACCGTTTTTGAAACCCACAGGCATGGAAAGTCCGCTTGCCATCTCACGATGGGTCTGACTTTCGGTGGTCCTCGCGCCGATCGCGGTCCAACTCAACAGGTCGGCGAGGTATTGGGGAGTGACAGGGTCCAGCAATTCGGTCGCGCAAGGTATGCCCTTTCCATTAATGTTGAGCAAGATGGTTCTGGCCAGTTGCATCCCTTGGGCGATATCGCACGTGCCGTCCAGGTGAGGATCATTAATGAGGCCTTTCCATCCCACCGTCGTCCTAGGCTTCTCAAAGTAGGTGCGCATGACCACAAGGAGCTTGTCTCGGACGGCTTCTGCAACAGGTCTCAGCCGGTCGGCATACTCATAGGCCGCAGCTGGGTCATGGATAGAGCAGGGTCCGACAATGACGATCAAGCGCTCCGCGTCGCGTCCATACAGGATATCGCGGATGGCTTGCCGGTTGTGAAACACGACCTCGCTGATTGTTTCTGTAATCGGCAGACGGGTTTTGACTTCCCGAGGCGAAGGCAAGGGCCTGATTTCAATGACGTGTTGGTTGTCGATGGGCCGGTTCATGGGGCCTACACGGGGAAGTTAGGATAAAAGTTCGCCAAAATAGCGAATGATAGAGTCAAAAGTCTATCGGGTGTTCGCCCGTCATCTTGCTATCTTTTAAGGGCTTTGCTACAAAACAGCCCATACTCTATGGCACGGCTGATCCAAAAAGCCACTACAAAAAAGCAGATAGGAGCCGCCGTTGCACTCGGAATGGTGCTCCTACTCCTGGCGTTGGCCCCGTTTTCAACCGCACTGGCCATCCACCATGATTTCGCAGCGGCCGACACCGACGGGCATGAGCACTCTGATACTGACCTCTGCCAGTGGGTCCAACACCACACCTCTGGTTCTCTCGATCTTGGCGGGGCGATCTTATCTGTCTGGCAAGCGGTCGGTCAATATGAAGTCCCTGCTCGATTGATCCTTCTCTCGGCTGAGTTTTCTTCTGTCGGTCCCTCGCGCGCCCCTCCTCGAACCTAGCATCGCTGGTCATCTCTGGATATTGGCGTGGCTCATCCGGGCCCGCGGATTTCTACATTTATTTTATCAGCGTGCGATTCAAGAGGTTGCGATGCGACGCGCAGTAACCATTCAAAGAGTCATCATTTTCTTGCTCACGGTCTGTGCAGTTATGGGTCAAGGTACGCTGCTCATTCTGCATGCGGCAGACAGCGAAGGTAATAGCGCACCTACCGGAAGAACACTCACTGGGTCGGTCCAGAATCAGGACCTTCGCCGGGTCGATCAAGCGATCGTGCAGGTGCGTGATCAGGAAGGCAACGTGATTGCGCAAGGAGTGACAAACCAGGCCGGTGAATTTACCATAACGGTGCCGCAAGAGGGCATCTATTCCGTCAGCGCCGTCCAGGACACCTACAAGAGCGAATTCGTGGTGGTCAAGCTGGGCGTCGAGCAGCCGGCTCCGCTGACGCTCACGCTGGCGGTGACACAGGAAATAGCCTTGGAGATCGTGTCTCCGTTGCCGGCGATCCAGTACAAGGCCTCAAGTTCCATCTACCAGTTGAGCCGGAAAGATATTGAGGCCATTCCGCGTGGTAACAACATCGACGTCCCCGACGTCCTACTGACCGTGCCCAGCGTCGCTTACGGGGCGCTCAAACAGACACATATCCGCCAGGATCATGCCAATCAGCAGTACCGAATCGACGGCATTCCGATCCCCGATACGGTCACCGGCGCTTTTGCGGATATCGTTCCGCCGCGTGCCTGGGAGCGGGCGGACGTCATTGTGGGCGGCATGGAGGCACAATATGGGAATAAGACCGCTGTCGTGGTCGATATCACGAGCAAGAGCGGTACAAAACCAGGATTCGGATCGGCCCAGGTCTTTGGCGGGTCGAACGAGACGGTGAATCCCTCGTTTGAATACGGAGGAACGATCGGCGAGAAATTCCGGTTCTACATCTTGAACAGCTACGTCACCACCAACCGGGGGCTCGAGCCGCCGACGCTCGGCAAGACGAACAACCATAACCAGAGTGAGAAGAACAACACGTATCTGCGTGGCGACTATCAGCACGACAATCGCAACAACTTCAGCTGGATCTTCCTCGGCTCAGTGGCAAAATATCAGATTCCGACTATTCCCAATCTGGAAGCGAATGCCGATGTCCTCGCATTGCTACCGGCTGGGTTCGTGCCCAATGCCTCTCAGTTGGTCAACGAGTTTCAAAAGGAAAACAATCAGTATAGTCAGTTAGTCTGGCGGCATGATGTAAATTCGAGCAATTTCTTCAGCCTGGGATTCTATTTTCGGCGTGGAGTGGCCAATTTCCAGACCGACCCCTTGAACGCCTTGTCCTACGCCGCCGATGTCAATTCCGCACAGGCTTCGAACCAGAAGCGGACGGCGTACTCCGGAGGCTTCCGCCTGGACCATACCTGGGTTCCCAACACCAAACATCTGGTGAAGGGGGGCGTGCAGTTTGACTATAGCCGGGCGAACAATGGCACGCAGATCTTTGCATTCGATACCAGCGGTGGGGTACCGGCAGGCCCGGTCATCAGCCGAGAAGCGCCCAATCAAAACATCCAAACACGACAGGAATTCTGGCTGCAGGACCAGTGGACTCTCGACGACCACTGGACATTCAACCTGGGAGTGCGGGGTGATGCGATCCAAGGATTTTACAATGAAGGTCAGGTCAGTCCACGTGTCGGCATCACCTACAAATACAATAAATCGAACGTCTTTCACGCTTACTACGGCCGGCAGTTCACGCCGCCGAACATTGAGCAGGTCGCGTTCGTGAATCTCAATACCCAGAACACCACCGCTGCATCTGATGACCCCACCGGGTTCCGTCCGCGCGCGGAACGGGCCCACTATTTCGAAGTGGGTAGCTATCATGTCGTCAGCCGATATGCGACGTTGCAGGTGACGGGCTACTACAAGTTGGCCAACTATCTATCGGATGCGGGACAGTTCGGCTCGACTCCGCTGTTGAACTTTTTTTCCTTTGAGCGAGGCTGGCAGGGCGGCGTCGATGGAGGCATCAAGTTGCAACTCAACGATAAGTTGACCGGCCGCGGCAGTGTGGGGTGGGGTCAGTGCAAAGGCTATGGGTTGCAGTCTGGTCAATTTCTGCTCGACCAGGGAGAAATCGACGATATCAACTCGAAAGGCGGCGTCTTCTGCGATCACTCCCAATTCGTGACCAGTTCTGCCGTGGTCAACTATCAGCTGCTGGAGCGAACGAATATCTCGGGCCAGATGTTATACGGTTACGGGCTAAGGACGGCGGAGGAAGGGGCGAAGACAAATTCGTCTCATGAGCCCTCCTATACGGTCTATAATGCGTCGATCACTCATGTGATTCCGCTGCCCTGGGAAAACCAGAAGATGTTGCTCGGGTTCGATATCATCAACTTGTTCAACGAAAAATACTTCTACAATTCCGGGGAAGGCAGCATCGGTCTCGGGATTGCGCATGCGGGCATGCCGAGGTCGTTCTTCTTCCGTGCACAATGGTTTTTCTAGCGATGTGGGCAGCCGACGGCCTTCTCGATGGTCTTGATCCCTTTCTCCGACCTTGCGGAGTGTTCAGCGGTCGTTCAAGATATGGCCGGTGTCAGGTCAATCTGCAGGTTGATCCGAAGGAAGATCAGCATGCCTGGATGCACACGAACAAGTATCTGTCTCTCGCTACTTCTCTGGCTCTCGCCGCTTCCGCCGTCCGTTGCGATGGGTGATGATGCCACCCACCAATCCGACCATGAACAGGACGTGATTGAGCTGCCGGAGGTCCACGTTCACGGCCTTCCCCTGAACAAAGATCAACAATTGGGCCCCGTTCCCAAGTCCACGCCCTGGCCGGGCATTCCCTCATCGCTGGACGGCAAACCCCTGGACGATTGGATGAAGGCAAGAATGCTTGTTTCAAAGGACGCACGAGTGACGGTCGTCGTTCTCGAACCGGCCAAACATCGTGAGTTGACCACGGCAGGTCTCTCCGCCTTGAAGAAGTGGACGTTTGATCCCCAGATGCGTGGGGACGAGCCGATCGACGGAGAGGTGACGGTCCGCATACACTTCCGCACCCAGTGACGTGTGTCTTATCGTCCATGGTCATACGGGGCGTGGTTCCATGAATGTCCTGTTTGCTGATATGTTTGACGAATGACGTGTGACACTTTATCGTCGCTGTGATGACCTGGGATGTGAGTCTCTTCCGCGCAGTCAACGGTCTTGCCGGTCAGTCTTTCATCTTGGACTGGCTCATGGTCGAATTGGCCAAGCCCGCCAATCTGCTTTTTCCGATCCTGCTCGTCTCCGGGTACTGGATATGGAGGAATTGGCGGCAGTGGCTGATCGCGTCCATAGCATTGGGCTGCCTCATCAGTATCACCGATGCAGTCGGAACCCAGCTCAAGGAACTCATCCAGCGTCCGCGGCCTTGCCTGCGACTTCAGGGCATCCATGAACTCCTGGGGTGCGGCGTCGCCTTCTCGTTTCCTTCCAACCATGCTGTCAACACGGCCGCGGCAGCAGCCTTCTTCCAAGTGCTCTACCCGAAGTCGGGGTGGGTCGGTTGGCCTCTGACCGTGGCAATCGGTTTGTCGCGAGTCTATGTCGGCGTTCATTACGTCACGGATGTGGCAGGTGGGTGGCTGCTTGGCGCGATGATCGGCGGAATCCTCGCATGGCTGCTACGCCGCTGGTCTCGTTTCCAGTCCATCACGCAAGGAGCCCGTAACTGGCCCCGCGTGATGAGATCGCGACTTGATGGGCGGCCTTGTGTGACTATTTCGAACGATCAAGACAGTCAATAAGACGGCTGCGCAGCGCATCCGAGTCGTACCCTCTACCGATCAACACGACGGCGTGCTCCGGTTCGTCAAGCAACATGACCGGAGCCACCGTGCTGGTGCGTGGCGCAAAGAACTGAAATTCCTGCAATTCTGGTTCGCCTGCAAACCGAAAAAATCCTTTTGCCCGTTCCATCCCGTCCGGCAACGTCCGGACCCATTCCACAAACCTGAGGCGGCTCAGGGGCTTGGGGAGGCGAACGGTCATGACCATCGGATGAATGGGATGGACTTCTGAAGGTCTGCCAAAATTCACATTGGTGTTCTTGATAGGTAATCGCATGGTCCCGCCGGAGAGCAAGGTGGGGATATCCAGGCGGGCATGGCTGGTTTCCCACACGCGTCCATACGGGTTGAGCCGTGTGATACCGTCTCGAAATTGCTCCCAATGGCCGGCGATATAAAGATCCCGCTTGTTCAAGATGAGATCGTCCGCGTAACGGATGGCATTGAGCGTGACCACTTCGGCCAGCCCTGTTTCGGGGAGTGGTCCCGGGTGTAATAAGGCAAGGATGCGCTCGAGTGTTGTGAGGCGTGATACGTAGGCGTCCGTCACGGCATCCACCACTTCGGCTGGATCTGCCATCCCCGAACACTCGAGCACGACGAGAGTGGAATGAAATTCACCGACCAGCTGAGCAATGCCCCAGGAGAGGTCTTCTTTTGTATCGCAGCAGACACAGCCACCGGCAAGATTCATCACTTGTTCGGCAATGGCTCCTACACGCGGCCCATCGATGCTCACTTCACCCGCTTCATTCATCAGCACGCCCACGCGGTGTCCCTGCGCATTCCAATATTCCAGCAGACGTGCGAGCAGCGTGGTTTTCCCCGCGCCGAGCG
>JBEVJJ010000109.1:0-22722 GCA_040510255.1 Nitrospiraceae bacterium | reverse complement strand
AGCGGTGGCGCCAGCTCCAGAGTTTTCGCCAGGCGCGGAAGCGACAGGAAGGTGGCGATCCCGGAAAGGTTCAGGAGCAATTTTCCAGTTGCAGGATCGTGCGTGTAGTAGCAATCCAGGTTTTGGGTCGTATAGAGAAGTTTCGCGACTGCCAGACCGATCCCCAGCAGCACCCCGATGAGGAGATTGGTTGTGACGATCGTCGTCACCGTCGCACAATAGATCCAGATCTCGCCTCGGCCGTAGGCTTTCATTTCCTTGACGGCTTTCACATTCATGAGCTTGTATCCGGTATAGACGAGCACCGCGCCGAGACTCGCGGTCGGAATGAGCCTCAGTATGAAGGGGAGCAGCGAGACGAAAAGCAGCAGCCAGGCTCCGTGGAGCACAGTCGCGAAGCGGGTGCGTGCACCGGCTTGAACATTCGCGGCACTGCGCACGATCACACCAGTCATCGGCAACACACCGATCAAGCCGCATAGACTATTGCCAATCCCTTGCCCAAACAGTTCACGGTTGTATTTGGTTCTGGGTCCGACATGGAGTTGGTCCACTGCGGTGGCGGACAACAGCGTTTCCACGCTGGCAATAAACGCTAATCCGAGCGCTTCCGCCCAGATCGCCGTATCAAGCATGTGAGACAGATCCCCCGCAGAGGGAAAATTGATGACCCAAAACAGATCATCTCGGACGGACACGTGGCTGATCGGTACTTCCCGGAGCGTTGCCAGTATTGCGGCGCACGTAACGCCCACCAGCACGGGAGGAATCAATCGCAGTCGTTTCGGTGCGAATTTGGTCCACAGGATGATTATCCCGATGGTCAATAATCCAATACGCGCGGCCTCATGGTGACTCGTGTCTGCATCGTTTCCGGTCAACATGCTCTTCCACAGGGCCTCAGGGAGCGTGAGGAGGTTTGCCAGACCGCTGCCTTTTGGAGTGTCGTCGATCATGACGTGGAACTGACTCACGAATATCAAAACTCCGATTCCCGCCAACATGCCGTGGATGACGGCGGGCGATACCGCCCGAAACCAATGTCCGAGTTGCAGCCATGCCGCGCCGATCTGGAAGGCGCCGGCGAGTAAAATAATGATTCCCAGATGTTCACGCCCATGGGTCTGGACGAGGTCCACCACGATGACCGTAAGACCGGCGGCAGGACCGCTCACCTGCAAGGGACATCCCGCAATCCAGCCCACAACCAGCCCGCCGATAATACCTGTCAGGATTCCCGAGGCGGGCGGCTCGCCTGATGCGATGGCAATACCCATGCATAGGGGAAGCGCCACGAGGAACGTGACGATAGAGGCGAGAAAATCCTGTCTCAGGTCGCTGAACCGCACGAGAGGGATGTACCGACCGATCTTGGTATATACGCCGCTTTCCACCACACCTCACACGTATCGTCATAAAGGCAGGAATGCAAGAAAAAAGGAAACTGTCTGTCATGTGCATCGAGATCCGTGTAGCACCGGATAGTGACTGATGGTCAGCGGGCGCCCGACCGGATCGGGGCCTGCTCTATTCCATAGCGAGGCGCAGTGATCGATTCGCTGCGGCAATGGGGACACCGGCTGGGACGCGTCAGACGGGTGCGCTCGCGAAACACAAAGCCACAGTCCCGGCAAGTGGAGGGTTCGATCAGGAACCGTCTGCTCTGGTCTCGACCGACGGATTTCACGATATGAGAGAGATGCTCTTCTACATGGCGCTCAGGAATGCCGACCATGTGTGCCAGTTGAAACGACGAGAGCCTGGTCCCTATCAGCAGCTCCAGAATGCGTTGCCTGGGAGTCCGATCGGTATCGGAGGACATGCTGAATGGTAGGCCATTTCCGTCCGCAAGGAAAGACAAGGAGCGGAAATTCAGGGGACCTGCCGGCTGCTTGATCAATGTGGCCCGCTCTGCGACGATCAGAACCCAACCCAACCATCGAAAGGAGCGGCGATGAAAATCCTTGCGGTGCACCCTGGCCCCCTCATGTACACCAAGATCTATTTGCGTCTGGAGCCGTTGGGGCTCGAATACGTCGCACAGGCCGCGCGGAACGCAGGACATGAGGTGCGCTTGATCGATCTTCAAGTGGAACCGCAACGAAATTACATCAGCCTATTGCGGGAATGGCATCCGGACGTCATCGCCTTTTCGTGCAATTACCTCCCGAACGTCCCGGAAATCGTCGATCTGGCCAAACTCACGAAAGCACAAGAACCTCGTGGGTTTATTATGGTCGGAGGGCATAGTACCTCGTTCGTGGCAAAAGAACTCCTGGGCCATGCCGAAGGCGCGATCGACTGCGTGCTCCGTGGGGAAGGCGAAGCAGGCATCGACCATTTGTTGGCAGCAGTGGAGTATGATCGCCCCGCAGTCTCTCACATTCCCGGTGCGGTCACGATCGACGGCGAAGGACCGCCGCCGCAGCGGGTTCACAGCCTGGATCAGCTCTCTCCAGCGCGGGATCTGGTACGTCATCGACGCAAATACTTTATCGGCGTGCTGGACCCCTGCGCTTCCATCGAGTTCGCGCGCGGCTGCCCCTGGGATTGCTCTTTTTGCAGCGCCTGGACCTTTTACGGCAGGAGTTATCGAACGGTAAGCCCCGAACGCGCGGTCGAGGATTTGGCAAGGATCGAAGAGCCGGGCATATTCATTGTGGACGATGTGGCCTTCGTTCAGCAGACCCACGGGTTCGCGATCGGCGAAGCTATCGCTGCCAGGGGCATCAAGAAGAAGTACTACTTGGAAACGAGAGGAGATGTGCTGCTGCGAAACAAGGATGTCTTCCAGTTTTGGAAGAAACTCGGATTAGAGTACATGTTTCTCGGCATCGAGGCCATCGACGAAGAAGGCCTGAGACAGCACCGGAAGCGCATTTCAATCGGGAAAAACTTTGAAGC
The DNA here is from genome assembly GCA_040510255.1 of Nitrospiraceae bacterium. Classification (GTDB taxonomy): domain Bacteria; phylum Nitrospirota; class Nitrospiria; order Nitrospirales; family Nitrospiraceae; genus DASSBQ01. Next base: position 19,818 of record JBEVJJ010000109.1, on the reverse strand, counting down.
TCTTGAATTTGCCCGATCGCTGGGTATCACCGTCGCGATCAACATCATCGCCGATCCGGATTGGGACCGACGACGGTTCGAAGTCGTACGGGCGTGGTGCCTGGAGATACCCGAGATTGTGAATATCAGCGTGAATACTCCTTATCCCGGTACGGAGACCTGGCTCACAGAGACTCGACCCATCACGACGCGTGATTATCGTCTCTTTGACATTCAACATGCGGTGCTCCCGACGCGGCTACCTCTTCCTGAGTTTTATCGAGAGCTCGTGAAGACGCAACAGGTCCTGAATCAGAAACACCTGGGGTGGACGGCGCTCAAGTCGACGGCGAGAATCGCCGCAGGTCATCTGCTTCGCGGCCAGACAAACTTTGTCAAGATGCTGTGGAAATTCAACAGCGTGTACAGTCCAGATCTGCAATTGGCTGATCACCGGCGTGTTCCGCTCTATGAATTGGAGCTTCCTGAACCGGTGCGGGGAACGATCGATCCGAAGCAATTGTATATCCTGCCCTCAAGAGGGCGGCAAAGCCGCGCCGTCGACGACGCGACCGAACAGTTCGTGGAGGCCACGCGTACCGGTGCCGGAACGTAACTTCGGGCGTCGTCATGTCGGCTGGAACAGGGTATACTGAGTACGATTTCGGATGCTTGTTCTTCAAAACCAGTTACGGCATGAACACGCCACAGTGGGATGAACTTGCAGAACTTGCGTTGATGCGGCTGCGCGGAGCCGGCGTCGAATATGGGGACGTGCGTGTGATGGACAGTGCGACCCAGACCATCCGCGGAGAGGATCGGCGCATCGCAAAAATCCGCGAAGGGTCGGATCGCGGCATCGGTATTCGCGTACTGTATCGAGGGGCATGGGGGTTTGCGGCGAGTTCGATTCTATCCCTTGAGGAAATCCCCCGGATTGCCGATCAGGCCGTGGAGATCGCCAAAGGCTCGGCCTCGCTTGCCATTGAGAAGGTGCACCTTGCGCATGAGCCGGTGCATCGCGATTCGATCGTCACGGCCCATCGAGTCGATCCTTTCACGGTGCCACTGGAGGGGAAGACCGATCTCCTTCTTGAGATCATGGACTACGTTCATCGCCAACCTGGCATTGTGCGGAGCGTAGCCAGCCTGTGGGCGCAACGGGACCGCAAGCTCTTTGTGTCCACCGAAGGTTCGCACATCGACTATGACCTCCTTGCCGTGCAGGGAGACTTTTCCGCCACGGGATTGCACGACGGCCGTTTCGCCGCCCGGTCGTTTACGACCCCCCATTTGCGTACCGGCTATGAGCTGATCACCGGAACCAATTTTCTCGCCGAGGCACCGCGTGTCGCGGCGCAGGCCATGGAAAAGGTACGAGCCCCCGTCATCGAACCTGGCCGGTACGATCTCGTGCTCGATCCGGAACATCTGTCTCTGACCATGCACGAATCTTGCGGTCATCCGAGCGAACTGGATCGGGCCCTGGGCTATGAAGCCAATTACGCAGGCACGAGCTTTCTCACTCCGGACCAGCGGGGCAGTTTTCGCTACGGCTCGGGTCACGTCAATCTGGTGGCCGACAATACCGAGCCGGAGACGTTGGCTGCCACCGGCTACGATGATGACGGGGTAGCCTGCCAGAAATGGGACATCGTCCGAGACGGTGTGTTTGTCGGATACTGCACGAATCGAGAAGTCGCGCCCAAGATCAATGAGGGACGCTCGCGCGGATCGAATCGAGCCGATAGTTGGAGTAGCGTGCCGATCGTCCGGATCGCCAATATCGGACTCGAGCCTGGAGACGTGACGCTCGAAGAACTTTTATCGGACGTGAAATGCGGTCTGTATATCGAAGGCCACGGCTCCTACAGCATCGATCAACGACGGTACAATTTTCAGTTCGGCGGTGACGCCTTCTGGCTGATTGAGAACGGCCGCCGCACACACATGGTTCGCGATGTGATCTATCACGGTATTACGCCGGAATTCTGGAACAGTTGTGACGGGGTGGCGGATCGCTCGCACCGGCGGCGGTATGGTTTTATTACCTGCGGAAAGGGCCAGCCGGGACAATCGGGCTGGATGACTCACGCAGCGTCCCATGCCCGCTTCCGTCGCGTGGACGTCATCCAAGGACAGGTCCCGACGTGACGACTCCACCATCCAAAATCTGGCCGAAGATGACCGGATGGGAGGAATTCCATTTTCTCACGGATCTCGTATTGGAGCATTCATCTGGAGACCATACGTCGCTGACTTTATACGACCAGCACGGGGGCACGACTCGCTTCGCGAATAATCAGATCGTGCAGAACGTCGATACGCGCCGAGGATCGCTGGCGTTGACAGTCGCCTTCGGTCGTCGCCATGGAACCGCTACCACCACTGACTTTACGGCAGGTGCCGTACAGGAAACGCTGAAGCGGGCGGAGCGTATCGCCCGCGTGTCTCCGGAGGATCCCGAATATCTTCCGCCAGTCGGTCCGAAGCAGTATCTCAGTCTTCCCACCAACCGGCCAGAGACGGCGGCCGCCGGTCCCACACGCAGGCTGGAATATGCCCGTGAAGCAGTGAGTCAATGCAAGATGGAGAATCTGAATTCAGCCGGCACCGTGTCGTCTTCGGTGACGGCAGCGGGAGTTGCAGCGAACACGGGACTCTTGGCCTACGAGGAGCGGACGGAGGCACGATTCAGTCTCACGGTTCAAGCGGACGATGCCACCGGCTGGGCGGCAGCGGCTCACCGCTCGATCGATCATTTAAAAATACAAGAGCGGACGCTCACGGCGATCGAGAAGGCAAAGCGGGGAGCAGATGAACCCAAGGAACTCGAGGCGGGGCGGTATACCGTAATTCTTGAACCGGCGGCAGTCGCGGGGTTGTTGAGTGGGATGTTGTGGATGCTGGATGCAAAATCATTCGATAAGGGCACGAGTCCGTTTGTGGGGAAACTGGGCCAACGCATCATCGACCGTCGGCTGACCCTGCGCAATCAGCCCGACCATGCAGACTTGCTCGGCTTCGGCTTTACCTCCGATGGGCTGCCGGTGACGGAGTCGGCGTGGATCGAGGGCGGGGTTCTCAAACAACTCATGTATGACCGGTTCACCGCTCGGCAGCATGGTATCGAACCGATCGCGACGTTGGAATCGCCCTGCCTATCGGGGGAACGGCCGGCAGGGGCCCGCGTGTCCGATCTGATCCGCACGACGCAACGAGGGATTCTGGTTACGAATTTCTGGTATATCCGCGCCGTGAACCCAACCGACCTGACCATGACCGGCATGACGCGGGATGGAACGTTCCTGGTCGAAAACGGGGAGATCGTCACGGCGGTCCGTAACTTCCGGTTTCATGAGAGTCCCTTGCGTGCATTCAATCAGATTGATGCCTTCACGACGCCTGCCGAGGCGGTAACATCTGAAACCGGCAAACTGCTGGTCCCGGCGATGCGAGTTCACAATTTCAATTTTTCGAGCGTGACGCGATTCTGAGCCTAGTCTGACGGGTCAGCCTTCACGGTCATGGGGATGCAGCCTGAAGCGGATATCCACCCCAAGATCAGTTCCCCGGCATACCTGCGGCGGTATGGCCTATGCCAGGAGAGGAAAAAAACTTATTTGTACCATTGACTTAGGAGTGGCGGAAGAGTAATGAAAGACTGTACGCACTCTTGGCCAGGAGGATGGAAAGACCAGAGTTTCCGGATTGACGACGTGCCAAATGACACGGAAACAACTAAAACTCCAATCGAAGCCCGTCAATCTCCTCTGCTTGGTCCCTTCCCAGGAGCAGAAGCAGCACCCAAATCCGTTCGAACCGTCTCGTCTTCGAATGGCGATGAGAAAAGTTGCGGTGACTATGGAAGATATGACCGAGCGGTTCGAAGCCTGGTGCGAGCCGACGCCGGGAATGCCAACCCTGTCATTAGCCCAGCGGATGCAGCGTTGGATCGGAAAGTCTGAGCCGTCCACAACGGCGCTCTCCATCCGCAACGAGCAGATGATGCATTCCCCACGTTGGGAGTTGTCGGTCGCTGAAGTCATCTTCAGGATCCGGGATCGAGCCGGACATGTGCAGCGGGCCTTGATGGCCCAGGCGCATGAACTGAAGGGGTGGATGGCGCACCACACACTGTCCACACAAAACGAGCTGAATAGTCTCCGTGAACAGGTGGTGACACAGGACGCGCAGCTGCAGCAACTTCAAACCCAACTACAAGATCTCCGGGCTCTCGTATCCTCTCAGCAGCGAGTCTTGGTCTATATGGGCAAGGAACTAGATACGGTTCAACAGGAGGCCTCCACTCACCGTGCTAACCCCTCCCGGAAGGCAGGCGGCCGATCCAAAAAGTCGGCCAAGGCCAAACGTCGTACTCCTGCCGACGTGACGCAGATTCCATATCTCAACGCCTGATTTCACGCCACCCACTCTGTGCAAGTGCGTTCTTCCCGTAGATAAGGGGATGGTACTCCACCAAGCCTTGTCACACTGCAGAGTGTAACTTTTCTGCAGGCGGTGAGGCGCACCGCTATTTCGCGCACAAGGTCACATGCGACTCATGGTCCGCATCCTCGACGGGGGCAACCCATCGGTTGGTTCGAACTGTGGGTTTGCCTGCCCCTGCACAAGTTGCAAGCGAATGAATCTCGTGTCATTCTTTCTTGCTTACACCCGACGGCCACGGCATGCTCGCACGTGTGATTGCTCCGGCAGAGCCTTCTTGGAGAAACGCTCCTCGATCTCAACCATGAAGTGTCTCCATGCATGACACCTTGGAAGTCAGGACGACTCAAACGAAGCAAGCGGTCGACTTGACGGGACGGATCAATGATGCGATCGCCAAGGCTCATGTGCAGGAAGGACTGTGCGTTGTCTTTGTTGCCCACACGACGGCTGCCCTGACCACGGGAGAGGTAGGAGAAGGGACGGAGGAGGATCTCTTGGAGGTCATGGAGAAGGTCATCCCACACATTCGCTTTCGCCATGGTCACGATCCTTCCCATGCCTGGTCGCATATGGCCTCGTCACTTCTGGGTCCGTCACTGACGATCCCGATCATCCGGGGTCAATTGGTACTTGGCACTTGGCAATCCGTGCTGTTGATCGAACTGGACGGACCCAGACATCGTGATATTCATCTTCGCCTGATTCCAGCAGGAGAACCTCCCTCTCCTCTACGGCAGTGATTCTGGGATCGTCATGTCCGGTTTCCCACATCTCGGGTTCATGCTATGGATCAGGACCTTGCTTGCCGCGATCTTCCGGGCAAAGCGACAATCGGATCATGCGAATGATCGAACATGCCAAGTGATAGAGCGTGAAAGGAACATGCCCATGGGGCGACGCACCAAGCACATCTTTTGGTTGGTTGCGCTTTGTAGTCTTGCCGTTCACATCAGCGGGTGCTCGACCAATCCATACACAGGCCGCTGGCAGTTCCTGGCGATTCCTGAAGGATATGAAACCTCGCTGGGAGAACAATCCTATGCGCAGGTCCTGCACGATCCCAAGAACAAGATTTCTACCAATCCCCGTGAAGTCGATCCGGTCAGGCGGGTGGCTGATCGCATTATTGAGGTTGCCAAGCGATCGAAGTATGCCGAGCTGGCTAACAGTTACAAGTGGGAGGTCAGCGTGATCAAGAATGATAAGACGGCAAATGCGTTTGCTCTGCCGGGCGGAAAAATCGCTGTGTACACCGGGCTGTTCCCCGTCGCAAAAAGCGAAGCGGGATTAGCGGCGGTCATGGGGCATGAGGTTGTGCATGCGCTGGCCAGACATGGTGGAGAGAGGATGAGTCAGGGGATTACGACCCAGGTTGCATTGATCGGCGCGGCAATTGGATTGTCCACCTCCGGGGTCGATCCGGTCGCCGGGGGGATGGCGACGCAAGCACTGGGATTGGGGGCGCAAGTCGGCGTCCTCCTCCCTTTCAGCCGCAAACACGAATCGGAGGCCGATTACATCGGGCTCCTGTTTGCCGCGGAGGCAGGCTATGACCCCGAAGAGGCCGTTCGAGTGTGGGAACGCATGGAGACCATGAGTGGGCAACAGCCGTCCGAATTCCTGTCCACGCATCCCAGCCATGGCACGCGCATCCAGCAGTTGACGGAATGGATGCCCGAGGCGCTGGCCCTCTATGAAGCGGCGCCGAAAGCCACTGTCTCAGATCTGCCGCCGATCGGTTCTCGTTGACCCATTGTCGTCCCATTTCAGCCCGGTTGCCCCTACCTGAGCAGGGGAATTGGTCGCGGCGGCTTCACGTAGCCGATTACTGAAGAGCGGGCACTCATCACGGAACATGTCTCGGACCAGACACGGAGAAATACGAGGGTCACGGATAAAGGACACCCTTGTGAGCAAGAAGAGATGATCATCGTTCTGATGGGAGTCGCCGGATCGGGAAAAACCACGATCGGCACCAGATTGGCCAAGACATTAGACTGGTCGTTCTTTGACGCCGACGATTTTCACTCGTCGGCGAACATCGAAAAGATGCGGCGTGGGATGCCTTTGACCGAACAGGACCGGCAGCCATGGCTGCGCATGCTGAGAGAGCGGATCGCACAGTGGCTCGATGAGGACCTTGATGTCGTATTGGCCTGTTCCGCGCTCAAGAAATCCTATCGTGAACAATTGCTCGTTGACCCCTCGCGCGTCCGGCTGGTCTATCTAAAAGGCCCTTATGCGTTGATCCAGAAACGGTTGATCCAACGGAAGAGACATTTCATGCCCGAAACACTTCTGGCCAGTCAATTTGACCAGCTCGAAGTACCTGAGGACATCGTCACCATCGATATTACCCCGCGCCCTCAAGAGATTGTTCGACGCATCAGGAAAGAGCTACAGGTGTAGGAGTCTCTAAGGACTGGAAGGGGCTACGGCTAAACCGGCAGTCGTTGATTCAAACCAGCGAGCAGGTAGGGCTCCGACGCAGGTAGGCCACAAGCATCCACGGAAGCTGCTGCTCCGTAATATTCAAGAGAGCGAGATCCCGTCGGCGGGCTTGCATGCCGGCGAGTGTAAAATGCGGCGCGGTAACCGTACGAACAAACAGGCAGGAGGGATGTCCGATGAACATGCGACAAGGAAGCCCGACGGTTTTTCTGGGAATCCTGATGCTAAGCTTTGTGATGTTCGGGTCAGTAGCTCTCTCGGCCGTTCCTTCCGGTCCTCTCGAGGCACATTTTGCCGGAGGATGTTTCTGGTGCATGGAAGAAGCATTCGAAAAGGTTGAGGGCGTCGTGTCCGTCACGTCCGGGTATTTGGGTGGGCGCGTACCCCGTCCAAGCTATGAGCAGGTATCTGGAGGCGGAACCGGGCATGCAGAATCAATAAAGGTCCTTTATGATCCCGCCAAAGTCAGTTACGGCAGGCTGCTCGATGTCTTCTGGCACAACGTCGATCCTTTGACGCCAAACGCGCAGTTTTGTGATCATGGTTCACAATATCGGTCGGCGATCTTCTATCAGAATGATGAGGAGAAACGACTTGCCGAAGACTCGAAGCGAACCATCGAGCAATCGAAACGATTCATGCAGCCGATCGCCACAGAGATTGTCATGGCCTCTGAATTTTTCCCGGCTGAGGAATACCATCAGGATTTCTATAAGAAGAATCCGATCCGGTACAAGTTCTACAAGTACAACTGTGGGCGCGGGAAGAGACTTGAAGAGGTCTGGGGTCCCCGACCCGAGTAATGGCCCTGCGCCGGTTCTCCGCAAGATGAAGGTCGATAGCCGGCTTGTCGCTCGTCCCTTTTTGTTTCTTCGGCTCAGTTCAAAAACCGCCGCAAGTCCACAAGTCTGTACACAGACTGTGACGCACACTCCTGTCAAGGACCAAGGAACCATGGTTCTTCGAGCACTTGGAGACTAGCTGGATGGCATGGAAGTTGTCCTCCTTCGATCCGACCGACGCATCGGAGAGGAGGGCCTATTACGACTCACTCAGTCACTATCCACGACAGCGGGGCGTTGAACCGGATCGGGCTCTGCTTCTGGAGTACTCTGGTTTGTTTCGCTCTGGTCTTGCTGCTGCCGACCGTCGTCAATCCGGACGGGGAGAGCCGCCCACGACATTCGAAGCAAGAGATTCGTCGAGCAATCAGCTTCTATGCCCAGCGATACCGACTCGAACCAGCGTTGCTGCGCGCGGTCATCAAGGCAGAATCGGATTTTCGACCGGAAGCGGTCTCGCACAAAGGCGCCGTGGGGTTGATGCAGTTGATGCCGGCGACGGCGGCTCATCTCCGCGTGACCGATCCCTATGATCCGATTCAGAACATACGCGGCGGAGCGAGGCAGCTTCGACATTTACTCGTGGTCTATGACGGCAATGTTTCCATGGCTGTCGCGGCGTACAATGCCGGAACCCATCGCGTGAAAGGCGGGAAAATTCCGAGAATCAGAGAAACCAGGCTCTATGTGCGTAAGGTGCTTCGATACTACCGCGATTTCAAGTTCCGGGAACGAGTTGAACAGAGAGAACAATCCAAGAACCGGTTGGTTCCGCGAGTCAGACCGCAGTTAAAATCTCCACCAGCAGCCGCGTAATCCGCTCGACCACATGTTCCCTTTTGGGTAGAAGCCCTAGAGGGATATGAGGCTTCGGCCATTGCTCTTTTCACACTAGGTTCGTCGAGAAGCCCTGCACAAAAAGCGAAATTCTTTGCCGACCGTGAAACTTTGTCCTACACCAGAGAAGCCACGACAATCTTATTGTAGAACAGCATCACCACGAAATATTCGCATGGTCATTCACCACCCCCAGCTTGTCGCTCTCCTGTTGCGGAGCATGGGTGTATTCGCCATTCTCATCGGTGTCTTCGCGACGTATCCGTCCCTTCTGCATCTTGATGATCCCCCCGCGGTGTCCCGCAATGTGTCCACCATGGAAGAGATCGCCCACGTTATCCTGGATTCTGCAGAATATTATGAACTCGACCCGGCTTTACTCCGAGCCATCATTCAGGTTGAATCCAACTTCAATCCCGCGGCGGTATCGCCGAAAGGTGCAAGAGGACTGATGCAGTTGATGCCGCTGACGGCAGCAGCGTTGCACGTCTTTGACCCCTTCGATCCCGGCGAGAATATTCGGGCTGGTGCAGCGGAGGTTCGCCGGCTGCTCGACCGCTTTCACGGAGACATGCGGCTTGCGCTTGCGGCGTATCATGCAGGCGAAGGAAGAGTCATGCAATATCTCGGCGTTCCGCCGCTAAAAAGCACGCAGGCCTATGTCGAACGAGTACTACGCATCCACAAGGAGTTCGTGGAGGGTCAGGATGCGTCCCCCATAGAGCTCAAGGACAGACCGTCCGGCCAGGTAACCCGTGCGATGCTCCCTGTTCAGTGATCTTCTCTTTGTGTTGTCGCAGAGCGGCGAGAACCTCAACGCGAGATCTGGTTCCACGCCATCCCGAAGGTGCTGCTTGGCGAGAACAATCTGACCACAGCGTTCAGCGGACTCCAGGGATGAAATCGGGGTCTGGGTGATCTATGCCGGAAGGGTCTTCTTAAAGAAGAACCAATAGAGAATGATGCCGATCATAACTGTGCACAGCCCCATGAGTGCCTCATAGGGTCGCTGCATAGCGCTCGCGATCACCAGACCCAGCATGAACATTACGAACAGGCCCGGAACGACAGGATAGAGCGGGACGCGAAAGGGACGAGACATGTGGGGATACCGCCACCGCAGTATGAAGAGCGCCGCCACCGTCATGGCGGTAAAGAACGCGAGCACGGATCCGCCAAACACAACCAATTGCTCGAATGTGCCTGACATGATCAACACGGAAGCCCAGACACTTTGCAAGACAATGGCACGGACCGGTGCGCCGGTCGTCGGGTTGAGCCGGGAGAAGAAGGGACTGAACACACCGTCTTGCGCCATTGCCCAGTAGATACGAGGGCCGGCCCACACCATCGCACTGACGCCTCCTGCGATTGAAATACAGAGGAGGCCATTTAAGAAGCGCGCGCTGCCGGAGCCCCACAATGCCGCAGCTGCTTTTTCCGCGACCGGAAGAACCGGAGGTTCCCCCAGTATGGTGACCGGCAGGGCGTAAAAATAGACGAGATTGATCAGCAGATAAAGCACAGCCACGAAGCCAGTGCCCCCGACGATGATGGTCGGAATGGTACGCATCGCATTAGTGATTTCGCCGGCTATGTATCCGATAATGTTCCAGCCCAAGTAGGTGTAGAAGATGAAGATGAGAGCCACACCGACCATTCCACCTGTCGGGGCCGGACCGCTGGCGTGAATGGAGAGGTTGGACCAATTGCCGGTGCCGACTGTCAACCCTCCGAGAATCAGCAGCAGAAGGGCTGTGACCTTGGTCGTGGTCAATATACGCTGGACCCAGCCGCCTGTAGAGACACCTCGAGCATGGAGCGCCGTCATGGTCCAGACCAGGAGGAGCGCCAGAAAAGAGTCAGCGTGAATGTCTGGGGTGGCTGAAATCATGCGCAAGGCATAGGTGGAGAAGCTGACCGCCGAGGCGGCAATCGCGCAACCGAATCCGACGGTGAACGACACCCATCCACTGAGAAATCCCATGAGCGGTCCATAAGCTCGACGCAGGTACACGTAATCTCCTCCCGCGGCGGGGAACGACACGCCGAGCTCGCTGTAGGACAGGGCGCCGGCCAAGGCAATTGCCGCCCCTACGCACCACAGAACGAGAATGAGTCCAGGATCACCGAGATCGCGCGCCAAATAGCCGGTCACGGTGAAGATGCCTCCACCCACGATATTACTGATAAGCAGGCATGTGGCTGTAAACCACGTGATGCTGGGCACATGGCCTGACGAGGGCATGTTCATGGAGTGGATACCGTGAAGACTTTATCTATTGTGGTGGGTATTCGAGGAGATCCTCGTACGTCCCATCGGCCGGTTGAAGCGCTGCGCATTGCGTTGTGTTTCTCTAGAATTGGATGGTCCTGAGCCAATGGATAGACCCTTTCCTTTGGTCCGACCGTCCGGGTCGGTGGAAACGTGAAGTACGCTTCCGGTTCCCAGATCGACACCTCGGGAGCCCAATGCGATGTCCAGCGACTGGATAGGCCCAAGACGCTGCCACGCACCTCGCCCCTGGATGGTGCATACCGCAATGGATTGCGCGTAGCTATGAGCGACAAGCAAGAGCGGCATCAGCACTCCACGACGGACTTGTGCCGGACGGGTCATAGTGGTACTCATTTGTAGCGACAGCAACGGTTGTCCGTCGTCAGTCACTTCGGCGCTGGAATTCTAGGCTTTGCTGTGACGGGGAACAAGCAGTGAATCACCTATCCAACCTATGTTGCATCGACGACAGCGATGAAAACATCTCTCTCCAGGAAGAAGACAGGGGCAGCGTACATCTCTTTATCTGCTGGAGGTCGAAGGCAACGTGATCCAATCGGTCCGCACACATTGTTCATGCGATGGTGTCCGGCAGGGAGTTCTCTGATGCAGTAATCCGCCTCGATGCGGTCGATGCCATCATCATGAGGGTAGGCAAATTATGCTCCGGGCCATCCACCAGCGTTCCGTGTAGAATTCTGATGACCGATGAAAGGAACAGACAATGTCTCGCGCACCTAATCAACGGATGACACGACTGGCCCAATCTGAGATTCGAGCCATGACGCAGGCCTGCGCACGAATCAAAGGGCTCAACATGGCACAAGGGGTCTGCGATACTGGGGTGCCACCAGTCGTCGCACAGGGGGCGGAGCGGGCCATCGCCCAAGGGATCAATACCTATACGCGCTATGACGGACTCGTCGAACTCCGGACGGCGATCGCTCGGAAGCTGGCCGATTACAACGGCCTCTCCGCGGATCCCGAAACGGAGATCACCGTAAGCGCAGGCGCAACCGGGTCTTTTCATTGCGCCTGTTTGGCACTGCTCAGTCCGGGCGATGAGGTGATCCTGTTCGAGCCGTATTATGGTTATCACATGAGTGCCATCCTCGCCGTAGAGGCGGTTCCACGTGTCGTGCGGATGCACGCGCCGGATTGGGTGCTTGCGAAGGCGGATCTTGCGCAGCTCATATCAGGCCGGACCAAGGCGATCGTGGTGAACACGCCCGGAAATCCATCCGGCAAGGTATTCACTCGGCAAGAGTTGGAATGGATCGCCCAATTGGCGCAGGAACACGATCTCTTCGTCCTGACGGATGAGATCTATGAATATTTCCTCTTTGATGGTCGCCGGCATGTCAGCATGGCGTCGTTGCCGGGAATGCGAGATCGGACGATTACAATTGGCGGGTATTCGAAAACATTTAGCATCACCGGTTGGCGTATCGGGTACAGCGTGGCTACTCCACAATGGGCGCAATTGATCGGGGCGATGAACGATCTCCTCTATGTCTGCGCGCCGGCCCCCTTGCAGTTCGGGGTGGCCATGGGAGTGCAAGAGTTGCCGCCATCGTTCTATACGAATCTGGCTCGTGAGTACGAAGGAAAACGGGATCAATTCTGCCGGTCGTTGCGACAAGCCGGCCTCATGCCATCTGTTCCCCAAGGGGCCTATTATGTTCTCGCGGACGTCACTCGGCTTCCGGGTGCAACCGGGAAAGATCGGGCCATGTACCTACTTGATAAGACCGGTATCGCCGGTGTGCCCGGTGAAGCCTTCTTTTCAGGTCCGGAGGGACACCGGTATGTGCGGTTTTGCTTTGCAAAGACGGATCATGATCTATTCGAAGCGTGCCGACGGATGGAACAGTTGTCTCGTTGAGGGCATCTCCGCGGGATTTCCCTTGGAAGAAATGGGTTTCTAGGTGCCTTCTGCGCACCCCCAGTCAGGCCTGAATATGTCCCTAGGAATGTAGCTAGTCTTGTCCAATCGTTCAGATCCATGGTATTTAATGAGTACGCGCAGAATTTCGTGGTCAAAGAAGCCCGTTCCAGCGGATGAAAAATGGAGAAGAGGAAGAGATGACCTACCGGATTCGGACAAATCGGAAGCGAGGCTATGGCACGCAGGCCCTACTCGTATCGGGATTCGTATTAGGAGGGACGCTCATCACCGCCTGTGGTCATGGACCGACAGGGGTATCGACTGAACGGACTGTTCTAACGACGAATGAAGTTTCGGAGGTCGATGATCGTCAGGTCCTGGCAGGGGTTTGGGAATACGAAGAAGGTGGTATCGTCACGCCTCTCGCCCTGGATGCCAAAGGAAACGGCGAATACGATTTCAAAGGTGGAAAGTTTGTCACGGTGGCCTTGACGAATCATTCCTGGACTGGGGTGTGGATTCAAAGTGAAAACGACCGCGAAGGAGGGTTTGAGGTGAAACTCTCCGCTGACTATACGGCAGGAGAAGGCCGCTGGTGGTATACCCGCATCGAGCAGGACACGTCACCAGCGAGGCCGGGAGGACGATTCCAATTGAGTCGTGTGCAATCTCCTCCGAGTCCCGAACACATTTCCTTGCAACCTTAACGAGACGCATGGATTGACCCCTCGCATCCGTGCGTAACCTTGAGGCGATTTCTTTGTCGCCTCGCGCGCTTCATGAATCATGCGAGTTAACCATCCGGCGTGGGTTGTTGGCTCACTGTCTCGAACATCGCCGAGTAATCCGCATCAGCAAGCCCGCGTTCCATCGCCCCAGAGAGCAACGGGAGCACTCCTTCCAGGCTGCTGGTTGCGAGGCTCTTCGTTCGTGCTCGTTCCAAAAATAAGTGCACGTCCTTGACGAGGTGCTGTACGGAAAAATTGGGGGAGCTGTAGTCCCGGCTCAATAGGCGAGGAAGTTTTTTGTCGAATGCCGGCGCGAATAGGGCGCTCTTTCGAAGCACCGCCATAAAAAGGTCCACATCCACGTGCTCCAGTTGCACCAATGCCAGACTGAGTGAAAAGGCCGCCATCTCAGCGGCGATCAATTGATTCAGGGCCAGCTTGAGCGCGGCAGCCTTTCCGACCGGTCCCACGTAGTGTGGTTCTTGACCCAGCGAACCGAGCACCTCGTCACATCGGGTTAGTTGGTCCCTTGTTCCGCCGAACAGTATCAGCAACGTTCCCTTCTGAGCTTCCGCTACACTGCCCAATACCGGTGCTTCGCAGTACTCGCCCCCGCCGGCTGCTATGTTTTGTTGGAAGGCCACGCTTTCAGCCGGTCCGATCGTGCCCATCTGTATGATGATCCGTCCGGCGAGTCGCTGCGGAGGAAGGTTCAATAGCACCGCCTGTATGGCTTCCGCGTCGGCTAATAGCAAGAGAATGCGGTCCGCGGACTCGACCGCTTCCCGTGGCGAGGCAGCGATGGTGATTCCAAGCTCCGCTAAACGATCCGTCTTGTGGCCTGTGCGGTTATAGACGGTCACAGAATGACCGATGCGGTGAAGCCGCTCCGCAATAGGACGACCCAAGAGTCCGGCACCCAAGACCGCGACATGCATTGGTGACCTCCGCATTAGCGTGGAAGGGTTCGGCCTGATTGGCCGGGAGGGTTCAATGGCGTCTATTATGCCATTGGCTGATCCAGGCCTTTTATCGCTGCGATCAGCAATGGGTCGGCATGAGAGCCAACGGCAATCGTACCATGGAGACGAAGGTCGGTTTGGTTGAACCGGAGGTGTCTGCCCCGCGTATCGGTGACCGTCCCCCCGCTTTCTTCAACCAACAAGACTCCTGCCGCCACATCCCATTCGTTTCCCCCTGTGAGTGTGATCGCTGCGTCAGCCCGACCTACCGCAACCAATGCCAAGGCATAAGCGATTGATCCAATTGGTCGACATTCAAACTGAGGAATCAGCGAACGAAAACGTCCGGTCTGTAATTCCCATGGATTGACCAGCACGACCGACCGTTCCGGTGTCTGTTCGTCAGGGGATGAAACGGGAGTCCCCCCGGTGAGCTGTATTCCTCCTCCCCTCGTTGCAGTAAACAACTCATCGGTCGCCGGATTCAGAATGGCTGCGATCACTGGATGGCCACTTTCTACCAATGCGGCAGCGATGCAAAACTGAGGGATGTTCTTGATGAAGGCGCGGGTTCCGTCGATCGGGTCGAGAATCCAAACTCGTTTCTTTTGCAGCCGCCTGTTGTCATCAGACTCCTCCTCCGACAGCCATCCATCTTCCGGGAAATGCCTGCGGATTGCCTCATGGACCATATGGTTGACCTCTAGATCGGCCGTGGTTACCGGAGAGTGATCGGACTTCGTATTGACCGCAAACCCTTCCTTGGCCATGTCCAACAGACGTTGTCCTGCTTGGGTCACAGCATCCACTAGAATCCGCAATTCGTGATCCATAGATTTCAACAGCCCCTCGTGTGTGTGATGGAGATCCGTCCTCGAGCAAGCTCCTCCCTGTACCTTACCAGGCTTTTGCCTCAACAGGTTGTCGAAAAACAATTTGGAAACCCCTGAAAGGCAATCGCGCGGTTGTGGGGAAGCACGATGGGAATTCCAGAGGATGTTCAATGGGGACGCCAGTCTCACTCGCCCCACCCGGTGGGTCAAGACCTCCCATTCCGCAGGCGCGGCCGCAGCCGAGGTCTGCGACACGAAGAAAACGACGTGCAGAATAATGCACGTCAAGGTTGTGAACGGACGCAAGTCAGTAAGCGCCCAGCGTCTTAAAGAGCTGGAGGTCTTTTCAACCATCCTGTCAGAACCAATGAATGAACTGTCTTGTCTCGGAGTACTTGACCCACGGCGGTCTTCCACGGTAAAGGAGGCGCTACCATGAAGCTCGTTCAGAAGCGATCACGCAAGGCCGGTCTGCCTCCGGGTACCCTGGTGCATATCGGAGAGAAAAAGGCGGAAACCGTTCC
Organism: Nitrospiraceae bacterium; assembly: GCA_040510255.1. Taxonomy (GTDB): domain Bacteria; phylum Nitrospirota; class Nitrospiria; order Nitrospirales; family Nitrospiraceae; genus DASSBQ01. The sequence continues at coordinate 4,044 of JBEVJJ010000109.1, read as the reverse complement.
CATTACGGTATTCCAGTATGACGTGGACCAATTCCACGAGGGTCAGGTCGCCAAGCCTGAAGACATCACCATCGCCTCCAAACCGACCGTCATGTGGGCCGACGTCGGTGGTATTCACAAAATCGAAATCCTAGAATCCTTCGGCAAACTGCTCGGCCTACACCCGTTACTGCTGGAAGATATTGCCAACAGCGATCAGCGCCCAAAACTGGACGACTTCGGCACCCATGTCTATGTGGTGCTCAAAATGCTCTACGAAGGTGAGCGACACAGAGATGTCAACGTGGAACAGGTCAGCCTCATCTTCGGAGAGAATTTTGTCATATCGTTTCAGGAGAACGGTGGCGATGTCTTTCAAGCAGTCAAGGAACGCTTGCGCTCCGGGAAGGGGCGTCTACGGCAAGCAGGGTCCGACTATCTCTTGTATGCGCTGATTGATTCCATCGTCGATCGATATTTTATCGTGCTCGAAACGATCGGCGAACGGATCGAGGCCTTACAAGATTACGTCGTGACGAATCCCGAACCCGAGACGCTGCGGGAGATCCATGCGTTGAAGCGGCAGTTGCGATTTGTGCGCCGTTCTGTTTGGCCTCTGCGGGAGGTCATTAACAGCCTGTCACGATCCGAATGCCCGTTCCTGCAAGCTCCGACCAAGATTTTTTTTCGCGACGTGTACGACCACATCGTGCAAATCGCCGATACGATCGAAAATCTACGGGAAATGGTATCCTCCATGCTGGAAATTTACTTGTCCAGTGTCAACTACCGGCTGAATGCGGTCATGAAGGTCCTGACGATCATCACGACGATCTTCATGCCTTTGGGATTCATCGCCAGCATCTACGGCATGAACTTCGAGCATATGCCTGAATTGAAGTCCACATGGGGATATCCGGCGGTTCTACTGATGATGGCAGCTATCGGCGGGGCGATGCTCTATTTCTTCAGACAAAAGAAGTGGCTGTGACCTATCGGTCAAGATCAGTTGTCAACTACTTCCACACGGTCCACAAAGTAGGTGGTCTCGCCGAAGCAGGTCGTGGGAATGTAACGAAATTCTTTGTAATGGACGACGATCCGTTTCCCCATCTGGCCATCCAGTTTCTTCGCGATCGCAGTATCCCAGACGCTGAAGTCCCACAGCAACGGGGCGACGCCAGGCACGGTTGTCATGGCCAATTCTCCTTCATAGGTCTTGCAAATCCAGCCCTTGTGGGAGATCTTTTGCAAGTAGCCGGCACGGTCTCCCTCGGAGTAACTCCAGTTAAAAATGACCAAGAGATAGGCCGCCCCTACGAAGAACAGTATCGTCAGTAGCAATATCGCCCTCTTCATTTGTCCTCCGGTTGGTAGTTAGAGATCTTGAAAGAGCCAGGGGGCGTCAATGGCACGGCGCCGTTCATACTCACGAATACGATCTTGATGTTGAAGGGTCAGGGCGATTGAATCCAGACCCCGATAGAGACAATCTTTCCGGAAGGGGTCAATCTCGAATCGATAGGTCATGCAATCGGGGGTCGTGACGGTTTGAGCGTCAAGGTCCACAGTGAGTGTCAATCCGTCCGCAGCCCCCGCGCGTTGAAACAACTCCTGCACTTCATCGTTTTTAAGCGCGACAGGCAGGATGCCATTCTGTAAACAGTTGTTGAAAAATATGTCGGCGAAACTCGGAGCGATAAGGCAGCGAAAGCCCTGGTCCAACAGCGCCCACGGAGCATGCTCGCGAGACGAGCCACAGCCGAAATTGTCCCTCGTCAGCAAGATCGATGCTCCGTGATATCGCGTCTGATTCAGAAAAAACTTTGGGTCGGGGGAGCCATCCTTGGCCCTTCTCCAATCGTAGAACAATCCTTCTCGCAAGCCCGTTCGCTTGATTGTTTTCAAGAACTGTTTGGGGATGATCTGATCGGTATCGACGTTGAGCCTATCCAGCGGCGCGACGAGACCCGTGAGGATGGTGAATGCGTTCATGCTCGATCTATCTGTTGGTACGGCTTCCAACATATCAGACACGTGCGCTAGGACCAGTGCCGGATATCGACAAAGTGCCCTTCGATGGCTGCGGCCACGGCCATGGCCGGGGAGACCAAATGAGTCCGTCCTCCAGCACCCTGGCGCCCTTCGAAGTTTCGGTTGCTGGTCGAAGCGCATCGTTCCCCGGGTTGCAACACATCGGCATTCATCGCAAGACACATACTGCATCCGGCTTCACGCCATTCAAATCCTGATTCTCTGAAAATGCGGTCGAGTCCTTCTTGTTCTGCTTGCTGCTTCACCAGGCCGGACCCGGGAACGACCATTGCGTGAACCCCCTGCGCCACCCGCTTCCCTTTGGCAAAGTCCGCCGCCAGTCGCAGATCTTCGATCCGCGCATTGGTGCATGATCCAATGAAGACTCTGTCGATTCGAATCTGTGTCAGCGGCATCCCGGGGGAGAGTCCCATGTATTCCAACGCATGCTCCGTCGCTTTGCGAAGCTTGTCATCGGCCATCTGGCGGGGATCGGGAATCCTTGCATCGACGCCTGCCACCATACCGGGACTCGTGCCCCAGGTAACCTGCGGCGCAATCGTTTCGGCCTCTATTTTCACCACAGCGCCATAGGAAGCCCCCGGATCGGTTACGAGATGTCGCCAGGCTTGTGTAGCCTGAGTCCACAAGACACCCTTCGGAGACATGGGTCGTCCCAGGAGATAGACGAGGGTCTTGTCGTCAGGAGCAACCATGCCCGCCCTTGCCCCGCCCTCGATGGACATATTGCACAGCGTCATGCGACCTTCCATGCTGAGATTGCGAATCGTGGAACCCGTATATTCAATCACGTGTCCGGTGCCGCCCGCTGTCCCAATCTTGCCGATGATTGCTAGGATGACGTCCTTCGCGGAGCAGCGAGGCGACAAAACGCCATCGACGCGTATTTCCATTGTCTTGGGTCGCTTTTGAACGAGACATTGTGTTGCCAAAACGTGTTCGACTTCGCTCGTTCCGATGCCGAAGGCCAGTGCTCCGAAGGCGCCGTGGGTGGAAGTGTGGGAATCACCGCAGACGATCGTCATGCCTGGAAGTGTGAATCCCTGCTCTGGGCCGATGATATGGACCACTCCTTGCCGTACGTCATGCATGCCAAAGAGCGTAATGTCGAATGCCGCACAGTTTTCTTCAAGGGCTTTGATTTGAACGGCGCTGACGGGGTCGGCGATGCCCAGTTTGCGATCAGTGGTAGGGACATTGTGATCCGGAACGGCCAACACTGCCCTCGGGCGGCGGGGTCTCCGGCCCGCCGCCTTGAGTCCCTCGAATGCCTGGGGTGAAGTCACTTCGTGAACGAGATGCCGATCGATATACAGAAGGGTGGTGCCGTCCGGTTCTTCATGGACGATATGTGCATCCCAGATCTTGTCGAGAAGGGTTGTCGCAGCCATGGCAAAACTCCTTCGGCCATCCCCGGAATATTCAACTGAATCCCCAGAAACTGTAGGGGAAGACGACATTATACATATTTCTTTTTCTCATCGCACCTGGCGGGCAAAGAACGATGGACCTTGGTTTCGGCCGGGAACTACCACAGTGTGGTGTCGCGCTGGACCATCAGACGAGAGCCCGAGTGCTGGGGTTGCCGGTTGATCGAATCCCGCGTATCGCTCAAAGCGCGTAAAGACCTGACCGTCCGTTCAGCTCGATGTCCCTCCCCAAGCTCCCCGTATGGATCATCCGATCGAGGAAGCCAACATCGCTTATACATGAGGATTTATAGCCGTCTGCTACTATTGATGTGTAACAGGCCTACATACTGTCGCGACCTCACCAGGAGGGCTTCATGCATCGACTTATCTCTGTGATGACACTGGTCGCCGGGCTGCTTACCGCGCCTCCTCCGGCAGCTGCATCCAACGCATCGGTGGGAGTGATAAGGTCCGCTGCTGAAAATCCGCCTCATTCCAGAATTTGTCAGCCTCAAGATTTGCCCGGCACATGGCGACTCGTGAAATTCGACTCGCCATATCAATTCAAGGACCCTCGTGCTCCGTATCTTTTGCCACA